>NZ_PIZT01000036.1:0-3510 GCF_002834115.1 Methylomonas sp. Kb3 | reverse complement strand
ACGGCAAAGGCTTTGCGGTGGTGGCGGCGGAAGTGCGCAAGCTGGCCGAGCGCAGCCAAGTGGCGGCGCAGGAGATTGGCGAGTTGGCCGAAAACAGCGTCGAGACTGCGGAAAGTGCGGGCAAGCTGCTGGATGAAATCGTACCCAGCATAGCCAGAACCTCCGACTTGGTGCAGGAGATTGCCGCCGCCTCCCAAGAACAATCCGCCGGTGTCAGCCAAGTTAACAATGCCATGAACCAGATGAATCAGATTACTCAGCAGAATGCATCCGCCAGCGAACAGTTGGCGGCTACTGCGGAAGAAATGATGGGGCAAACGGAACAACTACAAAGTTTGATGAGCTTTTTCAAAATCACCTCTTCCGGACATGCTGCTAGCCGCTCTGCAACCCAAACAACATCGCGTCGCTCAGAAAGTGCGAAACAGGCAAGTGCGAAAACCACAGAGGATGACGCCATTGACTTGGATGCCGCCATTCAAGCGCACAGCGAGTGGAAGGTGAAACTGCGCCGGGGTATCAGCCAACACGAGCACATGGATGCCGTCACCATTGGCCGGGACGATTGCTGCAAGTTGGGTAAATGGTTGCACGGTGGCGGTCAAAAGCAATACAAACATTTGTCGGGTTTTCAGGACTGTCTGCATAAACATGCGCAGTTTCATCGCGAAGCCGGAAAAGTGGCCGAGGTGATTAATAGTGGCCAATATGAAACCGCCGAGTCCTTGTTAGATGCGGGCAGCGCGTTTGCATTGGCCTCCAGCCAAGTCAGTGTTGCCATTGTGACGTTAAAAAAACAAGCACATTTATAAAATCGGAGCCATCTCAAGCTGGTTTTTATGAGCTAGAAAAAGCTGGTATCAACTTTTATTAACCCTGCCCTCAAATATCGTCGCTCCCGTGTAAGCGCAAACCCAGTTTTCACGCTGGACTTCAGCTTACGCGGGAATCACGGAATCAGGGAGTTTAAAGGCCTGGTTAATAATCTACTGGCGACTAAAAGGGAAGTTGGCAGCGTGGCGACTTGAAGTCCGCGCTTTTAGAGGATGCGGTACTTACGGAGCGCGTGAGCGAATCAAAATTTTAAATTGCATGAGGGTTAAAAAAATGACAGTCACACAACGTTTGTTGTTATTAATCGGTTCCGCTGTGTTGGGCTTGGCTGGTCTGGCCGGCTTCAACTATGTGCAGATCGACAAAGTGTATACCGCCACCAACTTCAATACTATCAATACCTTGCCTAGTGTGTTGTTGCTTAACGATATTGTTGGGGAGATATCCGGAGTCCGCGCGCACGTCTGGCAGCATTTAACGGAAACCGACGATACGGCCATGGCCGGCGTCGAGCAAGAAATCGACGAAAAACGCGCGAATATCGATAAGCTTTTGAGCGACTATGAAAAGCTTTTGACCGATGATGAGGACAAAAAACTGTTACAGGACGATAAAGCTAGTTTGGCGGAATACGACAAATTACGGCTCAAAATTCGTGATTTATCCAGGCAGAATAAAAATGCCGAAGCCCGAACTGTGATGATGGGCAATCAGCCTGTGGTTGATAAGCTGTTGGATGCGTTCAAAAATCATAGCGAATATAACCAGCGTCTGGGTAAAAACTCATCGAACGAAGCAGTTTCGATTCAGTCCAGCGCCATTACCATTTCCGTCATTATTACAGCGCTAACGATACTGGCTATCGGCACCTTGGGTTTTTTCATTGCCCGAACCCTGACACGGCAATTGGGTGGCGAACCGGATTTTGTTGCGGATTTGGCTTATAAAATCTCGCAAGGGGATTTGACCACCGTTATTCAACTCAAAGCCGGCGATAACAGCAGTGTTATGGCCAATATGAAGCAGTTGAGCGATAACATCAAAGCGCTATTAGCCGAGATGGATCATATGGCCGCTGAACATGAAAAAGGCGATATTGATGTAGTGGTTGATCAACAAAAATTCCACGGTAGTTTCAAGACCGTCGCCAAAGGCGTTAACGACATGGTTAACGGTCATATTGCTGTGAAAAAAATGGCCATAAAGTGTTTCATGGAGTTTGGCAAAGGTAATCTCGAAGCCGATGTTGAAAAATTGCCTGGCAAAAAGCGATTTATCAATGAAACCATAGATTTAGTTCGCAATAACATCAAGGCTTTAGTAAATGATGCCGCCATGCTGTCGCAAGCAGCCGTCGAAGGCCGCCTGTCAACCCGCGCGGATGCCACGAAACACCAAGGCGACTTCCGCAAGATTGTCGAAGGCGTCAACAACACCCTGGATGCGGTGATCGGACCTTTGAACGTCGCGGCCGAGTACGTGGACAACATCTCTAAAGGCGCGATCCCCGCGAAAATCACCGACACCTACAACGGTGATTTCAACACCATCAAAAACAATCTGAACAACTGTATCGACGCGATCAGCAGCATGGTGGCCGAAGCCGCTGCCTTGGAAAAAGCCGCCATCGAAGGCCGCTTAGCCACCCGCGCCGACGCCAGCCAGTACCAAGGCGATTACCGCAAAATTGTCGAAGGCGTCAACAACACCCTGGACGCCGTGATTGGCCCCTTGAACGTCGCCGCCGAGTACGTGGACAACATCTCGCGCGGGGCGATTCCGGCGAAAATCACCGACACCTACAATGGCGATTTCAACACCATCAAAAACAATCTGAACAACTGCATCGACGCGATCTCCAACATGGTGGCCGAAGCCGCTGCGCTGGAAAAAGCCGCCATCGAAGGCCGCTTAGCCACTCGCGCCGACGCCAGCCAATACCAAGGCGATTACCGCAAGATTGTCGAAGGCGTCAACAACACGCTGGACGCCGTGATTGGACCTTTGAACGTCGCGGCCGAGTACGTGGACAACATCTCTAAAGGCGCGATCCCCGCCAAAATCACCGACACCTACAACGGTGATTTCAATGTCATCAAAAACAACCTGAACACCTGCATTGATGCGGTGAACGCCCTGGTGGCCGATGCCAATATGTTATCGACCGCTGCCGTCGAAGGTCGCTTGGCGACCCGCGCGGATGCCACGAAACACCAAGGCGATTTCCGCAAAATCGTCGAAGGGGTCAACAGCACGCTGGATGCGGTAATCGGGCCCTTGAACGTGGCTGCCGAGTACGTGGATAACATCTCGCGCGGGGCGATTCCGGCGAAAATCACCGACCACTACAACGGCGACTTCAACACCATCAAAAACAACCTGATCAACTGTATCGACGCGATTTCCAGCATGGTGGCCGAAGCGGTGGCCTTGGAAAAAGCCGCTATCGAAGGCCGCTTAGCCACCCGCGCCGACGCCAGCCAATACCAAGGTGACTACCGGAAAATCGTCCAAGGCGTCAATAACACGCTGGATGCGGTGATCGGACCCTTGAACGTGGCGGCCGAGTACGTGGACAACATCTCTAAAGGCGCGATCCCCGCCAAAATCACCGACACCTACAACGGTGATTTCAATGTCATCAAAAACAATCTGAACACCTGTATTGATGCGGTG
>NZ_PIZT01000037.1:0-9668 GCF_002834115.1 Methylomonas sp. Kb3 | reverse complement strand
ACCAACTCGGCACGTTGCCCCTTGATGATTTGAAAGCGCAACTGAGGCAGGCTTTGCCTGATTACATGGTGCCTAGCGCCTTCGTGATGCTGGAAGCCATGCCGTTGAGCGCCAACGGCAAGTTGGATCGGAAGCGCTTGCCGAGACCCGATAACGGGATAATGCTTAAGCGCGAATATGAAGAACCTCAAGGTGAGATTGAAATCGCCATTGCTGATGTTTGGCAGGAATTGTTTGGCTTCGGGCCCATAGGCCGTCACGATCATTTTTTTGAGATGGGCGGTCATTCGTTGCAGGCAATTACACTGATTCAACGTTTGCGAGAACGTGATCTTTTCGCTGATGTGCGCACGGTGTTTACTTCGCCCACGATATCGGCGATGGCTCAGACTGTTGTCGACAAACAGATTCTAGTCTCCAATATTGATATACCGCCAAACCTGATTAATTCGCGGCTTGAACAAGGCAATAACACGGTAACCGAGGAGTTTAGAATATGAGTTTGGAACAGGTGTTCGCCCGTATAAAGGATAAAAATATCAGTGTCGCGGCCGAGGATGGCGAGTTGGTGATACGAGCTCCGCAAGGTGTGATGGATGCCGATACGATTGCGCTACTGCGCCAGCATAAATTGGATTTGCTGGCAGCGTTGGAAGGCAGTCGAGGCGGGGATGGGTCTTGGGCGTCATCGATGTTTGACGATTTGCCTCCGTTAAAAATCACCCCGGACATGTTGACGCTAATCGACTTGTCTCAGCAGCAAATCGATAGCATCGTCGAGCAAGTTCCACAAGGTGCCACGAATATTCAGGATATTTATCCGCTGGCACCGCTGCAAGAAGGCATATTGTTCCATCATCTACTCGATACACAAGGTGATACCTATTTGCTGCGTACAGTGCTTTCCTTCGAGAACCGTGATTTTTTGGATCAATTTCTCGACGCCTTGCAGAGTGTGATTGATCGACACGATATTTTACGTAGCGCGATGTTCTGGCAAGACTTGCTGCAACCGGTGCAAGTGGTACTCAGGCAAGCTCCATTGCGGGTCGAACAACTCAGTTTGCGAGAAGACGGTGAAGCTTTGCAGCAATTACTGGACTTTACCGATCCTCATCGACTGCGTTTGAATTTGCAGGAAGCACCGTTGTTGGCGGCGTATGTCATTGTCGATCAGCAGTCGGGCGAATGTTTATTGGGGCTGCTGAGCCACCACATCGTTTGCGATCATATTAGCTTGGAATTCATCATTGCCGAGATTCACTTACTGCTTCAAAATCGAGGCAGCGAGTTATCACCAGCTCTGCCTTACCGCAATTTTATTGCGCAGTTACGCTCGATTTCGACGGAAGCACATGAGGCGTATTTTCGTAAACAATTGGCCGATATTACCGAACCCACTGCGCCGTTTGGTTTGATTGACATTAAGAGTGTTAACGAAATTCACGAAGTCAGTGTAAGGTTGCCTGATACCTTGGCCGAAAAAATTAAAGGAGTATGTCGGCAATCTGGTGTGAGTGCAGCCGTTTTGTTTCATCTGGTTTGGGCGCGAGTCGTAGCGCAATGCTGCGGTCGCGATGATGTGGTGTTCGGTACCGTGCTGACCGGTCGATTACAAGGCTCGGCTGGTGCAGATAGCGCCTTGGGTATGTTTATTAATACTTTGCCGATTCGTATTAATGCCGGTAGCAATAGTGTGAGGCAAATGGTTGCCGACACTTATCGAAATTTAATCGATCTGTTGACCCACGAGCAGGCACCACTTCCACTTGCTCAGCGATGCAGTGGAGTAACGGGAACTACGCCGTTGTTTACGACGTTGTTGAACTATCGACATAGTTTACAACCTGACACATCGACTAGCGATGGTGTTTGGGATGGCATGCGTATATTGATTGGTGGCGAAGAACGCAGCAACTACCCGATTACCTTATCGGTCGACGATTTCGGTAATGGTTTCGGTTTGACTGCACAATGTGTTAGCGGTGTGGAGCCTGGGCGGATTACCGACTATGTGCTTACAGCAATTGAAGCATTGACCGATACGTTGATGCAAAATCCAGAGCAATCTTTGCGATCAGTTACTATTCTTACTCTAGCTGAACGTCGGCAAGTTCTCCACGAGTGGAACGCCACCGAAGTGGCTTATCCCCAAGATCGCTGCATCCACCAGCTGTTCGAAGCCCAGGTCGAACAAACTCCTAATGCCATTGCATTGACGTCCGAAGATCAGTGCTTGAGCTACGCCGAACTGAACGCCAAAGCCAACCAGTTGGCGCATTACCTGATAGCCCAAGGCGTCGGCCCGGACGTGCTGGTGGGCATCTGCATCGAAAGGTCGCCGGAGATGGTGGTCGGCCTGCTCGGCATCCTGAAAGCCGGCAGCGCTTACGTGCCGCTCGACCCCCATTATCCCGAGGAACGGCTGCGTTATATGTTGGCCGACGCCGGCGTCGAGCTGCTGCTGACCCGGCAAGGCTTGACGGAGATGTTGGCGGGAAATGATAGCGGCGTAGGGTACGCACCGCGTACCTTGGCTGAATCCGGTTTTGGCGCCGAACAGGTACGAGGTGCGTACCCTACGGACGGCGTTGTTGGCCGGGGCAGGGTGGTATTAACAACGCTATGCCTTGACAGCGATTGGTCGGTCATCGCCGCCAGTCCAAGTCATAACCCCGAACCGCGCAACCACCCGCTGGATCTGGCCTATATCATCTATACCTCCGGTTCGACCGGCCAACCCAAGGGTGTGGCGGTGACGCATCGCAATGCGGTGCATTCGACTGCAGCCCGTTTCGCTCATTATTCCGACCCGGTTAAGGCCTACCTGCTCCTGTCGTCGTTCGCCTTCGACAGCTCAGTGGCCGGCATCTTCTGGACGCTGGGGCAGGGCGGTTGTCTGTGCCTGCCGGCCGGCGAGGCCGGCAAGGACCCGGCCGAACTGGCGGCCCTGATCGAACGCCGCCAAGTTTCACACTTGCTGGCCCTGCCGTCGCTGTACGCCTTGCTGCTGGCACAAGCACCGGAAAAACTGCACAGCCTGAAGGCCGCCATCGTCGCCGGCGAAGCCTGCGCGACCGACGTCGTCAAGCGCCATTTCGACATCTTGCCGCAAACCAAACTCTACAACGAATACGGCCCGACCGAAGCCACCGTGTGGAGCAGCATCTATCAAGCGAGTTTGGATGATCTCGACCGGCCTCTATCCATCGGCCGGCCGATCGGCAACGTCCGCTTGTACATTCTGGATCAATTCGGCCAACCTCTGCCGGTCGGCGTGGCCGGCGAACTCTACATCGGTGGCGCCGGTATCGTGCGCGGCTATTTGTGGCGTCCGGAATTGACCGCCGAACGTTTCATCCCCGACCCGTTCCGGGCCGATGGCGGCAGACTCTACAAAACCGGCGACCTGGCCCGCTACCGCACCGACGGTGCCATCGAGTTTCTGGGTCGCATCGACCACCAGGTTAAAATCCGCGGCTTCCGCATCGAGCTGGGCGAAATCGAAGCGCAACTGCTGGACCAGCCCAACGTTAAAGAAGCCGTGGTGTTGGCGCGGGAAGATCAGCCGGGCGACAAAAAACTGGTCGCCTATCTAGTGTTCAGCGAGCCGGCCGCCGGCCAAGACGCGGCCGTATTGGACAACTTAAAAGTCCGACTGAAACAGACTCTGCCGGATTATATGGTGCCTAGCGCCTTCGTGATTCTGGATGCCATGCCGATCAGCGCCAACGGCAAACTGGACAGGAAGAAACTGCCAGCCCCGGACTGGAGCGGATTATCGAACGCCGAATACGCTGCGCCGCAAACGCCGGTCGAGGCGGCGTTGATCCAAATCTGGCAACAACTGTTGGCCGTCGAACGCATCGGTCGCCACGACAACTTCTTCGAACTGGGCGGCGACTCCATCCTCAGCATCCAAGTGGTCAGCCGCGCCCGGCAAGCCGGCATCGTCGTCACCCCCAAACAACTGTTCCAACAACAGACCATCGCCGAACTGGCGGCGGTTGCCGAGACCGCTAGCCGTGCCGTCGCCGAGCAAGGATTAGTCACGGGCGAGCTGCCGTTGACGCCGATCCAGCATTGGTTCTTCGAGCGGAACCTAAGCAAGCCGCAGCACTGGAACCAAGCCTTGATGCTGAGCATCAAGCCCGATCTGACGCCGGCGGTGTTCGAAGCCGCGCTGCACAAACTGCTGATCCAGCACGATGCCCTGCGGATGCGCTTTACGGAACAACCGGGTCAGTGGTTGCAAACCAACTTGGCCGAGGAAACGCACAATATCCTCGAATACTGCGATTTGTCCGCCGTTGCCGCCGAACAACGCAGCGAACGGTTACAGGCGAAAGCCGGCGCATGCCAGGCCTCGCTCGACCTGAGCCAAGGGCCGTTGCTGCGCGCCGTGTGGTTCGACATGGGCGACGGTGGCAGTCAAATCCTGATCGCCATTCATCACTTGGTGGTGGATGGCGTCTCCTGGCGCATCCTGCTGGAAGATCTGAATCTGGCCTGCCGACAAAAATTGGCGGGAGAATGTATACAACTGCTCGCCAAAACCACCGCCTTCCAATACTGGGCCGAACGCCTGCAAGCATTGGCACGGAGCGGCGAATTAGCCTTGGACACCGGCTACTGGCGGGATCCGCGCCGCAAACAGGCACAAACGCTGCCGGTCGATGAACCGGCCGGCGCTAACCGGGTGGAGCTGGAAGAGGCGGTCGTCGTCGCGTTAAATGCCGAGCAAACTCGCGCCTTGCTGCAAGAAGTGCCGGCCGCCTACCGCACCCAAATCGACGAAGTGTTGTTGACCGCGTTGGCGCTGACGCTGCGCGGTTGGATCAGCGCCAATGACAATGGTGGTATAGGGGCCGTTTCAACAACCACATTGCTGATCGACCGCGAAGGTCATGGTCGTGAACATCTGGCAGACGATCTGGATGTCTCGCGCACGGTCGGTTGGTTTACCAACGTATACCCCTTGCTGTTGACGATCGACAGTGGCGACGACTTGGCGCAAAGCCTGAAAAGCATCAAGGAACAAAGCCGTGCGGTCCCGGCTCACGGTATCGGCTACGGCCTGCTACGCTACCTGTCGGATGATGCAGAACTTAGGCAAACCCTGGCCGGTATACCACCGGCGCGTATCATCTTCAACTACCTGGGGCAACTCGACACCGCATTGGCCGGTGACGCCTTGTTTCAGGTCAGCGCCGACGGCGTCGGCTCCTGCTACGATCCGGCCGGCGAACGCGCTCACGAACTGGACGTGGTTAGCAGCATCCAGGACGGCTGCTTGCGACTGAGCTGGCGCTACAGCCGCGAGCGCTACCGCCGTGCCACGCTGGAAACCCTAGCCGGCAACTACCTGCAACAGCTGCAAACCTTGATTGCCCACTGTACGCAAGCCGGCAATGGCGGCTACACGCCATCCGACTTCCCGCTGGCGGCGCTAACGCAAAGCCAATTAGGTGCTCTGAACCTGCCGCCGCGGCAGATCGACGACCTATACCCCCTGGCGCCGCTGCAACACGGCCTGATGTTCCACAGCCTGTACGAGCCCAACTCCAACGTCTACCGCATTCAACTGGCTTGCCGGCTGACCGGCAAATTCGATGCCGTTGTCTTCCAGCAGGCCTGGCAACAACTATTGGAACGTCACGCCATCCTGCGTACCCGTTTCCAGGTTCAGGGCTTGGAGCAACCGCTGCAAATCGTCGACAAACAGGCGAGATTGCCGATCAGTGAGCATGATTGGCGGCACCTAACAGAAGCTGAACGCCAACAACAATGGCAAACACTGCAAGCCATCGATCACGCGCAAGGCTTCGATTTTAGCCGCGCGCCGTTGATGCGTCTCGCCTTGGCAACTGGTACCGACGAACAGCACTACCTGCTGTGGAGCTACCACCACGTCCTGTTGGATGGCTGGAGCATGCCATTGCTGATCAAGGAAGTCTTCGCGATTTACCATGCATTGCAGCGCGGCGAAAGACCGAACCTACCGGCCGTCAAACCCTATCGCGACTACATCGCCTGGCTGCAACGCCAGGATGGAGACGCCGCCGAAAGCTACTGGCGGCAAAGCCTGGCGGGCTTCGAAGCCGCGACCGTATTGGGCACCGACCTGGCCCCCGGCGGCCATCGTCTGGCGGGCAAAGTTCAAAAACAAAGCCTGCTGCTCAGCGAAGCCGAAACCCAATGTCTGCAAAGCTTCGTCAAACAGCGGCAACTGACCCTCAACACCTTGGCGCAAGCCGCCTGGGGATTGCTGCTCAGCCACTACAGCGGCAGCGAAGACGTGGTGTTCGGCATCACCGTCTCTGGCCGGCCGGCGGAACTGACCGGCATCGAAGAACAAGTCGGCCTGTTCATCAATACGCTGCCGATGCGAGTCAGAATCAAGCCGGAAAATCAAATCGACGACTGGCTGCGGGACTTGTTCGAACAAAATCAGGAGATGCGCCGCTACGAATACGCCCCGCTGTTGCAAATCCAGAACGGCTCGGACATTGGCCGAGGTCAAAATCTGTTCGACAGCCTGCTGGTGTTCGAAAACTATCCGCTCGACCAGGCCCTGATGGAGATCGGCGGCCCGCTCAAAATCGACGAAGTCGTCGGCAACGACCCCACCAACTATCCCTTGACGCTGACGGTGTTCCCCGGCCAACAGCTGCTGCTGGAGATCAATCACGACGTCAGCCGCTTTACCGAAGGCCGTGTCGAGAGGATGTTGACGCATCTGCAACAACTGCTGAACGGGTTTGCCGAACAGCCGCAAGCCAAACTGGGTCACTTGCCGACGCTGACCGAGGCCGAGCGTCGGCAAGTTCTCCACGAGTGGAACGCCACCGAAGTGGCATATCCCCAAGATCGCTGCATCCACCAGCTGTTCGAAGCCCAAGCCGAACAAACCCCCGATGCTATTGCGTTGACGTTCGAAGACCAAAGCTTGAGCTATGCTGAGCTGAACGCCCAAGCCAATCAACTGGCGCATTATCTGATCGCCCAAGGCGTCGGCCCGGATGTGCTGGTGGGTTATCCCCAAGATCGCTGCATCCACCAGCTGTTCGAAGCCCAAGCCGAACAAACCCCCGATGCTATTGCGTTGACGTTCGAAGACCAAAGCTTGAGCTATGCTGAGCTGAACGCCCAAGCCAATCAACTGGCGCATTATCTGATCGCCCAAGGCGTCGGCCCGGATGTGCTGGTGGGCATCTGCATCGAACGCTCCTTGGAAATGGTGATTGGCCTGTTGGGGATATTGAAGGCCGGTGGGGCATATCTGCCGCTCGATCCGCAGTATCCCGAGGAGCGGTTGACATTCATGCTGAGCGACATCGCGCCGCCGGTGGTGCTGACCCAGAGCAAATTCGCCGGTCGTCATTTCGGTTCCGCGCGAGTATTTCGGTTGGACGGAGACTGGACGCAACTCGAAAACTATTCTGCCGCCAATCCGCATGTGGCCTTGCGGCCCGAGAATCTAGCCTACTGCATCTATACCTCCGGTTCCACCGGCCAACCCAAAGGCGCCGGCGTACCGCATCGAGGCATCTTGAACCGGCTGCAATGGATGCAGGCGGAATACCGACTGGACGGCGGCGACAGCGTGCTGCAGAAAACCCCCTACAGCTTCGACGTCTCGGTCTGGGAATTCTTCTGGCCGTTGATGAGCGGCGCTCGATTGGTGGTAGCCAAACCGGAACTGCACAAAGACAGCCAGGGCCTGATCGAACTGATACGCCGCGAAAATATCACCACCATCCACTTCGTGCCGTCGATGCTGCAAGCCTTCGTCGATACGCCGGACGTAGAACAGTGCACAAGCTTGAAACGGGTGATCTGCAGCGGGGAAGCCCTGCCGGCCGATCTGGTGCAACGCTTCCAGCAAAAATCGCCGGCCGGCCTGCACAACCTGTACGGCCCGACCGAAGCCTCGGTCGATGTCAGCTACTGGGCCTGCCCGGTCGATTGCCAGGAAACCGCGATTCCTATCGGCAAGCCGATTGCCAATATCAGTCTGTACATCCTGGACAGAAATCTCAATCCGGTACCCGTCGGTACGCCAGGCGAACTGCATATTGCCGGCATCGGTTTGGGGCGCGGGTATCTGAATCGGCCAGGCTTGACCGCCGACAAGTTCATTCCCGACCCTTATGGCCAGGTCGGAAGCCGGATGTACAAAACCGGCGACTTGGTGCGTTACCGGACGGACGGCAACATCGACTATCTGGGGCGCATTGATCATCAGGTCAAGATCAGAGGTTTCAGGATAGAGCTGGGCGAGATTGAAGCGCAATTGCTGGCGTATTCCGACATCAAGGAAACCGTGGTGTTGGCAAGGGAAGATCAGCCGGGCGATAAGCGTCTGGTCGCTTATCTCGTCGAAGACCAACTCGGCACGTTGCCCCTTGATGATTTGAAAGCGCAACTGAGGCAGGCTTTGCCTGATTACATGGTGCCTAGCGCCTTCGTGATGCTGGAAGCCATGCCGTTGAGCGCCAACGGCAAGTTGGATCGGAAGCGCTTGCCTGCCCCTGATATGACGGAGCAGTTGGCTAAGCAATATATCGCTCCGAGAACAGAAACCGAGCAACGTCTGGCTGATATTTGGCAGGAAGTCCTCGGTGTTGAAAAAGTCGGTGTCGGTGATGATTTCTTTGATTTGGGAGGACATTCGCTATTGGCGACGCAGTTAGTGTCACGAATAGCGGCACGTTTTGCTATTGACTTACCATTACGCGTCTTGTTTGAAACCGGCAATGTGGCGGAATTGGCAGAAAGAGTTGATGCCGGTTTAATCGACACGAGCGCAAAACCGAGATTTCCGGCTATTATGCTAACCTCGCGCCCCGACGCCATCCCGCTATCCTTTTCCCAGCAACGCCTATGGTTTTTGGATCAACTGGAGCCAGACAGTCCGTTCTACAACATCCCGGTAGCGTTACGACTGAGTGGGCCAGTGAATATAGCGGCCTTGCAGAAAAGCATCCAAGAAATTGTCAGACGCCACGAAGCCTTACGAACCGTGTTTACGCTGGCCGACGACGGCGAACCCATGCAGAAAATTCTGCCGAGCTTGTCGCTTACCATTGAGAGAATGGATTTCACAGGCTATCAGGAACATCAATCGCCGTGGCAAGCAATATGCCGCGAGGAAGCGGGCAAGCCTTTCGATCTGGCGAACGGGCCGCTGCTGCGTGTTTCGTTGTTGGCGCTGTCCGATAGCGTCGAATGCCGGGATCATATCTTGATGCTAACCATGCACCACATTGTTTCCGACGGTTGGTCATCAATGGTATTGGTGCGAGAGTTTACTGCGCTCTACCATGCCTTTAGCCAAAAGCAGTTCTCGCCTTTACCGGAGTTGGCGATTCAATATGCGGACTTCGCCTGTTGGCAACGGCGGTGGTTGGTTGATGAAGAACTGGCGCGGCAAGTGGCCTACTGGCAGGACAAACTGGCCGGAGCGCCGAGCATATTAGAATTGCCCATCGATCATCCTCGGCCTGCGATGATGACATATCGAGGTGCTAATTTTAATTTCGAAATTCCGCAAGTCTTGGTTGATGGTATTCGCGCTTTAGCCAAAGAACAAAATGTCACGCTGTTTATGCTATTGCTTGCGGCATACCAGATGCTGTTGAGCCGCCATAGCGGTCAGACTGACC
>NZ_PIZT01000034.1:0-5084 GCF_002834115.1 Methylomonas sp. Kb3 | reverse complement strand
CGGCGGCTTGCAGGTGGTTGTCTGCCCAGCGCTCGACCTCGGTGAATTCTTGCGGCTTGTCGGTGGTGGCCGGAAATGGATAATCTGCCCAACTCTCATCGATCTTGGCAGCCAAATAGACGTCCAAGCTCTCTTTGATTTCCCTAATCTCGCGCTCGACCGCCCACAGTGAATAAATAACAGTGTCAGTATACGCTGGGGAATAACAGGATTCGGCCAGCAATAAAATCACGGCGTGGGCGCGTTGCGCGGACTCAAAAAGAGTATCTAGCCTTGGTAGGGTTGCTGTGATTGCGTTCATGCCGCACCGCCTTCGACAGTTTCTTGCGGCTTGTCGGCGGTAGAGTCGTCTTTGGGCCAGATAAACCGCTCTAAGGTGCTGAACCCGCTATTTATTTCGTTCTGGACAACAAACAGCGAGTTAAGGACGTTCTCATCGGAAATGCTTTCGACGTAACTGTCTAAGATCAGCGCAAGTACAGCCTGTGCGCGCTGAATATCGCAAAAAGCATTGAGAGCGGTGTCGAAGGCGGCGGTTTTTGGGCTGGTTTCGCCCTGGGCGGTTTGAGTGGTCATAGCGGTATTCCTAGAAAAGATGAATAACCGCCGCCGATGTTTTCCACAACACGGGCGACGGGATTGAGTGGGGTGGAAATACCGCATCTAGGCGCGGCCAGCCTTTCGGCTGCCCAAACAATCCCGCCATAAAAGAGGCACGGCAAAGCCATGCAAAAATGACGCGCATAAAAAAACCACTAAGGTCAGTGGCGTTTTTTACGCCTAGATAAACGGGTTTCCACGCCCGGCGCCGAATATGTCGGCACGGTTAAAGCTTAGGCTTGGTGTTGTGGTGGTGTCAAGGAAATTTTTTGACCGAGTAAGGGAATGAGGATATTGCCTAGACAGAAAAGGTGCGCAATAATTTAAAAAACATCACCGACTCGCACTGGCTAAAGTGCAAGGTGTAAAGGCGGAAATATGGCGTACCCAGAATTGGTATTCGATTGGTCCATCCATCGTGAGCTTGCCGACAACATATGGCACGCGCAAATGGCCGGGCATCCGAAAGTACTGACATACAACGGCCCGGACATGACGCTTCGTAAGGAGCAACGGAAAGCCGCGATGCATTATCAGGTCGATGGCGATAATTATGAGATCCCGCATATTCTCAGCCGTGACGAATATCCATTTGCGTGTACCGTTGAGGGCGGCAAGGCATGGGTCGGACATATTCCCGGCAGGGAGAATAGCGCGCAAGGCGGACTGATTGCCGGTTTTTTGAAACGCCACCACATAATTGCCGGCTCTGGGAGAGCGGTCAAAGTTCCTCGTGAAGGTGATCAATCACCCTCGTGGGCCGGTTACCAAGTAGTTCAAATCCGCAGTTGGTGTTATCCCCCAAGTCCTGTGGAAAACCCTGTGACAAAGCCGTGACAACACAATCTAAGTAGTCGCCAGGCAACAAGGAAGGTCAAATTGACTGAAATTTGGTCAGCACACTCAGTAGCGAGATATTGCGAACACCGCGCACGGTTGACGAGGCTGTTGACTGGCTTTTGCTCATCATGAACGACACCGAGCGCAGGGCAGTTGCAAGCGCGGAGGAAGACGAACTGGTCGAGTTCCACTTTTGCCTTGGCGTAGCGATTCGGAATGCGTTTGGGCTGCATAACCCCGGCAGTGAATTGGCGGCGGCTTGCGGTACCGGCATTCATCCGGATGATGCAAGTGGCGTCATTATCCGGGCGCTTTGGGGACGGTTGCAGGATGGCGAAGGGAAATAGCCATATTGCCTCTAACTTAGCTCGCTTGCGTGCTGATGCCGAATGGATACGGGAGCACCCCGGAATCTACCCAATGGAGCGTTGGCTAAGGCTGCCACTCGCATTGAGCAAGGCCGGGCAATTTGACGAAGCTATCAATGAATTTCACCGGCTTCTGGATGAAGTTGACTGGCGTTTAAATATCGAAGTCCCTAGGCAGAGACCTGGCGGCGATCCTCCGCGCTCGGTGTTTCTGGAAAAATTCGGGCACCTCAGTCGGTTTCAGATTTACGAACAAATGAGCTTTGCCTGTAAAAGGCAAAACATGCTTGAGCCAGCAGCGCGTTACATCTTGTTGGCGGACCAACACTATCAGGCGTTTTTAGATATGTCGGTGGAGTCTTACTATCACAGGTCGACACACGAGCGCGCAACCACCGATCATAACCCTTCGGCGTGAAAGACGAAAAACAGAGGTTAAAGCCCGTAGCCCGCCAGGTTCCTGAATACTCCCCACTGGGGGAAAGTAAAAATCGACAAAGCCGGCGCAAGTTTACCAGGTTCGAAGATGGGCCCACCGTTACTGAATCAAGCAACCAGTAAAAGCCTTGGGTGGTTGGCCCGGTACTGACAAACGAAATCATCCATCAGCTTCTTCCTGTCAGCCTGCTTTGGGTACCGCGTCATTAACAGCATGTTGCGCTTCCGGATCGCCGCCAGTAGTCGCGTGTCGTAAACATCCAAATCAGCTTCACTGATTGCTGCCCACTTGCCGGTCAACGCCCTGTTACAAAACATGTGCTCTCCGATGCAATGCCCTTTGGTGGTTTCCTTGCCGGCGGATTCCCGAACGAATTGCAGCATGTCGGTCATTTCTGATCCGGTATTGCGTTTTGCAGCCAGTTCAGACTTTCGGCCTGGTTCGTTAATGATGGTCTTCAGGCGGATGAATTCATCGACAAGGGCAATTTGGCCATCTACTGATTTCTTGCCGCCGATAAATGGCATCGCAATCAAAAATGAGCGCTCGTCGAGCTGATACATTTTTTGCTCACGACCGTAAGCGTCGTTATAAGAGATTGGCACAAATTTGAGCCGATCTTTCAACTTGTCCAAGCTTCTCAGAACGCTTTTATGCGGTCGTCCAAACAGTTCCGCTATCACCAAACTGGTGGTAGTCAGTTTCTGTCCATGAACTTCGACCAGCTTCAATTTTGCATCGGCGCTCATGCTGCCTCCACGTCGACAGCTAAGTCGAAACTTTCAAGCAGAGCCAGGATGTCCGATTTTCGCCAGGCAGTTGTCCGCTTACCAAGCTTGATCGGTTGCGGGTATTCGCCCGATGCTACGCGGGCCAGGAACGTTGATCGACCAATCGGCAGCAACGGATCAATGCCGCGCTTTTCGTCGCCTGTGATATGCCAGACGCGCAAATAGCCTAACGCTACTGCCGCCAGTCTGTGTGGGCTTGGTTTGCTTGCCATCGTGACCTCCTATTTAGGTCTAGTGAATGATGGCAATATGTTGATGGATGATTTCGGGCCTGTTTGCGCCGTTTTCCGAATTTGAAATAGGGCCACACGAACCACTGCGCATTGACCGTCGCAGCGCTATCGGCTACTTTTGGGCTGACTTTTACTGTTGGAGGAAATGGGTATGTGTAAGGGAATGATGTTTTTGGTTTTCGTTTTGGCGGCTTTTCCGGTTGTTGTATTAGCGGATGATGTTAATTTATCTGATCAGTACAAAAAATGCGTGGCTGATTCTGGTGGCGTCACCAACGAATTACTCGGTTGCATTTCAACGGAAACCGAAATTCAAGATGCACGACTGAATAAAGCCTACAAGTCAGCAATGACCGGAATCGAAAAGCAGAGAGTTAAAGCGCTACAAGAAGCCCAAAGAGCATGGTTGAAATATCGGGACGCAAATTGCGGATTTTATGCAGATCCAGACGGCGGCACATCGGCGGCTATCAATTCTAACGAATGTATTGTTTCTGAAACAGGGAATAGAGCAAAAGAGCTTGAAATTATTGCGGGAAGCAGACCATGATCAGAAAAATTATATTTTACCCGATTCTATTTTTATCCGCATGCGCAACTATTGATGATTCTGTTTATTCACCATTCTATTTTGGGCCAGACAATATTTCAATCGGAGACGCCAGATTAAAGGTAAGGCAATTCGTAAGAGAAAATCCAAATAATTTTTCAGTATCAAGAATGGCTTGCGATTCTTTGGGTATTTATGCTCAGAATTCTAAGCCTATCAATTATCCTTTGAGTACGTGTGAAAAAGAGGCTCAAGAATATTACGCCGAAATTAGGTCTGAAATTAAAGCAAAGTCCTATTCGGCAAACAAAGATAATTTAGCGCGTCAGCAAGAAAGAATTGATGAGGAAATACGCCAAATAGCGGCAAAAAAAACAGCGGAAGAAGAGGATAAAAAGCGAAAGAAAGATGAGTTAAAAATATTACTAAAAACAGGAAAAAAGCAACCAGAATCAGTCGAGGAAGCATCAATTTTTTATGATGCAAAGCAAGGAGAAGCATTAGCAAACTCGCCAAAAATAAAACCTGATAACCAATTTTATTCAATGGTTGGAATGATTAATCGTATGGATGGCGACAATATTTTTGTTGCGCAGCTACTAACTAGCAGAAGTTATTTTAAGGTTCGCATACCTGAAAAATTAAAAGCTGAATTCGAGAAAACAGCAAAAGTAAATGGATGGTTTGGCATTGTTGGGAAATACACCGAAAACAGCGAAGTGCTATTGGTGCTACTTCAATCGGTGCCTGTTCCTATTTTTGATGCAGTTTATTTTCAATCTTTAAATTGAAATTGGAGAAAAAAGGGCACTACAAAACTAAGTCGTTCGCCTATCGTTTTCCGGTGGGTTAATAGGTCATTAACCGCTAATAACGTCCAATAAATAGCAAAAAGCCGCGACGGTGCGTGGCCTTCAAAAGACGTCAATAACAGGGACTTAATGCCACTCGCCGGTTACCGGGTCTTTGATGAATAAATTGAGGACAAATGACTCATCTCGCTCAAAGCGACCCGATTCGACGTAATCGAATGCCATATCAACGGTATAGTCACCTTCCCAGCTTTCAATCCATTGGCATTCCCGGTCGGATGAGCCTTCGGGTGGCAGTACCAAAAAACGATCTGTCGCATTCGCATGCCAAGCCATCCAGTAACCGTTGCTGGTTTTGGCGTAAGTAGCGGTACCGAGCCACCTTGATAGCTTCTTGTCACCGTTTGCCATCTGCATCGCGATACGTGGGCGGTAGCCCTTGAAAACCATT
>NZ_PIZT01000035.1:0-5922 GCF_002834115.1 Methylomonas sp. Kb3 | reverse complement strand
GATATGACAAACTAAAACGCAATTTTGAAGGTGCTATCGCCCTGGCTTGTGCATTTATCTGGGTGTCCATTTTTATTAGACCACTACATGGTTACCGATGTAAAAAGGCAACAGCCCCTATCATTCAACCTAACCATCTCCCGCAACCTACCCGCCAAAAACCGCCGTTCCTATTCCTGTCTGGTCAATATCGAGGCTTGCTTGGGTTGTAGAACGATGGTTTGTCTTTCACCTATTTGACGGTCAGTATGATAGGGGCGCTCCGGGTAACAAGGATTCCTTCCGTTCATAAGATTAAGTAAAAAAACAAGGCCAAATTCAGAGGATGGGCGAAAAACAGCTTAAAGAGTGGTTTTTCGAACATATAGAATTTTTGGCATCGTCGTAAACTCGCCTCAAGACCATTATGGCGAGCTTGCGATGTTCATTGTTCCTTCAAAAAATCTTAAGCATAAGTTTCCATTTCAAAACGTTGTTAAGCATCTTCGGATTGGCATGATGGGCGGCTTTTGCATCATCAGCCAACCCATGGAATCAATGGCTGCTGATTCCATTCAAGCGAATGGCAACAGCCAACAGTCCCTGGCATCAAACACTAAATTACAAAACACGCTGTGGGGGCAAGTAGGTCGTAGGCATCGCATTGATCCCTATATTCTGTATGCCGTTGCGCTCACGGAATCGCGAAAAAACGGCGCACAGAATCGAGTCATACCCTGGCCCTGGGCCATCAATAACGCAGGCAACGTCTTTATTCCCGGCAGTCAGCAGGAGGCAGAAGCCTTACTCAATCAAATGTTGGAGCAAGGCAAGCGCAATATCGACGTCGGCATTATGCAGGTGAATCTGCGATGGCATGGCCACCGTGTTGCGAAACCAGAGCAACTCTTGATACCAGGCACCAATCTCGAAATCGGCGCAAGCATACTCTCCGAGGCCATCCAATCAGTGCCTGACAATCTTGCACATGGCATAGGCCGATATTACAGTTGGAAAAACGAGCCGGCCGCCATCCAGTATGGGCAAAAAGTGATTGCCTTGGCTGATCAGATCCGAGCGATTCTTTAGTCCATCAAGGATTCCTGAATGGACGAAAATCTCTACAAACTCAATCTCGACTACCTCATCGTCGCTCAATCCTTAATTTTTTCCGGCAGCGAACAGAAAGCCATGTTCTGCTTAGGTCTCACGACCGAAGCGGTGTCGTTGCTCAGAAAGATGCCACTCGAACAGTTGAAGAGCCTGGCTCGAAGTGATTGCCTAACCTTTGCCCCCCGTTTCAACACCCACAAATGGAGCAAATTCCTAGACGTCCAAAAAACCGAAGACCCCGAAGCACTTGCCGCGCGGACTGTCGAACTCCTAACGCTTTTGTCCCCCCATTCACCAGAGTCATGAGCAACCATTGCTCTTTTGCTGCTCGACTCAAAGATCAGTATTGGGCCTATCAATCACTGAAACGAAAGTTGCGTACCAAATTGGCCAGCCGGGTCATCAAAACCCTGCGCCCCAAAGAATTGTGTAACCTTTACTTTTCGCTGCACCGCGAAAGCCCAGTGGCGGGACTGATCCCCAGCATTACGTCAATGCCGCAGTCACGCGAGTCGTTTCTTTACATGGCCCTATTTGCTTCAATCTATCGAAGCGCTTGCTCAGGCGCTATCAGAGCGGAAATAGACCTGAATGCCATGGTATTTGCCTGGGACACTTTTTGTAAATTCTACCCAAACCATATTCAGGAACGCCGGCCGTTTGGCCGCATACGGCCTGCAAATTTCGATGAAGCCTGGATTATCGTCGAAGCCCTGAGAGACGGACTCGCTGAATTACCTTGCTGTACGACCTGCCATACGCCCTATTTGGTCATTCATGGCTGTAAGTACCCGCAAGTCTGCCAAATGTGCATGCTAAGCCAAATCCCTAAAACCAGAATCATCACCGATTAATTGATCCTAGGAGCCCGTCGGACTTAAGTTTTTTTAAGCCGAAAATTTGGCGTCAGCCAAATGATCGAAGCCCTCAAGCTGTCGTAAAGTTACTCAGCCGGTCTTGAGAATTGATGTAGACGTGCTCCCCTTGGGTTATTCGACGGCATGCAACCCTATCATTGAGTTCGGCGGGGCTTATGCCCCGGCCAGCGCATACATCCGTTTCAGGTTAAACGCCATCGCCACCAGCTTCCATTCCCCGGTTACCGCGTCCAGTCCGCGTAGCGAGAACTGGCGAAAGCCCAGTACCTGCTTGATGATCCCGAATACGGGTTCCACCGTGCATTTGCGCTTGGCATAGCGGGCCTTGCCTTCGCGGGTTTTCAGGTACCAGGCCATGTTTTCCACCGGGTCGCCGGTGTTGGGTTTCGGCGCGTCGGCCGCCAGATATTCAGCCAGGGGCACAGGGTGGCTGTCGCGGCCCATGGCGATCAAAGGTTTGATGCCGCTTCGTTCGCAAGCCTGAACGTTGGCGGCGCTGAAGTAGCCCGTGTCGGCCAGCAGGGCATCGACTTGGCCCAACGTCTCGGGGAGTTTTTTCAGCTCGGCCAACATCGGTTCGACTTGTTGCTGATCGTTGGTCTGTTGCGTGACGCGGGTGGCGACGATCAGCATCGTGTCGGCGTCGACGGCGGCTTGGCTGTTATAGCCTTGCACGAAGCCTTCATGACTGGGCATGATGCGAGATTCTTCGTCGGTCAGGTTGATTTGGTCGTCAGGCTTGGGGCCTATTTCCGGGGTCTTGGGCTCCGGCCCTCTGGGCTTTTTGCCGGCCTGCCGCCCGGTTTCCCGGCGGGCAATCTTCGCCTCATACTCCTTTTGTGCCTGCTCATCGCGCGGCTTGACCCGCTCGGCGATCTGGGTTTTGGCATCGCGCAGGGCTTTCAATCGGTCTTCACGCCGCGCCAGTTCGGCCGGCAAGTCCAGACCGTCGCGGTCGTCCGCCGCATCGGTTTCGGCGGCCTTTTGTAATAAGACCTGGACCTCGTTCCGCAGCTGCGCTTCCAGCTTTTCGATGTGACCGTGGGACAAGGTTTTATGCCTGGAGGCGTTCGCCTTCACTTTCGTACCGTCCAGCGCAATTTGCCCCAGTTTCACCAACTTCATCGCTTGGGACAGGCTGAGGACCTGGACGAACAGATCTTCCAGCTTGATCAGGAAGGTTTTGCGGAAATGGGCCAGCGTATCGTGGTCGGGATGCGTATCCGCGGACAGGAAACGGAACGCCACCGAATCGTAGGTCGCTCGTTCGATCTTACGGCTGGAAAACACGCCGGTGGCGTAACCGTACACCAGGAGCGCCAGCAACACCGAGGGATGATAGGCCGCACTGCCGCGTCCCTGGTAACGGCTGGTTAATTGGCTCAGATCCAGTTGCTCGATGACTTCGACAACAAAACGGGCCAGATGAGCCTCCGGCAGCCATTCGTCCACCGAAGGCGGTAGCACGTAAAGTTGATGGCGGTTGACGGGAATGAATCGACTCATCACAGGCTCCGTATATCTGATCTTTTGACCCTCCTTATTTTACCAAACCGATGTCGCGGTTAGATCTACTGCGCTAAAGTCCGACAGGCTCCTAGGAGCAACGTTGTCTTGGCCACATAGGAGATCATTGTCCAGGGAGAAAACTTTATGCAGCAATTTTCATTTAGAGGATTATAATCCACCTATCCAATCTTCCTATGTAATCAGACTATGAAAACGGTCAATGTCAGCGGTCTAAAGAACAACCCCAGCGAAGCTCTGCGCATGGCTCACGAGGATATGGTCTTGGTTATGAATCGAAACGAACCAGACGCGGTGATGGTCGGCCTCAAAGCCGCCAAAATCATTGGAATGCCGGGCGTGCGTAAAGCCTTGGCAACGGCACTTTTCAAGGACGGTAACCTGTCCCTTGCCCGCTCCGCTAAACTGGCCGATATGCCGTTGGCAAACTTTATTGCGCACGTCTCGCGCCTGGGTATTTCCGTCATCGAGCAAACGGCTGATGAAGTCGAGGATGATTTGGACACTCTGGACCAGTGGCTCAACCAAGCCTGATCGCGGATGACCAAAAAAGTAATTGTCGATGCCAGCCCATTGATCGGACTGGCGTTGGTGGAGGGTTTAATCTGGCTGCCCCAGTTATTTGGCCAGGTTTTCGTACCCGAATCGGTGAAACAAGAAGTGTTACCGGGCAAATCGGTGCCAGGTGAACAAGCGCTGGTTCACGCATTTGATTCAGGTTGGCTAACGGTATGGCATGAATCCATAACACCACATTTGGACATTGATCTGGACACCGGAGAAACAGATTGCATCAACATTGCGCTGTCGTCACCCCAAAACTATTTGCTGATCATGGATGAACGTGCCGGCCGGGCTGTGGCCAAAGAATATCAATTACATGTCGCAGGTACTGCCGCCGTCATCGGACAGGCCAAAAAGCAAGGTTTGATTTCGTCTGCTCGAGCCACTTTTGAAATTTTGCATCGATCGGATTTTCGGATTTCGGCTACCGTGATCAACAAAATTCTGGCAAGTGTCGGCGAGTAAACCGTTCGATATGCAGGTCATCTTTCTTTGCCTTGTTGAAATAGTTCTGATCTAAATAACCGACTTGGAACGTTAGCTCAATCGCGGTAGGATTGCCCAACCGCTTAAGAATGGAGAATACAATGTCTTCACAGTCATCACTGCCAGATCGGTTCAAACGGCCCAACCAATCGATTCAAACTCGATCAAATCACTCAATGTTTAAGGGCCATCATGCAACTGTCGATTGTCCCGAATGCAACCGATCCATGGTGCCGAGAGTGGTCGTTTACTATGGCCGACCAGTCAAGTCAGTTTGCCCTTTCTGCGGCGCTACGTTTGCACGGTTTCCGAGCGGAGTTAGACAATTTTTACAGCGTTTTTCACAAAAGTCCCTTTCATTCGATGCTTTTAAACGAATAGCTTTGGTAACCGTTGGCTTTGGTTTGATTTGGCTCCTTGCAACGATGGAAATATTGCCTAACGAAATGGAAGCCCTTGGGATATTCGGTAGCATCATTTTCAGCGCTTTCGGCCTAGCTGAACTTTTTTATCAAACGATCGAATTCATTGCGAAACAGTTATCGCACAACAGTAGCCATTATTGGTCCGCTATAGGTTTGATCGCAATTCTGATTCCGTATGTTAGAGATGATCTAACCCGTTACGTCATGACGGCTTCCTTTCTGATGATAGCTCGATGGATACTGGCCGGTTTTGCAGCCGCCAAAAGTCTCTCTCATTGAAAGTTAATAGTTTATGCGGCCTCGCGCCCGATTGTAATTCCCAATCTGATCAATAAGGTCCACGCGGCCTTGACCAGCCGCACTTTTAAGTAGCTTGGCGATATCATTACCTTCGACACTGCCTTCCTCTTCTATCAACTGGCTTCTAGCGATACCAAGGTTGCCGCCATACTCGCCAGCAACAGCAATCCCCGCAAACGCCTCAAACATCGCGGCACGATAATAAGTTTGCTGAGTCGGAGTTAATTTATCTGTAACCTCATTTACTCTTTGATTTGCCCATACTTGAGAAGCCTCCTTAAATCCAGAATACGATTGGTTTGAAGCAAATTTTATTGAATCCCAAATTCCCATTCCTTGCGCTTGAGATTGTTGAACATATTCTGCAAACTCCTTGATATGTTGGTTACTAACCGATCCTAATGCTTCCAAATTTTTCGCGGAGTTATAAAGACTACCCCCCAGATAATTGTACGAAGCCTCTGCAACTGAAGGTGTTTCATTAGCCGCTGCCGCAATCGATTGTCTAAAGTGCTCCGCTTTGACATTCGCCAATTGACCAAAGCCTTCTCTTGAATTTTGTTCACGCTCGGCCAGGTTACGATCGTGTTGGGTTTCGACACGGGCTTCGCCACCGGCAATTTTTCCCGTCGCTGAACGAATCTGCGACT
>NZ_PIZT01000067.1:0-365922 GCF_002834115.1 Methylomonas sp. Kb3 | reverse complement strand
AAATTGACGCGATCAGCAAAGGGGGCTACATCCTGAAAGACAGCGACGGCGCGCCGGACGCGATCATCATTGCCACCGGTTCCGAAGTGGAATTGGCGTTGAAAGCCGCTGACGCATTGAGCGCGAAAGGCAAAAAAATCCGCGTGGTGTCACTACCGTCTACCAACGTCTTCGAAGCGCAAGATCAAGCTTACAAAGACAGCGTATTGCCGCCAAGCGTGACCCAGCGCGTGGTAGTAGAAGCGGGAGTAACCGACGGCTGGTGGAAATACGCCGGCAGCGCGGGTAGAGTCGTAGGATTGGACCGTTTCGGCGAATCGGCCCCGGCAGGTCAGCTCTTCAAAGAGTTCGGCTTTACCGTGGACAATGTCGTCGCTAATGTGGAAGCTGTGCTTTAATAGGCGCTAAGTGAAAGGCCTGTCGGTGACGAGTTTGCCGGCAGGCCCGTCTTTAATCAATAGAGTAAGGTGGAATCATGATAAACACGCAATTGATTAAGAAGTTTTTAACGGGCTTGCTGTTTGCTGCATCGGCTGCTGTCAGTGCCCAGGAATATCCTGCCGCGGATTTTCAACCTAAGGTTCTCTACAGAGATCCTGCTATTGCGGAGGTAGCCAAGGCCAGTTCTCCGGTCGCCGCTACCAGTAATGCTAGTGCGCCTTGCGCCGAAGCAAAGCAGGAGCCGACCTCAGAAGTTGATGCCAAGTACCCGGCAGCCAGTTTTCAGCCTAAAGTATTATTCAGCGCGGCGGGTTCCTAGTATTTTTAGGCTATACCGTGAATTTGATGAACTCGTCGTCTAGACACATAACAATTATTACATTCAGGAGTATTCTCAAATGGCAACAAACAGTTTGATGAATAGCTTATTCGGCTTTTTGTTCGACAATTCGAGCAGTAGTGATAGTCGGTCGGAAGCTTATTCTCGTGTCGACAGCGAAGACGCGCAATTGACCGGTGTAGCCCGTTATCTGCAAAAACTTGAGCCGCCAAAGCCGGAGCTCGACGAAAACGGTCAGCCGTTGACCGGGGTGGCGAAATATCTAGCCTTGCAAGCGCAATTGGAAAAAGCCCGGCAAGCCGTCGAAGAGGCGGCTGTCGTGGATCCGGTTGTCGAGGAAACAGTAGAAGAAGAAATTGAAGAAGTTGCCGAAGTAGTAGAAGAGCTTGTTGAAGAGGTGACCGAAAGCGTGCCGGTTGCGACGGGTGTCGATAAATATCTGACGCAACAAGCGGAAAATCCGGTTACTCGAGTTGCCAAATACCTGATCAAGCAGTCGATTTTGTCTAAAGAAGCGCCGGTGACTGGGGTTTCTAAATACATTACCAAAAATGATCGCGAAGACCATGCGGTGACCAATGTTGCTAAATACGTCATTCGGCAAAATATGCAGAGCGGTTCGACGCCATCGGTTACCGGCGTTGCCAAGTATGTGTTGAAACAAGATGTCTTGGCAAAAGACGCGCCAATCGCAACTGGTGTGAGCAAATACGTCACCAAGCAAGCTTTGTTGGCGAAAGATGCGCCACTAGTAACCGGTGTGGCTAAGTATGTCGCTCAACAGGAGCGCTTATTGAAAGAGCAGGCACCTTTGACCGGCGTTGCTAAATTTTTGGCGGAGCAGGCGGCGGCGGATAGAAAAGCGGCTGCTGCGGCTTTGATTGCCCGATATGTTGCAGCGGAAGCGCTAGCGCAACAGGAAAAAGCGGAGGCTCAGTTGAATCAAGAACAAAATGCTCAGCAAGAATTGGCCGAGGAATTGGCATTTGAGGGTTCCGCTGTAGAGCGTTATCTTGCTAGGCAGGCTGCGTCTGCCCAGCAAGCGCCAAAGCCAACCGGTGTTGCCAAATATTTGGCGAAACAGTTGCAATTGCAAAGCCAGGCAGAGCCTTTAACCGGGGTTGCCCGTTACCTTGCCAAGCAAGCAATATTGACCAGACAACTGCCGCCGCCTACTGGTGTCAGCAAGTATTTAGCCAAGCAAATATTGGCGCAAAAACCGGTTGCTGAATTGAGTTCGGTTAGCCGGTATGTCACTAAACATGAGTTGTTGGATAAAGATTCGAAAGAACTCACTGGTGTAGCCAGATACATGTCTAAACAAGATGCATTAGCAAAGGATGCTCCTGGCGTGTCGGGTGTGGCGCGTTACATGGCAAAGCAAGCCTTGCAGTCCAAGGATGAGGTCGTCGCTAGAACTACTGGGGTAGAGAAATACTTACGTAAACAGGCTTAGTGCCTGCCTGAAGAAGCCGGCACTTCCTTTTGGAAGTGCCGGTTTTTTTATGCCTGCTGGTTTTAGTGTGTCGATGGGAGCCGGCAAACCATGGATTTATACGGCTTTACCGAATCTGTATTATCATGACTACCCACATTCAAATTTTTTGCAGGGATCTTGATGTCTCGTTTATTGGGTTTTAGCTTGATGCTGTTTTTGCCGATCGTTGCTTTTGCCGCAGGCCCTGATGCCAACGAATTGGCGCCAGTTCCGGAACCGCCTGATTTACCGGCTCCGGTGCAGTCAGGGGAAGAGATGGAGCCCGACATTACCATTATTCGTAAAGGCAAAGACACTATCCAGGAGTTTCGCCGCAACGGCAAACTATACATGGTGAAAATTCAGCCCCAGGTTGGCCCTGCTTACTACATGCTGGATACCAACGGCGACGAGCAGATGGATGTAAAAAAAAATGATTTGGACGAAAACACCAATATCAACAAGTGGACGTTGTTCGAGTGGGATTTCAATTGAGCTTATTGAATGTATCCTCCCAATATGACGCCCTAAGATTACTCGGCAATTTTTAGCAGCCAGCCGCCGTCGGCATCGCATTTACTGACTTTTGCTTTGGCTTTCACCGAGATTCTGACGACCGTGTTTTTAAGGTCGTCAGGCAGTTTACCTTTCACCAAATAGAACGTGTCCTTGTCTTCAATTTGAACCGCGACAGGTTGCTGTTTAATGCTGACATGAATGTGGCCCGGCCCATTGCTGCCGGAAACCGCAAACGAAAACTCCGAACCCGGTTTGACTGTGGCTAAATGTTCCGGCGTGTAGCGGCTAATTTTAGCGTTGATGCAGCCGCTGCCCTCTGCGCCGCCGCTGGTTCCGCCGTGACCGCCATGGCTGGGTGTGGATTGCGACCAAGCAGAATTGCCGAAACCGATAGTCAGCAATGCGATGGCAAAAAGACGTGCGTGCATGGGTGTTCCTCATGTTCTTGTTTTCGAATGGTGGCGATTATATGTTTTAAGCCTGCAAGTTTGAAGCACAAGCTATAAAGGGTCTGACGGTATTGATTTGATCTTTCTGCCGGGATTGGTTTACATTGCGTTACGGTTTGGTTTGCATATTAACAACAATAAAATGGGGGAGAAGATGTTATTTCTGGCTAAGTTATGCGGTATTTTGACCTTGGTTTGGTTTTATATGGCGGCGAAAAATCATGGCGGCCCGTTAATTAATTGGTCTGTGATCGGTCTGATAGGGTATTGGCTGACTTGGTGGTTATCTAAAATGCTGATCGTGGTGCCTTTGGCGGGTATGGTAACCCAGCATTCGGTGACTGAGTTTTTGCTTACCCAATTACCCGTATTCGTCGCATTGGCAGCTTGCTATCTGATTAGAAAAAAATTGATCGCCAGTTTGCCGGCCGCTGGGCAATAAATGCCCAAAAATGTGCTGATAACCGGTGCGGCAAGACGCATTGGTGCGGCGTGTGCCCGCTTACTGCATGGTGAGGGTTGTAATGTGATTTTGCATTACAACCGCTCCGATGCAGACGCTTTACGTTTAGCTGCCGAGTTGAATGCCGTGCGAGCCGAATCGGCACGGGTATTAAGCGGCGATTTATCGGTGTTTAGCAGCATCCAGAAGTTGGCCGAAAATGCAGTAGCTCAGTGGGATGGTGTCGATGTTTTGGTGAATAACGCGTCGTTGTTTCAATCCGTGCCGCTTGGGCAAGTCACGGAACAGGACTGGGATTTGGTCATGGCTAGTAATCTGAAAGCGCCGTTTTTTTTGACACAAGCGTTGTGGTCGTCACTAAAAGTTAAAAACGGCTGTGTAGTGAATATCGCCGATATTCACGCCGAGACAGGTTTGCCGGGCTTTCCGGTTTACAGCATGGCTAAGGCCGGCTTGGTGGCGATGACGCGGATATTGGCCAGGGAAATGGCGCCGGAAGTCCGCGTTAACGCGGTGGCTCCGGGCGCTATTTTATGGCCGGAGAAAGATGTAGATGAAGCGGAGCGGGTGGAAATCTTAAAAAAAGTGGCCTTGCAGCGTCGCGGCGAAGCAGACGATATTGCCAAAGCAGTAAGGTTTTTGGTTGGCAGCGCCGATTATATTACCGGCCAAGTACTGACGGTAGATGGTGGACGGACACTGTTTCGCTGAAGTTTACAGAGCGTTATTTCTCAAGTTTGGTTTGGCGTAAATCGCGTTTGTCGAAATCGTGCCACAGGTCTTTGTAACAACGCTTGCTTATCGGGTGAGTGGCGTTTGGCGCAATTTCCGCTAAAGGCTCCAGTACGAAGGCATAATGTTCTATTTCATCGCGCGGAATTTGCAGTCTGCCGTCACTGATGATTTGGTCGCCGTATAAAATCAAGTCCAAATCCAGAGTTCGGGCCGAGAATTTTTGACTTTCCCTGCTACGGCCGTGGTCCAGTTCGATTTGCTTCAGCAATTTGGCGACTTCTTTCGCGGATAATGCCGATTCGAATTGCACGACGAGGTTATGAAAGCTGTCGCCGACAAAGCCTACCGGCTCGCTTTCGAAGATACTGGAAATGGTCAGCTCCCCGAACAATTCGCGTAGCGTGAGCAGGCTGGCTGGAATGTGAATTTCCTTATCTATATTGCTGCCGATGCTGATATATCCGGTAGGCATGACTATCTTTCGCCGCGTTCGATGATGATGCCGACGTCGCGAGCGCGGCTAATCGCGCCTTTCTTGTTTAGGGTGATTTTTACCCAGGGAATCGCAAATTCGCTGCGTAAAATGCCGGCAATTTCTTCTATCAGCTTTTCCACTAAATAAAATTCGCTGTGCTCGACAAAGCTGACAACGCGATCCGAAACGGCTTTATAGTCCAGTGTGTGGGCAATATCGTCGCTGGCGGCGGCTTTTTGGATGTCAAAGCCCATTTCAATGTCCAGGATGATTTTTTGTTTAATCTTCCTTTCCCATTCGTAAATACCTATCACAGTATCGATTTCAAGCCCGCCTAAAAAGATGATGTCCATCGTTGCTTTCCGGTTATTATATTTCTTGAAGAGGCGGCAGTATCGAGTAAATAGCGCCGCTGTACAAGTATTGACGAGAGGTTGATTAAATGATGGATTGGTTGTTGGTGCCTTTGGCTTACTTAACTGGCTCGGTGTCTAGTGCGATTATCGTCTGTAAGATGATGGGCTTGGCGGATCCTCGGGAAAACGGTTCCGGTAATCCGGGGGCAACCAATGTTATGCGTATCGGCGGTAAAAAGGCTGCGGCGATTACTTTGCTCGGTGACGCTTTGAAAGGGCTATTACCGGTGTTGTTGGCGAAGGCGTTGGCGGTCGATAGTATGGTTCTTTCCATGGTCGTGTTTGCCGCTTTTTTGGGGCACCTTTATCCGATTTTTTTTGAATTTAAAGGTGGCAAAGGTGTGGCAACATCGCTGGGCGTAACGCTCGGTGTTGCTTGGCTATTGGGATTGGTGGTGGCTGCCACTTGGTTTGTCGTTTACAAAATGGGCAGAATTTCGTCGTTAGCTGCTTTGGTAGCTGCAACATTAACGCCCCTTTATGTTTGGCTGATTGTTGGCGATGTCAAATTGATTATTACCTTTACCGTTATTTCTCTGATTTTGCTGTGGCGGCATAAAAGCAATATTCAGCGCTTATTGGCTGGGCAAGAGTCTTGATCAAAGGCTGATTAGCTGCTCCATCGGCCAGCGCGGACGGGCGAAAATTTCCAGGTTTTGGGTTTGCCCCGCCATTAAGCGCTGACATCCTGCATAGGCAATCATCGCGCCGTTGTCAGTGCAAAATTCCGGGCGAGGAAAGCGTATTTCGGCCCCTTCTTTGGCGGCCATCTGTTGTAATTGTCTCCGAATTTCGTGGTTGGCGCTCACGCCACCGGCTACGATTAATGTTTTCAACTGCGTCTGTTGTAACGCCCGTTTGCATTTGATGCTTAATGTTTCCGCGACGGCCTGTTGAAATGCGAAAGCGATATCGGCTTTGTCCTGCTCGGTTTGCTCGGTGGCGTGCAATGCGTTCATTGTGAAGGTTTTCAGGCCGCTAAAGCTAAATTCCAATCCTGGTCTGTCGGTCATCGGTCTGGGGAATTTGAAGCGATTTTGACCATTGCGCGCTAACTCAGCCAATTTCGGGCCGCCGGGATAGTCCAGGCCTAATAGCTTTGCGGTTTTGTCGAACGCTTCGCCCGCGGCATCGTCCAGCGATTCTCCGAGTAAGCGGTATTCGCCAATCGCGCGGACTTCAATAAGCAGGGTATGGCCGCCTGAAATGAGTAATGCGACGAAAGGGTAGGCGGGCGGATTATCCTCCAGCATCGGCGCCAATAAATGTCCTTCCATGTGGTGCACGGCAATAGCCGGTATTTGCCAAGTCCAAGCCAGACTTTGAGCAGTGGCGGCTCCGACTAGCAACGATCCCATCAAGCCGGGGCCTGCTGTATAAGCAATGCCTTCAATGTCATTGGCTGTTAATTCGGCTTCTTTCAATAGCGCTTTGATTAGCGGAACCAGTTTGCGAATATGGTCTCTTGAGGCTAGTTCAGGAACGACGCCGCCATACTCGGCGTGCGTGGCAATTTGGCTGTATAAGGTGTGCGCAATTAAGCCCTTATTGGACTGGTAGACGGCGACAGCCGTTTCGTCGCAAGAGCTTTCTATGCCTAAAACATACATTAGTTTTTGAATTAAAGAATTTTATGAGTATAATCGGCCGTTTTCGGCGGGCTTGCTATCGCCGATAGCGTCAAAAGATACTAACATAAATCGGATTATTGATAATGCCATCAGTTAAAGTTAAAGAGAACGAACATTTTGACATCGCGATTCGTCGCTTCAAACGTGCGTGCGAAAAAGCCGGTGTATTGGCTGAAGTACGCCGCCGCGAGTTTTATGAGAAGCCAACCACCGAGCGTAAACGCAAAGGTGCTGCGGCAGTTAAGCGTCATTTGAAAAAGCTGGCTCGTGAACGGTATGCGCTGAAAAATCTGCGTCGCGGTCGTCCACAAATTTAAGGCAGACAATGGATGCGTTAAAAAAGCGTATCACGGACGATATGAAAGCCGCGATGAAAGGCGGCGAAAAAGGCAGGCTGGGTGTAATCCGCATGATTTTGGCTGCTATCAAGCAGGTTGAGGTCGACGAGCGTATCGAGCTAAGTGATGAGCGAATCATCCTTGTGCTCGATAAAATGCTGAAGCAGCGGCGCGAGTCCATCAAACAGTTCCGAGACGCTAGTCGCAACGATTTGGCCGAAATCGAGGAAGCTGAAGTGTTGGTTATTCAAGATTTTCTACCACAACCGCTTAGCGATGCTGAAATCGATGGCATGGTCGCCGACGCTATCGCTAAAGTGGGCGCCACATCGGTAAAAGACATGGGTGGTGTGATGGCTTTGCTTAAGCCGCAAATGCAAGGTAGAGCTGACATGGCGAATGTCAGTGCGAGAATCAAGGCCTGTTTTATCGCTTAATATCTTGTCGGTAAGATGTCCGGCAGGATACCTCGTCAGTTCATAGATGATCTTTTGGTGCGGGTCGATATTGTCGATCTAATCGATTCGCGCGTCCCTCTTAAAAAGTCCGGCAGCAATTTTACGGCGCGCTGCCCGTTCCATACCGAAAAAACTCCCAGCTTTTCAGTTAATCGCGGTCGGCAGATATATCATTGCTTCGGTTGCGGAGCCAGCGGTAATGCAATCGGCTTTTTGATGGAATTTAACCATCTGGGCTTTGTTGAGGCGGTCGAGGATTTGGCAGCCTTTGCCGGCGTGGATGTGCCTAGGGAGTTGATCGATGGCGAGTCTGGGCGGCCGGATAAAAAAACTGTGTCGCACATTTACGAGGTGTTGGCGGGAGTTGCTGGGTTTTACGCCGAGCAATTGCGCGGAAATGCCGAGGGTAGGATGGCTGTAGATTATTTGAAAGCCCGGGGTGTCAGTGGTGAGGTGGCGCGGGATTTTTCTTTGGGGTATGCGCCAAATAAGTGGGACGCCCTGTTGGCGCGTTTCGATCAAGCGGATTTGATCGAGGCTGGTATGCTGGTGGTCAGGGATGATGGCAAGGTTTACGACCGCTTTCGCGGTAGATTGATGTTTCCGATCAGGGATAAACGGAAGCGAGTGGTGGGGTTTGGTGGTCGAGTATTGGATGATGCTTTGCCCAAATACCTGAATTCGCCTGAGACTGCGGTTTTTTCTAAAAGTAAGGAGCTTTATGGGCTTTGTGAGCTTTTAGAAAAGAATAGCAAGCCCGGTCGGATACTGGTGGTAGAGGGTTATATGGACGTGATTGCCCTGGCTCAGTTTGGCATTTCCAATGCGGTCGCGGCGCTGGGTACTGCAACTTCCAAAGCGCAAATCGATTTATTGTTCCGATTTACCTCTGAATTGGTGTTCTGTTTCGATGGTGACAATGCCGGCAGGCAGGCGGCCTGGAAGGCTGCCGATGCTGCTTTGCCTTGTTTGCGTGATGGCAGGCAAATCAAAATAATGCTATTGCCACAGGGGCAAGATCCGGATTCTCTGTTGCGTGCTGAAAATTTATCCGCATTTATGGAACGAATTGCTAATGCGCAGGTCTTGTCTGATTACTTTTTCGAGAATATTGTCGGGCAATTGGAATTGACAACCGTTGAGGGGCGGTCTCAGTTGCTAGCGACAGCAACGCCTTTGCTGGAAAAAGTTCCTGCCGGGTTTTTTAGGGAAATGATGTTTGCCCGTTTGCAAGAGTTGTCGGGTTCCCGAATTGCCGTGGATGTTGTCGAAAATCAGACTAGACTTAAGTCTAAATTTTATGCTGGCAAAAAGGGCATCTCGTCGCCAAGAATCAGTTTGGCTCGCAAGGTATTAGGGTTGTTGCTTCAACACCCGCATTTTGCAAGCTTGATTGAGCGTGAGGGGGTTATTCTCGATGATTTGAGTTTTGCCGGAGTGGAGTTATTAAGAGAGGTGTTGCAACGGATCGCCCTTGAAAAGCCGGAAAATAGCGCCATGTTGTTGGAGTCTTTCCGAGGAACATCCCAGGAAAAAGCTGTAAAAGCTTTAGCTAGTTTAGATCTCGATGTACCGGTGGGCGGGGAAGAGTCCGAGTTTTGCGGTGCGTTGCAACAACTTTGTAAACAGGCCAAGGAAGCTATGCTAACCCGATTGATCGAAAAGGAGGGTCGAGAAGGCTTAATGATTGAAGAAAAAGAGATACTGCGGAAGCTTTTAAGGGATAAGGCTTAGGTGACCGCATTAATTTTTGCCGTTATAATTTCCTGTTCTGCGGCGCTTGGTGCTGAAAACGTATTGTGAGTAAAGAATGAATCAAGAACAACAGCAATCCCAACTGAAACAACTGATAGCAAAAGGTAAGGCGCAGGGTTATTTGACTTATGCGGAAGTCAACGACCATTTGCCTAGCGATATTATCGATCCCGAGCAAATCGACGATATTATCGGCATGATCAATGATATGGGGATTCAGGTTTATGAGGTGGCGCCGGATGACGATGACTCGCTGATAACCTCAGATGCCGTCGTTACTGCAGATGACGACGAGGAAGTGGCTGAAGTCGCAGCCTTGGCGTCTGTCGATAGCGAGTTCGGCCGAACCACCGATCCCGTGCGCTTATATATGCGTGAAATGGGTTCGGTTGAGTTATTGACTCGCGAGGAAGAATTAAAAATTGCGAAACGGATTGAGGAAGGGCAACGCCAAGTAGTGGGGGCCATTGCCCGATCCGGGTTTATTGTCGAGACTTTTATCGAAGCATTTGATTCCGTTCAGGTTGAAGACTCCGGCGTACGACTCAACGATTTGGTGTTGGGTTTTGTCGATCTCACTGAGGTTGAGGATATTGACGTCAGCGGTATCGAGATTGAAGAGCCTGCTGAGGATGCTGAAGAAGAGAGCAAAACCGTTGATTACGAAGAGGTTAAGCAAAAAGTCGAGTTGCTCAGAAAAGCTTTAAAAGCCGCGACGACCTCAGTTAAAAAACATGGTTACGGCCATGAAAAAACCGAAAAACTGTTTGATGCGATAGACGAAATATTTTGCGAGTTTAAATGGACGCCGCAGTATTTGAAAAAAATGGTATCCATTTCTGAAGAGTTGATTTCAGCTATTCGCGAAGAAGAGCGTTTCATACTGGATGTTTGCGTCAAGAAAGCAAAAATGCCGCGTAAGGACTTTATCAATGCGTTTGCCGAGAATGAGGCTAACCTTGAGTGGTTGGATCAATTTATCGCTGCGAGGCCTAATTTTTCTGAGGTTTTCAGTAGTCACCGTGAGAATATTAGGGCTGCACAGCAGCGATTGGCCGATATCGAGTCTCGCTACGGTCTGAGCATTGCGGTTCTGAAAAGTATTTGTCGTAGTATCTCTCTAGGGGAAGCTAAGGCGAGACGTGCTAAAAAGGAAATGATCGAAGCCAATTTGCGCTTGGTTATTTCTATTGCCAAAAAATACACCAATCGCGGCCTGCAGTTTCTGGATTTGATTCAGGAAGGCAATATTGGTCTGATGAAGGCTGTCGATAAATTTGAATATCGACGCGGTTACAAATTTTCTACCTACGCAACATGGTGGATCCGTCAGGCGATTACCCGTTCCATCGCTGATCAGGCCAGAACTATTCGTATTCCGGTACACATGATCGAAACCATTAACAAGCTGAATCGCGTCTCCAGACAGATTTTGCAGGAGCTGGGTCGCGAGGCTACGCCGGAAGAATTGGCTGAGCGCATGGAAATGCCCGAGGACAAAATTCGTAAAGTGTTGAAGATTGCCAAAGAGCCGATTTCAATGGAAACACCGATTGGTGACGATGAAGATTCGCATTTGGGTGATTTTATTGAAGATTCCAAGATGCTTTCGCCGGTAGAGTCTGCTACAATCGCCGGCCTTCGCGAGTCCACTCAAAATGTATTGGCGGGCTTAACAGCTAGAGAGGCCAAGGTGCTCCGGATGCGTTTCGGTATCAACATGAACACCGACCATACACTGGAAGAGGTTGGTAAACAGTTTGACGTGACCCGTGAGCGGATTCGTCAGATCGAAGCAAAAGCGCTGCGCAAATTAAGGCATCCTTCCAGATCAGAGCAGTTGAGATGTTTTCTTGACGGCGAGTAAGGCGTTTTCATTGTTCGTAGGCTAGATAATTAAGGGCCCTTAGCTCAGTTGGTTAGAGCTTCCGACTCATAATCGGCAGGTCGTAGGTTCAAGTCCTACAGGGCCCACCACAGATAACAGGCCGTTTGCGCGGCCTTTTTTTATATGCGCAAGTTTTAATTTTGGCGAGGGTGTAACCGTGAATAAAAACTACCTTTTTACCTCAGAGTCTGTTTCGGAAGGTCATCCGGATAAAGTGGCTGACCAAATTTCCGATGCTGTTGTTGATGCCTTGCTGGCTCAAGACCCTCGTTCCAGGGTAGCCTGCGAAACACTGGTCAAGACCGGTATGGTGGTTTTGGCCGGCGAAATTACCACCAATGCTTGGGTGGATACCGAAGAGTTGGTCAGAAAAGTAGTTTGCGAGATTGGTTACGACAACGGCGAAATCGGCTTTGACGGTAATAGCTGCGCGGTATTGAATGCCATTGGTAAACAGTCAGCCGACATCGCTATGGGTGTTGATGAATCCGAAAATCACGAACAAGGTGCCGGCGACCAAGGTTTAATGTTTGGATATGCCAGCAACGAAACCGACGTGTTAATGCCGGCCCCTATTACCTACGCGCATCGTTTGGTTGAGAGACAAGCCTTGGTGCGGAAGAATAAAACCCTGACATGGCTGCGTCCGGATGCAAAAAGCCAGGTGACTTTCCGTTACGAAAATAACAAGCCGGTCGCTATTGATGCTGTTGTTCTGTCTACTCAACATTCTCCAGAAATCGGCGGCAAACAGTTGGAAGAAGCGGTAATGGATGAAATCATCCTGCCGACCTTGCCGAAAGAGTGGCTGCACAAAGATACCAAGTATTTCATCAACCCTACCGGCCAGTTCATCATCGGCGGTCCTGTAGGCGACTGCGGCTTGACCGGCCGTAAAATCATCGTCGATACCTACGGCGGTATGGCCCGCCATGGCGGCGGCGCGTTTTCCGGTAAAGATCCGTCAAAAGTCGATAGATCCGCGGCCTATATGGGACGCTATGTGGCAAAAAACATCGTTGCCGCCGGCTTGGCAGAGCGTTGCGAAATCCAAGTGTCTTACGCGATTGGCGTCGCTGAGCCTACTTCCATCAGCATCGAAACTTTCGGTACCGGTAAGATCGAGGAAGCGCGCTTGGTACAAATCGTACGTGAGCACTTTGACATGCGGCCCAAAGGCTTGATTGCCCAATTGGATTTGTTAAAACCCATTTATCGTCCAACCGCGTCTTATGGCCATTTCGGTCGTAACGAAGCCAGCTTCAGCTGGGAAAAAACCGACAAAGCCGAAGCATTGAAAGATGCTGCGGGCATTTAATCCGGATCAGGAAAACATTATGAGCCAAGCCGATTACAAAGTTGCCGATTTAGCCCTGGCTGAATGGGGTCGTAAAGAAATTAATATCGCCGAAACCGAAATGCCAGGTTTGATGGCTTTGCGTGCGGAGTTCGGCGCGCAACAGCCATTAAAAGGCGCGCGTATCGCCGGTTGTTTGCATATGACCATTCAAACTGCGGTATTGATAGAAACGCTGACGGCATTGGGTGCGGAAGTCCGCTGGTCCTCCTGCAATATTTTCTCCACTCAGGATCATGCAGCGGCTGCGATAGCTGCTGCCGGTATTCCTGTTTTTGCCTGGAAAGGCGAAACCGAGGCGGAAGCGGAATGGTGTATCGAACAAACCATTCTTGGCCCTGACGGTTGGCGTCCGAATATGATTCTGGACGATGGTGGGGACCTGACCACGATGATGCACAATAACTTCCCCGAATTGATGGCGGATGTGAAAGGCTTGTCCGAAGAAACCACCACTGGTGTGTTGCGTCTGACCGAAATGGTGGCGAAAGGCACTCTGAAAGTACCGGCGTTTAACGTTAACGATTCGGTCACCAAATCCAAATTCGATAACCTTTACGGTTGCCGCGAGTCTTTGGTCGACGGTATCAAACGTGCCACCGACGTAATGGTAGCCGGCAAAATTGCCGTGGTCTGCGGTTATGGCGATGTAGGTAAAGGTTGCGCGCAATCCCTACGCGGTTTGGGCGCCACTGTTCTGATTACCGAAATTGATCCGATCTGCGCATTGCAGGCAGCAATGGAAGGTTATCGTGTAGTAACAATGGACGAAGCGGCGCCTATTGCCAACATCTTTGTTACGGCTACGGGCAACGTCGGGGTCATTACTCACGATCACATGAAAGCGATGCGTGATCAAGCTATTGTCTGCAATATCGGCCATTTCGATTCGGAAATTGATATTGCGTCCTTACGCCACTACACCTGGGAAAACATCAAGCCCCAGGTCGATCACGTCATCTTCCCTGACGGCAAGCGCATTATCGTGTTGGCAGAAGGTCGTCTGGTGAATTTGGGCTGCGCCACCGGCCATCCTAGCTTCGTTATGTCCAACTCGTTTTGTAACCAAGTATTGGCGCAGATCGAGCTTTGGACCAACGCATCCAGCTATGAAAACAAAGTTTACGTATTGCCGAAGAAACTTGATGAGAAAGTCGCGCGTTCGCATTTGGCGCAAATCGGCGTAAAACTAACCGAATTGACCAAAGAACAGGCTGCGTACATTAATGTACCGGTAGAGGGTCCTTACAAACCGGATCATTATCGTTATTAAGGCTTAGATCAATCTAACCGGAAAGGGGCGCAAGCCCCTTTTTTATGCAAGCTATGAATAATCAAACTATCGTTCAGCGCGATCTTGCCGTGCTCTGGCACCCGTGTAGTCAGATGAAAGACCACGATGCTCGGGCATCTGCGGCGGATGCGTTGCCGTTGATTCCGATTAAATCGGGCCAAGGCGTCTGGCTGGAAGATTTCGACGGTAACCGCTATCTGGACGCAATCAGTTCCTGGTGGGTAAATCTATTCGGTCACGCCAATCCCATTATCAATCAAGCGCTACGAGAGCAGCTTGAAACGCTTGAGCATGTCATCCTCGGTGGATTTACCCATGAGGCGGCGTTAACACTGGCGGAAAAGTTGGTGGAAATTACGCCGCCGGGTTTGGATAAGTGCTTCTACGCGGATAACGGTTCATCGGCAGTCGAAATTGCGTTAAAGATGAGTTTTCATTATTGGCGCAATCTCGGACAAACGCAAAAAACCAAATTCATCACACTGGAAAACAGCTATCACGGCGAAACCCTGGGGGCTTTGGCGGTTGGCAACGTGGCTTTATACAAGGACACCTACGCGCCGTTGTTGATGGATGTGATCACGGTAGCTGGACCCGATTGCTACTATCGCGAAGATGGCGAAAGTTGGGAAGCCTATTCCACCCGCCGTTTCGCGGACATGGAGCAAGCCTTGGCGCGACACGCTGATGAAGTTTGTGCGGTAATTATCGAGCCTTTGGTGCAATGCGCCGGCAGTATGCGCATGTATCATCCGGTGTACCTAAAATTGCTACGTGAAGCCTGCAATAAATACCAGGTACATCTAATTGCCGACGAAATTGCCGTGGGCTTTGGCCGTACCGGCACCTTATTTGCCTGCGAACAAGCGACAATCAGCCCGGATTTTATTTGCCTATCCAAAGGGCTGACCGGCGGTTATTTGCCCTTGTCCGCAGTCTTGACCAGCAATCAGGTCTATCAAGCTTTTTACGACGACTATCAAAATCTCACTGCCTTTTTACACTCGCATAGCTATACCGGCAACGCATTGGGCTGCCGGGCGGCTTTGGCGACGCTGGAGATATTTGAGCAGCAAAATGTGATTGCCAACAATCGCTATTTGGCGGGGCTATTGACTAAAGCCGTAGAGCGATTTAAGGAGCATCCCAACGTCGCCGAAGTAAGGCAAACCGGCATGATCGTCGCTATGGAATTGGTCAAAAATAAGCATACGCGCGAGGCCTATCCTTGGCAGCAACGGCGCGGATTGGCCGTTTATCGCTATGCTTTGAGTCGGGGAGTGTTGCTGCGGCCCTTGGGGAATGTGATTTATTTCATGCCGCCCTATGTGATCAACGAGCAGGAGATACAACTGATGGCAGACGTGGCCTGGCACGGTATCCAACTGGCGGTGCAGGACTAATGCGAGTGTCGCGCTTATATGTCGCTGAGTCGCTCAATGTGGGCGGCCGTATCGAATTGGATGACGATGCGGCCCATTACGTGCGCAGTGTGCTGCGCTTAAAGCAGGATCAAAGCATTGTGCTGTTTAACGGCCACGGCGGAGAATATCTGGGCCGTTTCAGCGAAGTCAGCCGGAAGACCGTGCGGGTAGAAATCGAGCAGTTTATTGAGCGCAATGTCGAATCACCGCTGGCGATCAATTTGGGTTTGGGTATTTCTCGTGGCGACCGGATGGATTGGGCGGTACAAAAAGCCGTTGAACTGGGTGTCACCTGCTTAACGCCCTTGGTAACCGAACGTTGCGTGATCAAATTCAACGACGATAAAAAGCAGCAACGTTTACAGCATTGGCAGCATATTGTCCAGCACGCGGCCGAACAGTCCGGAAGAACTTATTGTCCGGAAATTGGCGAGATTACTCACTTAAGAGATTGGGTGATCGGACAGCAAGGATTAAGCGTGTTTCTCGATCCCTATGCCGAGCAATCCCTAGCGGACCTGAAGCCGGTAAATTCCCGCGTTACCTTACTGTCCGGACCCGAGGGCGGCTTCAGCGAGCAAGAACGCCAAATTGCCAAGACAGCAGGATTCGTTCCGGTGCGAATGGGTGCCCGGATCTTGCGTACCGAGACTGCGGTGTTATCGGCATTGACCGCTGTGCAAACCTTATGGGGAGATTTTCGTTGATCCGCTGGATTGTCTATGCGTTGCTGCCGTTGCTTATATTGGTCATTGCCGCCACGATTGCGAGCCTGCTGGGTTTCGGTTTGCTGTGGCTTGCCGGCGATATTTTGCCGTTGGCAAAAGTTATCAGCAAAATTACCTTGGTGCTGTTGCTGCTGCTGAGTATTTTTCCGTTAAAGAACTATCTGCAATTCAGTTGGGCGGATTTGGGATTTGCGCCCAAAGCGATATTTTTCAAACAAATGCGCCAAGGTCTGGCCTTGGGCTTATTGACCTTGCTGCCGGTGCTGTTGACGCTGTATTGGCTGGATGTTCATATCTGGGACGATACCCGGCATTGGACGGTGGGCAAAATAGCTGAAAAAATCGGATTGGGTTTGTTTTTTGCGATGCTGATTGCGGTCGGCGAAGAAATGCTATTTCGCGGCCTGCTGCTGGGGGCTTTAGGCCGGAAAATGTCAATGATGGCAGCCGTGACAATTAGCTCAATCTATTATGCGGCGCTACATTTTTTAAAAAGTAAGTCGCCACTGGCTTACGCCGATTTAACGCCGGGCAGTGGTTTAAAATTAATGGCGGAAGCGTTTGCCAATTGGTTGAATCCGCAGATAATCAGTGCCTTGCTGGCTTTATTTGTGGTTGGCTTATTTTTAGCAATCCTCAGAAGTCGGGTGCCGCAAAGTCTGGGTCTATGTATCGGTTGTCACGCCGCGTGGGTCTGGCAGATTAAGGTGAGCAGAGATTTGTTCAACGTTAATTTGCAAGCCGATTCACTGTTTCTGGTCAACACCTATTACGACGGCGTGGTGGGCCCTTTGGTTAGTAGCTGGTTGGTATTCGCGCTAATTGTTTATGGGGTATGGACCCAGTGGCCAGCTAAAGCCGCACGCGGCAATTAGATCAAAACGCCATACCAACTTGAAAAAATGATTGCCAGATACCATGGTGTTTTGCAATATTTCTCTCCATCATTTCCAGTGCATCATAAGAGGACATATTTATGCGCAGAGTCAGACCGAATACTTCCGTTCTTCTGTTAACTTTACTGGTCGCCGGTTGTGCTAGCGAGCCAGCCGCCCCGACCAAGCAGGCGGACAAAATTCTGTCCGGTGAACAAATGTTGCGGGATAGTCAGGGCATTGCGCAGTTGGGTAGCCGTTGGCAGGAAGGTAAGCAAATGGTCGAACGCGGACAAGTGATGCAACGTGAGGGCCAGATAAAGATTGACGAAGGCCGCAATCTGGTTGAGGAAGGCCAAAAAATAATGCGTGAAAGTGAAGAGGGTTATAAAAACATAAAACAGTAGGCAACCCGTATACCGTTACAGGATGCTTTTTATAAAGTTTAGCGATGATAGGGGTTTCAGTCCGGTGGCTACCAGCCTTTAAGGGTTTTGCTACCGGATTGAAGCGGTTAGGCCGCGTTGCTGTCTTGAGTCTTTGGGTTTTGCGGCACTAAGGTTAAGACGGTTTTGGGTATTTTAATGCCTGAGTGATGGATATCCCGATATTCCAGCTGCATGTTGTAGCAAAAAGCGCATAGCGAAGCATTTGGCAGAAATTGCAATTCGTCTGGCGGAATTTCATCCCCGCACCTTGAGCAAAAGCTTAACTGCGTTGCCTTTGGTTTCATGTTTCCCCCTCTTTCTCGTAAAAATCGCTGCTGAGGATAAACGGAATATTTCTTGCCTTCTGTTGGAACGCCGGCATTTCTCAACACTCCGTTGTTAGGGCAATGTGATAAAGTCCAAAGTTCCTGAACTAACCCCGGGTACCAGCGCTAATCGGTGCTTGCGACATAGTGCAAATATGCGAAATATCTAATGCGATTATCCAAGCACTGACGATTCCGTAGCAAGCTTTTTTCGCTATGGGGCGCAAGAATTTTAAAAATATGCTACTCCAAGTGCTTTAGGGGGATTATGCGTCGGAGCAAGTTGCTATGACAGGCGAGATGAAGCAGGTGGGCCGGATTGAGGCCGCGCACGGGCCGGTGGTCGATGTGCGTTGCGAATATCTGCCGCCAATCGGTCAGGCGCTTGATGTTGTAAACGGTGCCGGTCGCTATGTTCTGGTTGTGTTTCAGCATCTGGAGCCTACGCTGATTCGGGCGATTGCTTTACATTCGGTTTCGGGCTTATTTCGCGGCATGCCGGTGTTTGATCGTGGCGACGCTTTAAATGTGCCGGTCGATCCCAGTTGTTTGGGGCGCATGCTCAATGTGTTCGGCGATCCGCTTGATGGCGGCCAGCCCTTACCTAACATTAATTTCCGCAATATTCTCGCCGCTCCGCCCTTACTGTCCGATACGCTGCCTGCCTCGCAAATTTTGGAAACCGGCATCAAGGTCATTGATCTGCTTTGCCCGTTCGTGCGTGGCGGTAAAACCGGCTTGTTTGGCGGTGCCGGAGTCGGCAAGACCGTGCTGATGATGGAGTTCATGCACGCGGTCAGCGTGGCGATGCAAGGCGTATCGGTTTATGCCGGCGTTGGCGAACGCATGCGCGAAGGCCACGAACTCTGGCATGAAATGGCCGATGCCGGCGTATTACCCAAAGCTCTGCTGGTCTACGGGCAAATGGACGAATCGCCCGGCGTGCGCTTTCATGTCGGTTACACCGCTTTGGCGTATGCCGAGTATTTGCGCGACACGCTGGATACCGAAGTGTTGTTTTTGATGGACAATATTTTTCGCTTCGTCCAGGCCGGTAGCGAGATTTCCGGTTTACTGGGGCGGATGCCCGCCACGGTCGGCTATCAACCCACTCTACTGACCGAAGTTGCGTCGCTGGAAGAACGTATCGTCTCCACCAAATCCGGCTCCATCACCTCGGTGCAGGCTGTGTATGTGCCGGCCGATGACATGTCTGATCCGGCAGTGGCGACCATCCTTGGGCATCTGGATAGCGTGGTCATCTTATCGCGGCAACAGGCCGCCAAAGGAATATATCCGGCCATCGATCCTTTACGCTCCAGCAGCCGGATCATGGATCACCATATCCTGGGCGACCGGCACTACCAGGTGGCGCGTGCGGTCCGCGAGCATTTGTCGCGCTATCGAGAATTGGAAGATATTATCGCCATGCTCGGTATCGAAGAGCTCTCACAAGAGGATCGCCGTATCGTCGAACGGGCGCGCCGCTTGCAACGCTATCTGACTCAACCGTTTACCACCGTTGCCGACCATACCGGCATGCCGGGCGTGCGCGTGCCGCTGGCGCAAACCATCACCGACTGCGAAGCATTTATGAACGGCCAATATGACCAGCTCAGCGAAGCCGATTGCTATATGAAAGGCGCAATGTCGGCATGAACGGGTTTGCGTTAACTTTGCTGGATAGTCGTGGCGCCGAGCATTTCGATACCGTCACCCAGTTTATCGGCGCCGATGCCGACGGCAGTTTCGGGATTTTGGCGGGGCATATTCACTGTGTGGCTTTGTTGAGATACGGGCTGGCCCGTTTCTGCGATCAAGCCGATGTCTGGCATTATTTGGCCTTGCCCAGCGGTGTGCTGCGCTTTGCCGACAATCAACTGACCGTGACGACGGTGCGCTATTTTCTCGGCAAAGACCGCGATAGCATCTGCGAACGACTCGCGGCGGAAATGGCCCAGGCCGATTCCGAAGTACATACCGCACGGGCGACGTTGTCGGAAATTGAACATTCTTTGGTGCGGCGCCTAGCCGAATTGAGTAGTCGCGGATCAGCGGGAATAGTGCCATGAGTTTTCGCAACAAATTAATCGAACACACTCGTCGCGATCTGCGTCGCTTGGAAGATAAAACTCGCCGCCCGGCGACGTGGGTTGGCATGCTGTTTTATGGCGGCACATTGGGTTTACTGTTTGTAGTGCCTATCGTCGCCGGTGCGTATTTGGGACGGTGGTTGGATACATTGGCTACTGGTTATTCGGTGCGCTGGACTGTCAGTTTGATCGTGTTGGGTATTGGGGTTGGCGCTTATAATGTTTTTCGATTTTTGCAGGAAAAAAGCTGATTTTTTTCGGATTTATTCTTCACGAAAATTCGAAATGAGCGCTATTATTTATTGAAAATACACGAGGAATATTTTACGGCTCTTCGGCGTAGCAAACTTTACATCGATCAACGTTGCACTCAATAACCAGACTAAAATGAAACCACCCTTGCTGCGTTTAACTCTTCCCTTATTAGCCTTATTTTTATTAAATGCTTGCACCAGCAGTTCGCCGGTAAAGCGAGAGAAAATGGCTTCGGTCAGGCCGAATATCGTGCAACAGCGACCGTATTATCAACCCCAGCCGGCACCCTATAAACCGGCGTTTTATACAGGGACTTTCCCAAAACCGGCGGCGTTGGAGCCGGCCGTGGATTTCTGGCGAAAAACCTATGCGGTCTGGCAGCGTTCCGAAGTGGCGTTTCATGACGACCGTTATTTGGATGTCGTCTACGAGGTGATGACCTTACCAGGCTATGTCGCGGAAGGCCTGACAACTGAGCAAAAAGACATGATCAGCCAGCGCCGCGAGTATTGGAAAGCACAATTGGCGGAATTGGAAAGTAAAGTGCGTTATGGCGCGGCGTTGAATGCCAACGACCGGCAATTGATCGCCAAACTGGAAAATAACGGCAGATCGCTTAATAGCGTGTTGCCTGGACTTAGCGACAGATTGCGTTCGCAACGCGGTACTCGCGAGCGTTTTAAACGCGGCTTGGAGATCAGCGGTCGCTATGATTTGCAGTTTAGAAAAACCTTCCGCGACGCCGGTTTGCCTGAGGACTTGGCTTATCTGCCGCACGTAGAATCCTCGTTTCAACCGTCCGCCAAATCCTCCGCCGGCGCGGTCGGTATGTGGCAATTTACCAAGGCTGCCGCCAAAACCTTCATGCCCGGCGGTGATCGCGTCGATCAGCGCTACGACCCTTTCGTGTCCGCCAACGGCGCGGCCCGTTACCTGAGTTACGCTTACGGTAAGCTTGGCGACTGGCCGGCGGCGGTAACTTCATACAACCACGGCATCGGCGGGATGAAGCGTGCACAAAACCAAGTCGGCAGCGACTTCGTGCGTATCGTAGACTCTTATGACGGCCCAGCCTTCGGGTTTGCCTCTCGCAACTACTATGCGCAATTCCTGGCCGCCCGCGAAATTGCTTCCAACCCCGAGCAGTTTTTCCGGGAAGGCGTCCGCTACGAAAGTCCGTTGGCTCCCGGTCAATACTTGGCCGTTGAATAAATCAGCGCTTAAAGCTTATTCCAGCGAGGCTGTCGTAAAGGGTAGGCTAGGCTGAACGCAATGAAGCCCAACCTACATTGCTGTTCTGTTTGTTTAATTCGAGGTGCGGACATGAATAACGCCGAGTCGGCAGCCGATACTGTTTTTCAACTCGGCCCACTGCCGATCAGTAACACGGTCGTGACTACCTGGGGCGTGATTCTGGGTTTTGTGGTGTTAGTCTTGTTGCTGCGCTTCAGCCGTCAGCCATCTTCATTGCGAAATTTGCTCGAAGCCGTGGTCGTGGCGATAGAAGGCGCGATTGCCGAAGTGTTACCGGCGGCATCGGTACGGCGGGTGCTGCCGTTCGTGGCCAGCTTGTGGCTGTTTGTGTTGGTGGCTAATCTGGTGGGTTTAATTCCGGAACTGCATGCGCCCACCCGCGACTTGTCCGCTACCGCCGCCTTGGCGGTACTGGTGTTTGGGTCTACTCACTGGTTCGGGATTCGTGATCGCGGCTGGCGAAAACATTTTCGCCATTACGCCGAACCCAGTATCATCCTGTTACCGTTTCACATCATCAGCGAATTTACCCGCACCCTGGCTTTAGCAATCCGCCTATTCGGCAATATCATGAGTCTGGAAATGGCGGCCTTGCTGGTGTTGTTGATTGCCGGCTTTCTGGTGCCGGTGCCATTATTGATGCTGCATGTAATCGAAGCGGTGGTACAGGCCTATATCTTTGGTATGCTGGCGCTGATTTACATCGCCGGTGCGTTGGAACCTGCCGAATCCGATACATCCGCCATGCCCGAGGAATAGCCATGAACGACATCCATTTATTCAGCATGATTTCCACCGGCGTGGCCGGTTTGGTGATCGCCCTAGGCACGATGCTGCCGGCTCTGGCAATGGGTAAAGCCATCGCCGCCGCGCTGGAAGCCCTGGCCCGCCAGCCGGAAGCCGAGAAAACCATCACCCGAACCTTATTTATTGGTTTGGCGATGATAGAGTCTTTGGCGATTTATTGTTTGGTGGTGGCCCTGATTGTGTTGTTTAGAAATCCGCTGCTTGAATATTTTTTAAAATAACTCAACGCAGATTGCTATATGACGCTCCAATCGTTTACTTGGACTCTTTGTCCAACCATTCGGTAAATTTGTCGAAAATAAATTTACTGCCGCGCATGGAAAGATGATCGTCATCGTAAAAATAAGACATGTCATCGTGCATGCCGCCGCAAGTCGATTCATCGCATAAATATTCGTAGGCGGGAAAAATCTTAATCCGCTTATGCGTGGCGGCATTGATAGCATCGACCGCGCGTCTGTAGTTTATATTGCGTTCTTCAAAAGACTTTCTGGACACATCGCACTCGGGCAGCGCTTTGTCTGTAATACGCAGTGGGCGCTCGTCCACACAGTTTTTAGCGCTTATACCAATCTCCGGTACGTCTTCAATAAAAACCACCGCTTTGCCCAGCTTTAAAATCTCATTGATGGTTGCGACATAGCCGGAAACAAATTGATTGTAATTTTCCGTCAATACATCATCCGGGCTTTTAATAATCCGATAGAGGTTTTTAGAATCAGTATTGCCGAAGCCAAAACCTTCAATGTACATCGCGCCTCTGGTCGCAAACACCACGCGCTGAATTGACGGGAATTCCTTCAGCAGCTTTAGCACGATAGGAACGACTACCCGGCATCTTGTCGATTTTTCGGCAAATTCTTCCGTCGGATTAATGCTCACCAGATCGATGAATGGCAGGCAGCCATTGACACCGACCAATGCCAGATCGTTCGAGCCCTTGGAAATGGAGTCGTAGACAAATTGCGCGGCGTGACTATCGCCGACCACCAGCATTTTTGGGGTGGCGGTGGTAAAGCGGCACATCAAATAATTGTAACTGGCCCCCTCCAATACCGTCTTACAGCGCTCATCGACCCAGTCCTCCGGTGTGTTGTAGAGCACTGTGCCGTTTACGTCGGCATACATTTTGGTTTTAGTCTGCGCATCGGCTTTACGAAACTCCAGGCCATCCCGGGAATATGAGGCGTAACCGACATAGCCGATACCCAGCATCAGCAGCAGCAGTACCGCAGTCTTGGTTCTGCTTTGACTGCCCAAACGTATCGGTTTTTCAATCAGTATGTAGGTCAGCCAAGCCAATGCCACGGCCAGCAACACCGCAATGGCGCGAATATTCATACTGGGTACGTCGGTCTCGATGATTTGCGCAAAAGACAGCAAAGGCCAGTGCCACAAATACAATGGAAAACTGATCAAGCCGAACCAGACCGCCAGCGGGTGGGATAAGACGATGCGATTAACCCAGGCATTTGGTCCAGCCGATATGATCATGACCGCAGCCAACATCGGGATTACCGCCCATCGGCCAGGGAAATTGAGATCTTTATTGATGATGAAAAAACCGAAGGCCAGCAGCAGTATGCCCAGAATGGAAAGCGCGTTGGCCAGAGTTTTGCCGTCGGCGGCGTGAGAGTTTCGATAAACCGCGCCAGCCAGCCAGCCGTCGAGCTTGAGCTTGATAGCAGAGAACGAGTCCTTCTTGTAGAGCGTCATCCAGGCCAGCAAACTACCGCATAACAGTTCCCAAAACCGGGTTTGCGGCGAGTAAAACGTCGCGACAGGATGGGCGATGACGCCTGTGATATTCAGGCCGAAAGAGACGACGGCAATCAGAACCGTAATGGTCAACAGATTGAAGTTCCGCTCCCAGGCAAACCAAAGCAACAAGGGCCAGACGATGTAAAACTGTTCCTCAATGCCCAAGCTCCAAAGATGCAGCAAGGGTTTAGTCTCGCCGGAGTTGTCGAAATAGCCGGCCTCGCTCCACAACACAATGTTGGAAACGAATCCCGCGCCGGCGGCAATATGCTTGCTCAACTGCTTGTACTCGTCGGCAAACAGCGCGAACCAACCGAAGACGTAACAGGCGACTAACACCAGAATCAGTGCCGGGAAGATCCGCTTAACCCGGCGGGCATAAAACTCGGTGAAGCTGAAAGTACCCTTTTCCAGGTTCTGAAAAATGATGGTCGAAATCAGATAACCAGAAATCACAAAGAAGATGTCTACACCTATAAAACCGCCTTGCAAACTGCTGGGAAAGGCATGAAAGGCGATAACCGAGAGCACGGCAATGGCTCTCAAGCCGTCAATATCCGGACGATACTTTGGGTGTGACAGATGTTCTTGCAAAGAGGTCATAGGGTAAAAAAAGCTAAGTGGGTTCGGGTTTCCCGGCTTATCTGCTCTGGCCCAGGCGGTCGGGCAGGCTCTAGCCTGGAAAGGCGGGCCGTATTCTAAGCCGTAAGTATTCGAGCCTCAAGACGTGCCTAAACGGCAAACTACGCAGGCTAAATTTTCAGGCATCGAAACCATTGCGGGGTTTAAGATAGCGGAGAAACCAAAAATCGGCGGTATTTTCGGAACAACGCCGCAAGTTCATATCCAACAAAACGGGTTACCCATCCATGATGCAATTCGACTGGACAACCTTCATCCTGGAAATCCTCAACTTTCTGGTCCTGGTGTGGATACTGCAACGCTTTCTGTACCGGCCGGTACTGGCCATGCTGGATGCCCGGCAGCAGCGCATCAAAGACGAAACCGAGCAGGCCGCAAAATTGCGCAACCAAGCGGAAGCCCTGCGTCAACAATACGAACAACGATTAGCCGCTTGGAATCAAGAACAGGAGACCAGTCGCCGGCAACTAGAGGAGGAATTAGCGCAGTTGCGCAATACCGCGACAGAGAATTTGAAACAAAACCTGGCGGACGAAGAAGCTAAATTGCGCGTCCGCAACCAGACGCTGATTGCGGGAAGAGAAGCGGCTTTGGTAAGGGAAGCGGCGGGCGCTGCTTACGGGCAGGCCGCGGCTATATTGCAACGATTGGCTTCGCCGCAATTGACGCAGACTATTGTCGAGGTATTTTTGCAGGATCTGCTTAACATGCCGGATAGCGAACAAACTGCACTGCGCAAAGCGGGGGCGATGCTGATTGCCGCTTCTGCGGTCGAGGTGCTTAGCGCGCACCCCTTGAGCGAAGCCGATCAAGCGCGAGTGACGGAGGCCTTGTCGACTGCTGCTGGACAAACCTTGCAAATCACCTTCAAGGAAGACTCGGCCTTGATTGCCGGGCTGCGCGCCATAGTCGGCGAATGCCAATTGCACGCCAATCTGGCCGATGAATTGGCGTTTTTCCGGCGCCAAGCCAATCATGGTTGAGTCGGTTAAACCCTACCAATTCGGCTTGCGCTTATCCGAGCGCGGCTGTGTGGCCGGCATCGGCGATGGCATCGCCTGGATCCGCGGCTTGCCGACGGCGCGGCTGGACGAACTAATCGGTTTCGACGACGGCAGCACCGGCTTGGTGTTTCAGTTGGGCCGGGAAGTGTTGGGAGCGATTCTGTTGTCGCAAAACCGTGGCGTCACCGCCGGCATGGCGGTGCAACATATCGGCCGTAAGTTAGAAGTGGGTGTGGGCGATGCTTTATTGGGACGGGTGGTCGATCCGCTTGGCAGTCCACTGGACGGTTTACCGCCGCCGGAATTGCGCCAGTTTCGCTCATTGGAAGCTGCCGCGCCGCCCATCATCGAGCGCGATTTCGTCTCCGAACCTTTATACACCGGCTGTAAGATCGTCGATACGCTGATTCCCATCGGTAAGGGCCAGCGCCAGTTGATCATCGGCGACGACGGCATCGGCAAAAGCGCGCTGGCCCTGGATGCTGTGCTGAACCAACGCGGTCGCAACGTATTGTGCGTGATGGTGTTGATCGGCCAGCCGCGTTCTTCCGTCGCCGGTACCCTAGAAGCGCTGCGTCAGGCCGACGCGCTGGCCTATACCGTGGTGGTGGTCGCTGAGGCCAACGCTTTACCGGGTTTTCGCTATCTGGCGCCCTTTGCCGGCTGCGCGATTGCCGAGCACTGGATGCGCATGGGCCGTGACACCTTGGTGGTCTACGACGATTTGACGCGCCACGCTCAGTCCTATCGCGAGCTATCGCTGCTATTGCAACGGCCGCCAGGCCGGGAAGCCTATCCGGGCGATATTTTTTATCTGCATTCCCGGCTGCTGGAGCGCTCCACCGTGTTGTCTTCGGCCTATGGCGGCGGCAGCATGACCGCCTTGCCGATTATCGAAACCCGCCAGGGCGAGCTGTCGGCGTATATCCCCACCAACTTGATTTCGATCACCGACGGCCAGATTTATCTGGAGAGCAAGCTGTTCGCGGCGGGCATGCTGCCGGCCGTCGACATTGGCCGTTCGGTGTCGCGTATTGGCGGCAAGGCCCAGCATCCGGCCATCAAAACCGCTTCCGCGCATATCCGCTTGGATTATTTGCAGTTTTTGGAACTAGAGTTGTTCGCCCGCTTCGGCACCCGTTTGGAAGCCGGTGTCGAGGAAAAGCTGCAACGCGGCCGTTTGCTTCGGGAAATATTGAAACAGGACCGGCTGCAACCTTTGTCCGAACGCGCGCATCTGGCCTGGTTGCTGGCCTATGGCGAGGGTTTGCTGGAAAACCTCAAACCGGAACAGGCGGCCGGCGTATTGGCCGGGCTACTGGCAAAATTGCCGGATACGTTGAGTTTGGATTCGCCGAAAAAGCAATGGTTGTCAGTGTTGCGGCAACTCTTGGCGGATAAAACATGAGCCAGCGCCGGGAAGTCGAGGCGCGCTTAGCCTTGTTCGACGATTTGTCCGGCATTCTCGGCGCCATGCGCAGTTTTGCCTTGGCCGAGCTGCGGAAAGTGGGTAAGCGTGAAGCCGCGCAACAACAAGTCGTGCAGTCGCTGGAAACGGCCTTGGCCGATTTAGCCGACAGCTTGCCGGAGCCGGCTTTAAGCGCGCCCGCGAAAGACATCTGGCTGTTATTCGGTTCCGTGCGCGGCTTTTGCGGCAGCTTTAACGAAGACGTGATCCGTTACTGGCAGCAAAATGCTGATCAGCAGGGCCCTCTGATTCTGCTTGGCGAACGCCTGCACTCAATGGTTGAGGAACGCGCCGCATTGCAACGGCTGCGCGGTGCCGAAGGTGGTCTGGATGCGCCGGCAGCGATAGATAGTATTCTGGCGGCGGTGGCAGAGCTGCGCGGCGTCGAATTTGGACTGATAGCTTGTATTCGTGACGAACAAGGGGCGCGCAGCCAACGTCTTTGGCCTCTGGCGAATGTGGCCAGCCACGCCCGGCTAAACCCGCCGCTGACTTTCGCGCCGGCAGCGGAAGTGGCTCAAGGCGTTGCCGAACATTATCTGTTTCATACCTTGCTGGCCTTATTGTTACGCTCTATTCGGGTCGAAAACCACATGCGGCTGATGCAGATGGAAACCGCGTTGCGGCATCTGGAGCGAGGCGGCGAAGAATTACAACGGCAACGCAACCGGCTGCGCCAGGAAGAAATCGTCGAGGAAATCGAGTTGATGGTGGGGCGGCATGGCACCGCTGCCGGCTTATAAGCCATATTTCTTACGTTTTCGCCAAAAAGTCGCCCGGCTCATCCCTGCAAATTGCGCGGCCTGTTCCAGATTGTCCGGGTTATTTTCCAAGGCTTCGCGGATCAATTCCGCTTCGTTTTGACTTTTTGGGCGCGGTGCAAGATGCTGGTCAAGCGTTGCTGCCGGTCTAAGCGGCTCACGAAACTCGGGTGGCAAATCGCCTATGCCGAGTTCGCTGCCGCGGCCTACCGCATAGGCGTATTCGACGACATTATTCAGTTCCCGGACATTACCCGGCCAGCGGTAATCCAGCAACAGGCGCATCGCTTCCGGCGCGATGCGGTCGATATGGCGATGGCCTTGGGTGTTATGCCGGTCTATCAGGTGTTGCAGCAACAGGCTGATGTCCTGGCGACGTTCGCGTAGCGGTGGCAGAAAGATCGGCACTACCCGTAAGCGATACATCAAATCTTCTCGAAACCGCCCGGCCTTAACCTCTTCGCGCAACGATCTATGCGTGGCGGCAATAATCCGCACATCCACGCTGACCGCGCTATCGCCGCCCACTGGGGTGAAATTACGTTCCTGTATCACCCGCAGCAACTTGGCTTGCAGCTCCAGCGGCAACTCCGCTATTTCGTCCAAAAATAAAGTACCGCCGTTGGCACGTTGAAACAAGCCGGCATGATTACGCACCGCGCCGGTAAATGCGCCTTTGACGTGGCCGAACAATTCGCTTTCCAACAGGCTGGGGGTCAAGGCCGCGCAGTTGATCGCCAAAAACGGCTGATAGTGCCTAGGGCTTTCCAGGTGCAAGGCATGCGCCACCATCTCTTTACCGGTGCCGGATTCGCCGCGGATTAACACGGTGGCCTCAGTTTCGGCGACGTTGCGGATGATTTTGATGGCCTCTTTCATGGCCGGGTCGCGCGACAGAATGCCGTGAAAGCTGTCGCTGTCGTCCGGTTTTTGCTCGGGCGCTGTGTCGCTTTGCGGTTGCAGAAATTCAATCGCCCCGGCGAAGCCGCCGTTGTTGTCGTAGAAGGCGCGCGCGGTTCGATAACAATTCAGCGTCCGGCCATCCGGGCGATGTATCCGCACCTCTTGCGACTTGACGATGCCGAGTTCGGCCAGGTTGCAGGGATCGTTGCCGCTGTCGCAATTCAGCGCGGTTTTGCAAGGCTTGCCTACGGTCTCGGTTGCGTTCAGGCCGAACAATTGTTCGGCGCCTTTGCTCCACAGCAAAATGTCGCTATTGCTGTCTACGATAAAGGCTGCGCCGCTTTCGAATAAATCGGTCAACACTTCTACGACTTGATCGGCGCCGATTTGGCCGAGCCAGCGTTTGAATAGGGGGGAAGAAGATGCCATGCGTTCAAGCTCGTTTTGTTTCAGTGATGTTTCAAGTGTATCAGCATCGTTTCAATATTTCATATTGAAACGCCAAGCTTGGCCATCGCGAGGTCGCTTCATCAAACCTATCGACTTAATTCTTTAAGATAAGAAAACTAAAATAATCAGTTAAAACAAGGGTATATCTCTATTTGGCTCATGTTGCGAAGAGCTGGTTTTGTAGGCGGTGAGGATATAAATACTCCCGGTAAACTGGCACGAGTATTGATATACAGCACTTATATTCTTTTTACTTTGCGCTTAATGAGGCGGGTCATGATTTTCAGACAACTCTTCGAAAAAGAAACCTCCACCTACAGTTATTTGTTGGGATGCGAACGCAGCCGTCGTGCCTGCCTGATTGATCCGGTGGCGTCGGAGCTGCCGATTTATATCGATTTGCTGCAAAGCCTGAACCTCAAGCTGATTTACACATTCGAAACCCATGTGCACGCCGACCACATCACCGGCGCCGGTTTGTTGCGGGAAAAACTTGGCAGCAAGAGCGTGGTGCATCGGGATGCCGGCGCGCTGTGTGCCGATTTGCTGGTCACCGACGGGGTGTTATTGCAAGTGGGCGATCTGGATATTCAGGTGCGGCATACCCCCGGCCATACCGGCGGTTGCGTCAGTTATGTGATGGCTGATCGGGTGTTTACCGGCGATGCCTTGTTGATCGGCGGTAGCGGGCGCACCGATTTCCAGCAAGGCGATGCCGGCCAGCTGTATGACAGCATCACCGGCAAGTTATTCACATTACCGCCTGATACGCTGGTGTATCCGGGGCATGATTACCAGGGTAATACCGTGTCAACCATCAAACAGGAAATGGCAAAAAACACCCGCTTGGGCCAGGGGCGCACTCGCGCCGAGTTTATCGGCATCATGAGCGAGTTGAAGCTGGCGTATCCCAAGTTCATTGATCAGGCGCTGCCGGCCAATCAGTCCTGTGGGACGCCGGCCGAATAGGCGGAGTTAGCCGATGATCCTGACGCTAATCTTGGCAATCTGTATCGGCCTGCTGTTGGGCTTGTTGGGCGGCGGCGGTTCGATTTTGACGGTGCCGATGCTGGTTTACGTGCTGCATGTACCGCCCAAGACCGCGATCGTCACCTCATTTGTGGTGGTGGGTGTCTCCAGCCTGATGGCGTTGATCCCGCATGCGCGGCGCGGCCATGTCTGCTGGAAAAGCGCGCTGGTATTCGGTTTGGCCGGGATGCTCGGCGCATTCGGCGGTGGCCGCTTGGCCGGCCATTTTTCCGGGGACTGGCTCATGGTGTTTTTTGGCGCGATTACATTGTTGACGGGTCTGGCGATGATTTTCAAGAAAACGCCAAGCCAGCCGGCTGTTGAGCAGACGTTACCGATGTGTCCTTTACAAACACCGGTATTGCGATTGTTGTTCGACGGGGTTTTGGTCGGTGGGCTGACCGGCTTGGTGGGGGTCGGTGGCGGATTTTTGATTGTGCCGGCATTGACCTTGCTGGTGGGTTTGCCGATGCCGGCGGCTATCGGTACGTCGTTACTGGTTATTGTCATGAACGCTAGCGCCGGCTTGAGCGGCTACGCGAATCACGCCCAACTGGATATTCCGTTGATGGCGCTGGTGACGGTGGGTGCGGTAATGGGCAGTTTTCTGGGTGGCTGGTTATCCAACTTCATCAGCGCGACCGCGTTACGCCGCGGGTTTGGTTGGTTCGTGATACTGGTGGCGGTTTATGTATTGTTTAACGCGCTGAGCTGGCAACTATGGGCATCGTTAGAGCTGTGGCAGGATGACGAACGTGCCTGGCGACGAGGCTTGGCAGGATTGGCCGCCTTGTTGGCGCTCGGTTTGATAGGCAACCGCATTCATAGCACTACGCCGCGCAGAGAAGCGTTGCCAATGTCGCCCCGCCATCACCTTTGAATTAGGCTAGACTAATATTGACGGTTGTGCTACGCCGTTGATTCCGCCATCCGGTGCCAACCGCCTGGCGTATAACTATAAAAAATCGTTTGAGGAGGGTATATGTCTTATTCAATCAATACGTCACGTCGGCGCTTTTTTGCACAAAGTGGAGCGGGATTAATGGCGTGGGCTGCGGCGCCCGCATGGCTGAGAGCGATGGAAAACATGGCCGAGATGCCGACGATGCCGCCGCGCAAAGCCTCGGCCAATTTTCACCCGGACGTTGAATTGGACTTGATCTGCAAACCAAACGCGGTGGCTATTTTGCCCGGCCAGCCCACGCGCGTGCAGCAATATTTTGCCAAGTTGGTGAAGGGACCGGCGCAGACTTTAGCGGAAATTCCCGGCTCTTATTTGGGGCCGATACTGCGCTTCGAAAAGGGCCAAAAGATCAGAATCAATCTGCATAATCAGCTTAACGAACCGAGTATTACCCACTGGCATGGTTTGCATGTACCTGCGGAAGTGGACGGGCATCCGCTGTACACGATAGACAGCGGCCAAGTGTTTGTGTACGAATTTGAAATGCTTAATCGTGCCAGCATGAATATTTACCATCCGCATCCGCACAACACCACAGCCAAGCAGGTTTATCACGGTTTGGCGGGTGCGATTTTGGTTAACGACGAGGAAGAACGGCGCCTGGAACTGCCCGGCGGCGAATACGAAGTGCCGATCGTGATTCAGGACCGCAAGTTCGACGCGAATAATCAATTGCAATATGTGCATGCCATGCACGACAGAATGATGGGTTTTTACGGCGACCGGATTTTAGTGAACGGTCTGGCCAATTTTCAGCTCGACGTCGCCAGTCGAGCGTATCGTTTCCGCGTCCTCAACGGCTCAACGGCGCGCATCTACAAACTGGCTTGGGACGACAAATCGCCTATCACCGTCATCGGCACCGATGGCGGTTTGTTGGAAGCACCGGTCAATAAACCTTACGTGATGCTGGCCCCCGGCGAGCGTTTGGATATTTGGGCGGATTTCAGCGGGCGTAAAGTTGGCTCTCAGTTGGTGTTGCGCAGCCGTTCTTTTTCCGGCGTATTGCCGGGCATGGCCGAACGGATGATGGGCGGTGGTCAAGGCGATCATGGCCGTATGGGTGGCGGCATGGGTATGCATGCTAGCGCCATACCGGTGGGTAGCGACTATCCGATTTTTACGGTGAAAGTCACCCGGCAGCAAAGTGATAGTCCGAAATTACCTAACAGCCTGGCGAAAATTAACCATTACAGCGTAAACGACACAGCCAATCCCGGTAAACCGGTGCCCATCGCTATTTCGGAAGGGCCGATGCGCATGGTTTTAAATGGCCGGCCTTATGCTTATAACGATATTTTGCCGAGCGAGCGCATTCCCGTAAATACCGTGCAATTGCTGGAAATTTTTCATGCGCATGGCGGTGGCGGACACGGCGATAAAGCCGGTGGCGAGCACAGCAGTGCCGAGAAGGCCGATGCCGGTTCCCACAAAATGGGCGGTATGGGCATGATGGGTGGTATGCGGCATGGTGATAACAACCAGGGCGAAGGTGAGCACCGGCGCATGGGTATGATGGGCATGCGCCACGGCGGCGATAACGCAGAAGCCGGTGGGCATCAGATGGGCGGCATGGGCGGTATGAGCGGTATGGGAGGCGGAATGGGTATGATGATGTCCATGGCCCATCCGATTCATTTGCACGGCCAATATTTTCAAATCCTCAGCCGAACCATCGCCAATAACGAAAGCGCAGATTACGCCACGGTTAAAGAGGGTTTTATCGAAGGCGGCTGGAAAGACACGGTGTTGGTGATGCCGGGCGAGCGGGTCAAAATCATCAAGCCCTTCCAGGATTTTAAAGGTTTATTCATGTACCACTGCCATAACCTGGAACATGAAGATATGGGCATGATGCGCGATTTCCTGGTGGTCTAACCGGAAAGCGCCAATTGTCGGGGAGCGGGATATGACGATAATCAACAGGCATTTAACAGTCGAAGGCATGCATTGCCCTGGTTGTGAAGACACCATTCGCCTAGCGCTGGCCGATTTGCCGGGTGTGATAACGCTGGATGTCAGCTATGCGCGCGCGACGGTGGATGTGCAATTCGACGACCAGCTTGCCGACGAAGCGGCGATAGACCAAGCCATTCGTGCCAAGGGTTACGGTGTGGCACTGACGCCGCGGCCTGCCGCAGGGAAGCTGAAAGGCCTGTTGATTTTTCTGTTGTTATTGCTGGCGGTCGGCGGCGTGACGTTCTGGGGTAAGAGTCTGATGCCCGGCGTGATGCAACAAATATCACCGCACATGGACCAAGCGGTATTGTTGGGTATCGGTTTTCTCACCGGTTTTCATTGTATCGGTATGTGCGGTGGTTTTGTGGTGGGTTACACCGATCCCCGTCAAACCAAGTCCCGCCAGCTGCTGGCGCATTTTAGTTACGCCATCGGCAAGACCTTGTCTTACAGCGCACTCGGCGCCGGCTTTGGCTTGTTGGGCGCCACTATTGCGATTACCCCGCCAATGCGCGGCGGACTGGCTTTGGTGGCAAGCTTGTTTCTGTTGCTGTACGGTCTGAAGATGCTCAACGTCTTTGCCATCTTGCGCCGCTTTACCTTGCGTATGCCCAAGGCTGTCAATCGCCAGCTTGCCGATGAAATGCGCAAACCGCGCAGTGCGTTGCGTACCGGCTTGTTGACCGGTTTTTTGCTGGGCTGTGGGCCGTTACAGGCTATGTATGTGATGGCCGCCGGCAGCGGCGACCCGCTACAGGGCGCGTCGATGCTGTTCTGGTTTGGTCTCGGTACTTTAGCGCCGTTATTGGGGTTTGGGTTCTTCGCCAGCTTGTTGTCGCAGGTTTTCATGCGCCAGCTGGTAAAGGTTTCCGCAATATTGGTGATCGCGATGGGCGTGATGATGGCGCAGCGCGGTTTCAAAATCATCCAGGCAGGCCAGATGCCCGTAGCAATGCCGGCTCATACTCAGCCTGTTCAGTGAGGTAAAGTGTTGGATATTCAGCGTTTCAGACAATTGAACGAGCAGGCCAAATTGCTGGCGGACGAAATAGGCAATTTGCTGATAGAAGTGTTTCATTATTTGGCCTTGTTTGTCATTGGTGCCAGTATTGTCTGGTCGGCGGTGGTGGCATACGGCGGCATGATGCTGCAAGGCCACGCCACCATTGGTGACATTTTGCTGTTGTTTATTTATTTGGAATTGGGTGCGATGGTCGGCATCTATTTCAAAACTAACTTAATGCCAGTGCGTTGTCTGATTTACATTGCCATCACCGCGCTGGCTAGATTGTTGATCGCGGATATTCAAGCCCATCATCAGGCCGATATGGGCATTTTGCTGGTGTCCGGCGGCATTTTGTTGTTGGCCTTGTCGACCGTGATTATTCGCAAGCCAAGTGACGATACCTGAACCGGCAGTTACAGATAAAGGAAGATTAAGATGAACAAATCATTACTGATTACGGCGTTGGTGTTAACGGTTCCTACTGTCCAGGCCATCCCACCTGTCGATCCATCGCGCTTGGACGAAGTGCAAGAGCGCGGCAGCCATGTCATGCCGTTTGCACTGGAAAAAACCCTGCATATTTTCAATAAGACTGATACCGGCGGTATTCAACAAGTGATCGCTAAGGATGCCGCTGACAGCCAACAAATTGGCTTAGTGCGCAGTCATCTGTCGCAACTGGCTACACATTTTGCGGCTGGCGATTTTTCAGGGCCGCGGCGCATTCATGGGGATGACATGCCGGGGCTAAACGCCTTGGCGTCGGCAGCCGGGAAAGTCAGTTTTGCCTATCGGGAATTGCCGAACGGTGCCGAGATAGAGTATCGGAGTGAAGATAAGCAGCTGATTGAGGCAGTGCACAGCTATTTCGATGCCCAACTCAGCGACCACGCTCGCCATGCTGTGCCCGGTGGACATGCTATGCATCATGGTGGTCATCAGCCATAGTTACTTTTCGGCGGCTCCGGCTTGGGGACGTGATTTTTCCAACCACTCTCGATTAGGATGCCAGTGGCTGATCCAGGCGGGCAAATCTGCAGCAGGCATCGGCCGCGCAATGCCGTAGCCCTGGGCGTTATCGCAGCCCAGTTTCAGCAATAGCAAGCCATGTTCATCGGTTTCGACGCCTTCGGCTATTACTTGCCGATGAAAGGCGGCGGTGAGATTGATAATGCCGGCGACGATGGCCAGATCTTCCGGGTCGCCGAGAATGTCGCGAATAAAGGATTGGTCGATTTTTAAGGTGTCGGCCGGCAAGGCTTTAAGGTAGGTCAGTGACGAATAGCCGGTGCCGAAATCGTCCAACGCAAAGCCGACGCCCAGTTTTTGGCATTCCTTCATTACGGCGGTGACGCGGCCAATGTCTTCCAGTGCGGCTGTTTCCAATATCTCCAGTTCCAGGCAGTGGGGGCGCAGTTGCGGATGCGCGGCAAAGCCGGTTTTCAAGGTGTCGACGAAATCCTGGTGCAGTAAGTGGCGCGGGGCGATATTGATGCTGATGGCAATGTTCAAGCCCATGTCTTGCCACGTTTGCAGGTGGTCCAGGGCGCGGGCCAATACCCAATTGCCCAGGGCGATGACCAGTTCGGTGCCTTCTATGTCGGGTAAAAACGCCGCAGGCGACAATAAGCCGCGCTCGGGATGCCGCCAGCGAATCAAAGCCTCCGCACCCAGCACTTTACCCAGGCGCATATTGACCTTGGGTTGAAAATACAGCACGAACTGGTTATTCAGCAGCGCGGTTTCGATTTGCGTTAAGGTTTCGCCGCGTATCAGCGCTATCCGATCCAGTTCCTGATCGAACAGGTGGTAGCGATTTTTGCCGCGTTGTTTGGCGACATACATGGCCTGGTCGGCATGCCGCAACAAGGTGTCCGCGCTCGCCAGATCGTCGGGGTACAGGGTAAGGCCCACGCTGGCGGAGACACAGACCAGGTTATCTGCAATCGACATGGGTTCCGCGACTTTGCAAAGCATGCGCTCCAATACCGCCTCGCATTCGCGGCTGTCGTTAAAATCCAGCAATAGCAGCACAAACTCATCGCCGCCGATGCGAGCCACAGTATCGCCGGCGCGCAGGCAGTCGCGGATGCGTAGGGATGTTTCAATCAGCAATTGATCGCCCACTTCGTGGCCGTACTGATCGTTGACCGGTTTAAAACCATCCAGATCCAGATAGCATACCGCCATATGGTTGCCGGCGCGGTGTGTGTGGGCCAGCGCTTGGGCTAGGCGGTCTGCCAGTAATACGCGGTTGGGGATGCCGGTCAGCGGATCAAAATGGGCGATGCGTTCCAGATCGTATTCATGGTTCTTCAGCGGGGTAATGTCGGCCGACAAACCGATGTAATGATGAATTTTGCCGTCGTCGTCCCGCACTACCGAAATCGAGGTCAGCGCAGCAAAAACCTCGCCTTTTTTATTGCGGTTCCACAGTTCGCCACTCCAATGATCGTGTGCGTTCAGTGCTTGCCATATGGCTTTGTAAAATTCCGCGGATTGCCGGCCGGATTTGAGAATACTGGGATTTTTACCCAGCACTTCCTCGCGCGCGTAGCCGGTAATTCGACTAAAAGCCGCGTTGACATCAATAATGCGGTTCTCGCTGTCGGTAATGACGACGCTGTCGTGAGTGTGGGCAAATACACTGGCCGCCAGGCGTTGCCCAGCCTCGCGGCGTTGCAGCTCTTGACGAAATTGTTCGCGTTGCAACAGATTGCGAATCCGCAAGCGGGCGATTTCGATGCTGATGGGTTTGGTCAAATAGTCCGCGGCGCCCAAAGAAAAGCCCAAGGCCTCGGCTTGAATTTCGTTTAAAGCGGTCACGAACACAATCGGAATGTCTTTTAACAGCGGACTGGCCTTGATCCGCCGACAGGTTTCGTAGCCGTCCATATCCGGCATCATGATGTCGAGCAGAATCAGATCAGGCGGCTCATCCAGCGCCAGTTCCAAGCCTTTAGCGCCGGAAGTGGCGATTTGAATTTGATAATCGTCCTGCAATGCCAAACCCAACAAGGCCAGGTTGGCGGGGGTGTCGTCGATGGCGAGAATTTTCAATTGTTTGCTGTTCATTCGGTTTCTACTCCATTCCAACCCAAGGCTGAATAAAGCTGCCGCAACTGCTGGCGTGCCTGGTCGAATTTCATTTCGTTAACCGACTGAGCTATTTCGGAAAACCCTGGTTCTAGCGCACTAGCGCGCAGTAAATTTTGCAATGCTTTAACGTGATTAATGGCATGGAACATGTTTTTGGCTAATAAGTTATCGAGTTCGTCCATTAGCGGCCGTAATTCTTGGTTGTGGTGCAGCAAGGCGATGTCTTCCGCGCTGATTGCCGGGTCGGCTGCCGCAAAGAAGGGTTGTTCCGGATGGGCTGGCGCATCTTGATAATGTTCGGCATTGACTGCTGCGGAATACAGCTCCGCGCAAGGGACGGGTAAGCGCTGTTGTGCGGAAGTGTGGTTATGCAGTTGACAGTCAACCAGGTCGCAGCGAATTCTGAACCAGAACCGGGCGCCCCTGCCCGGACTACTCTCCACGCCGGCTTCGCCCTGCATCAGCCCGGCAAAGCGTTGGACGATGGATAAGCCCAGACCGGTGCCGGCGTAACGCCGCGTCGAACTGGCGTCGATTTGGGTAAAGGGTTTGAAAAGTAGGCTCTGTTGGTCGGCGGCAATGCCGATGCCTTGATCGGACACGGAAAATTCCAGTTGTGCTTGCGAACCTTGCCGATGCAACTCTATTACCTGGATTTTGATCGCGCCTTGATTAGTAAATTTGATGGCATTGCTGACCAGATTTGACAGCATTTGCCTGACTCTGATTTGATCCAGTAGATAGCATTGCTCGCTTGGGCCGAGCCAGACGGTTTCGATTTGCAGGTTTTTCTGATGTGCGCTTTCCCCGAACAGCGACTGGACTTCGGTGATGATTTGCCGAGGCTGCGCGGCAGAGTAAACCAGCTCCAGCCGATTGGCTTCGATTTTGGACAAATCCAACACATCGTTTAACAGGGTTAATAGAGTCTGTCCGGATGCGAGGATAGTGCGGGCGCATTCTTGATGCTTGCTTGGGTCGCAGTCAGGTAGACTCAGCAGTTGCGCCATTCCCAAGATACCGTTCAACGGGGTGCGGATTTCGTGCGACATGGTGGCCAGGAAATTACTTTTGGCCTGGTTCGCGCTTTCCGCGATGCGGGTTTTGATTTCATTGCTCAATATCAGCGCCATGTGCGAGAAAAACGGCGATAGATAATCGCGCATTTGCGCGGAGCCCAACATATCGGTCATTTTGATGGCACCGATTAATTCTTTGCCCACCTGCAAGGGCATGACCCAGGTGCAGGCAATAGCCGGCGTCATGCCGCGCAGTAGCGTGTGCTCAGAATCCGTGGCTTGTTCGACAAAGCGGCGCTGCTGAAAAACTTCGTTGATTAAGGGATCGTCGATATGATCAATAATTTGGCGTTCGCCGGCTAAATTGGCGTAATGGATTGCCCCCGCGTCCAGATAATAAATTTCGACATTACTGCCGCCCAAACTGCCGCACAAAGCAGTCATTAAGCTCTCTAACAATCCTTCGACGCCGGCGATGGGGTTTAACAACTCCAGCATGTGCAGGATCAGATACAGATTGGCTTTTTCTTCCGAAAGTTTGCGGACGCGGGTTTCCAATTGCTTGATTTGGTCCTGCAGCTCTTGATGGGAGGGCGCTTGGGTCATTGTTCCGCAGCAAGCCGGCGTTGAATGGCATCCGCCAAAACGGTTTCCAAATGCTTCAGGCTGACATCCATCCATGCCAGCGGCAAATCCACGAAGCGCGCAGCGGTTTCGGCGGCGGCGCTGAAATCGCCGTTACACGGGGTACGCAGCGCCAGAATATATTTATGACTACTGTGAAATATCTCCCTGATCACCGTCATGTTTGCGCCGAAGCAGGCGGTGATCATGGGTTCCCAGGTCAAGGCCCAGTCTTCCAGTAAAAAATACGCGCCTTTTTCCAGTTCCTGCATGAATAACTCGTAGCCGAGCAGCATGACGATACAGTTTTGGCCGTGGGTGCGGCAAGTGTGGTGGCCCTCCAGATATTTTTCCATCAACGGGTGGCAGCCGCCGTAAAACACCACGGTTTTTTCACCGAGTTTCTCGCGTTCTTCCAGCGCCTGATTCAGCTCGGTCGACAAACGATTCAGGTAATTGTGCAAGGCTGAATCCAGATAATGGGTATGCACGTTCCAGTGATTTTTCGCGATTAGTCCGTCCACTTCCTTACGCAAAATGCCGCAGCCCACCATGGTCAGCGGAGTTTGATTTTCCGGATGTATCGCGAAGGTTTTCATGGCAGTCTCCCGTATTCGAATGCTGCATCGACCATGGTCCGAATGTTGGCCTCGGGCACGGCCATTGGCATGACGCCGTTACCGAACAAAAAATGGCCGCCGGTTTTGCCGATTTCGACAATACGCTGCACTTCGGCGCGGGTTTGCTCGACGCTCCAGTGAATCATTTTTATATCGTCGATGACCCCGCAGGTCAGGCCGCGATTACCGATCAGGCGTTTGGCTTCGGCTAAGTCGGCGAGTGGGCTGATGTGGTGAATTTTGATGTGAAGTTCATCGAAAACCAAATCGATCACATCGTTAAAAGCCGCCATGCCGCAGTAATAAACTAGGCCTTCACTACCGCCCGGCAGCAAGTCGCGGCGCATCCAGGGCAGTACTGTTTGCTCAATTTGCTTGCGGCTGACGAAGTAGGGCGAGCCAAATGGCGTGGAGTAAATCAATACATTGGCGCCCAAGGCCCGTAAGGCGGCGAATTCCTGCTGGCAGAAATCCGAGCATTTGCGCAGCAGTTCGTCGCGGACATCAAAAGGACCCAGCAGGAATAACTCCATCCATTTATCCATACCCATCAAGATGGCCGGTAACGTGGTCGAGGCCGTGACGTAGGCGCAAGTCGGATGTGTAGTGCCGACTTCACTTTGCAAAATCTTTAGACAGTCGGAAACCGATTGCCAGGCTGGGTGAAGTGTAATGTCGGTGGGAATTTCGAGTTTGGCAATGTCGTCCAGATTTTTGATGACGAAGTCAGCGACATTCGGCGCACCGTCGTCGGCAAACAGGATTTCCCGGCAACCCAGCAATTCCGCTTCTTTGCCGACATAATGCAGGCTCCAGATGTTGTCGTAGCCGTAGCGCCGCAACAGGCGTAATTGGCCGTCGGCCACATATTCGCCCTTGCTGAAGTATTGCTTGGCAGGCATGCCCAATTCCCGTGCGCCGTGATCGGGCAGATTGCAAAAAACCGGAACGCGCGGCGCGGGGCTGCCGGTCATCGCTGCGGTGAGGATTTCCAAAGGTGTCATGGCTTGACCTCGCGAATCAGATCGACAATGACTTTGGCCGCGGTGACGCCATCCGGCGCCCAGGCATCCGCGCCGACCTTGGTGTACAACTCAGGATCGAAACGGTAGGGAGCGCCGCCTACCGCCAGTTTGATTTGCTGTTCCAGGCCACGCTCCTGTAACAAACTGCGCACGCCCAGACTGCCTTTTGCGCTGGTGGCGGTGTGGACCATCATGGCGGATACCGCGATGACTTGGGCGCTCTCGGATACCGCGGTATCGACGAATTTTTCGGCTGTGACGTTGGTGCCCAGATCGACCACATCCACCATCAGTGATTTCAAGCAGCCGCTGACGATCCGTTTGCCCAGGGAATGCAGGTCACCGTAAGCTGCGCCGATGACGACCCGTCCTATCATTTCCGGGGGTTTACTGAACTTCTCCAGCATTTTTTCGGTGACGTCGGCCGCAATTTGCGCGGTCATGAAATGCTGGGCCAGATTGGCGTCCGGATCTTTTTCGATTAAGGTCATCATCAACTCGATGGCCGGGATGACTAATTTGAAGACGATATCCTCGGGGCTGAATCCGTCGTTTAAGGCGTGATTGACGACCTCCAGGGCGGCCGGCTTATCGGTTTCGAATACCGCCTGGTTATAGGATTGAATATAAGCGTCGAGCATTATTCGAATTCCTCGATGGACATGGGCTGCAAGCGTAAATTGTCGATAAAGCGGTTTTCATATTCGAAAACCCCGCCAAGATTGACCACGCGCGCCCGTTGCACAATATTGTTTAACAGACTTGGCCCGGCCGGATTCAACAGCAGTTGTTCGCAGCCGGCCAGACTGGCATTGGTCAGCAGGCTGACCCGTTCGGGGGGTATAGGAGGCAGTAAGCCAACCCGAAACCCGCTGTTTAGGTCCAAATGTTGACCAAAACTTCCGCAAATCCACAGACGATTCAAATCGCTTATTGCCAAGCCTGCGTACGACATCAATTGTGACATGGCAGCGGCTGTCGATGCCTTGGCACGCTGGAAAATATCGATGTCGCTCGCAAAAATGGCACTTTTGGGCATGTTGGTTTGCAATAAAAAGCCTTGTTCGGACAGCGGTTCGGCGAAGCGTCCGGACGGTTTCAGATGCTTTTGGTCCAGTAGCAAGGCAATGGCATCAATGAAGCCGCTGGCGCAGTAGCCGCGCGCCTGGACATCTCCTATCGTCCGTAAGCCGCTTGCCGACACTTTGCAAATCGCGCCGGCTTCTGCGGTTAAACCGTTGCGCATACCTACGCCTTCGAAAGCGGGGCCGCCCGGCACGGAACTGACCCACAGGTTGCTGCCGTCCCACACGGCGATTTCGGTATTAGTGCCGAAGTCGGCCAACAGCATCGGTTGCGATTGTTCAGTAATGCCGGTAGCGAGCAGGTCGGCCAGTAAATCCGAACCAATAAAACCAGCCAGCGGTTGGGCGATGTCGATGTCGGCATGCGGCGTGCGCCATGTCTGCCGCCAGGCATCGACATCGGCGGGCAGACAGGCGATAGGGCTTTGCCAGTTCTCGGGCTGGTAGAGGCTGTCGCCGCTATTGCCGCAAATCAGCGTCAACATCGCGGTATTGCCCACTATTAATACTTTGCCCAGTTCCGCCAGTATCGGCGTTATTTCGCCCATATCGCGGCTGAGAATGTCGCGTATGCCGTCGATGATGGCCGCGCGCGCTTCCCGGCCTATGCGTCGGCAATCTTGATCGTCCAGGCGCTCGGCATCCAGCCGGGTCAGAATGTCCGCGCCATGCGCGACTTGTGGATTGATGCTGTAACGGGTGCCGATGCGTCGGCCGGATTGCCGATTCCACAACGATAGGCGGATGTGTGTTGTCCCCAGGTCTACCGCCACCCCGTAGACATACTCGGAAACGGTAGGATTAGCGTGGGCTTGATAAAGCGGGGTGGGGTCCAGACTTTTCCAGGCGGAATGCGGCGCCGGATTGTCCAGATAAAGCGTGCAGTCGCTGCGTGCCCGCAACTGGCAGGCTAAACGTATGCCGCCAGCCAAATCTTCAGGAAGCAGCTTTTGCCGTTCCGCCAGCGTCGGTGGGTTAAATTCGCCGTCGACGGTTTGAATCAGACACGCGCCACAGGTGCCCAAACCGCCGCAGGCAGCGCGTACGCGCAAATCGGTGGTGTCGAGGACTTGGCGTACCGACAGATCGGATTTGAGCAGTATGCGTAACGTCTGATCGTTACTGCCGACCGTTGCCAGCATATCGCCAGCTGGGTGTGCCGGCAGTCCGGTATCGGGAGGGATGATGGTCATAGGCGATGGAAACCTGTAGGAGTAGTAGCAATTGCGCTTTCGCTTTCGTTGAGGCCTGGCATGATGGGGTTTGATCTATTCGGCATGGGCAAAACAGCCAGTGGTTTTCCCCTTTTATTTTAGTGTGTATTGGTGGTTTCGCTGATCCAATCTTGTGGCGTAAGCGATTTGTCTTTATCAGATCGGCTTTTACGGCATAAACTCCGTGATATGCGGTTATAAGCAGTGCCAAAAGGCACTTTAGGCTATCGGCACACTGTTCATGCTGGAATGTCATCAACAATCGGGTAAACTTTGCCGATGCGCCAAAAAGCGGGTTCGTGACCGGAATCGGCTTGCCTGAGACGCTTGCAGTCAATCCAGATCATGGTTCACCCAAGCCAACGGAATTTAGATGGAATCCGATAAACAATCGACAGAGCGCCAAGCCACCATTTTGTTAGTCGATGACGAGTCTATCAACCTGTCGGTTTTCGGGCAGTTTCTCGCCCCGTATTACCAGATTTTGGTAGCGACCAACGGGCAGCGTGCGTTGCAATTGGCGGGTGGTGCGCCAAAGCCGGATTTGATTTTGTTGGATGTGATGATGCCCGATATGGATGGGTATGAAGTCATCGGCCAGTTAAAAGCCGATCCCAAAACCGGCGATATTCCCGTGATATTCGTGACCGCCTTGACCTCTGATTTGGAGGAAGAGCGAGGTTTGTCACTGGGTGCGGTGGATTATCTTTACAAGCCGTGTCATTTGTCGATTCTATTGGCCAGAATCAAAACCCAGCTGGAACTGAAGCATGCCCGTGATTGGCTAAAAAACCAAAATACCTATCTGGAAGCCGAAGTGCAACGCCGGCATCAGGAGAATCAGTCTGTACATTTGCAACTATTGCAATCGGAAAAATTGGCGGCGATAGGGCAACTGGCGGCCGGCATTGCCCACGAAATCAATAATCCCATTGGTTTCGTCAATTCTAATTTGAATACGCTGAACGGCTATTTGTGCGACGTTTTTTGCGTGATGGATGCTTACAACGCCGCTTTAGCCGAAAAAAACTTTTCTGAGGAGGCGCTGCAAAATTTGCGCACGCTGAAACAAACCAAGCAGCTTGACTATTTGCGCGGCGATATTCCGGAATTGATTGCTGAGTCCATGGAAGGTTTATCGCGGGTGCGTGACATTATTCAGGATTTGAAGGATTTTGCGCATGCCGATAAAAACGATTGGGAATTGGCCGATTTGCATAAAGGGTTGGATTCCACGCTGAATATTATCAACAACGAGCTGAAGTACCATTGCACCGTACACAAGCAATACGGCGAGATACCGGAGATTTATTGCCTGCCTTCGCAATTGAATCAGGTGTTTATGAATTTACTGATTAACGCCGCGCACGCGATTGATACCAAAGGCGATATTCATATTAGTACCGGTTGCACGGAGCCGAATGTCTGGGTGGAAATCCGCGATAACGGCAAAGGTATTGCCCCGGAGAACCTGCCGCGTTTGTTTGAGCCGTTCTTCACCACCAAGCCGGTCGGCAAGGGCACCGGGCTAGGGTTGTCGGTTTCGCAGAATATCGTCCGTAAGCATGGCGGTAAAATCGAAGTAAGCAGCCAGCTTGGGCAGGGTAGCCGGTTTCGAGTCTGGCTGCCGATTCGGCCGCCGGAATCGGCGTCTGCCGAATAGTCCGGTGCGTCTGGCGGTTTTTGAATACTAAACTTGCAGAAGGGGCTTTACCTGCCAGACTATGTCATCAATAGACCACTGTTAGTGCAAAATCATGAACCAGGCAGATATTAAAATACTCATCGTCGACGACGAGCCGAACGTGCTGAAAGCGCTGACGCGGTTGCTGAAACAGTACGAACCCGTTACCGCAACCAGCGGCGAGGAAGCGCTGCTGTTAGCTGAGGAACATAGCTTTGATTTGGTGATTTCCGATTACCGGATGCCGGGGATTAACGGTATCGACTTTTTGATTTTGTTCAAGCGCATGCAGCCGGACGCGATACGTATCGTGTTGACCGGTTTTGCCGATCTGGAAGGCGCCCAGCACGCCATCAATGAGGCGGAAGTGTTTCGCTTTATCAACAAGCCCTGGAGCAATCTGGAAATTGTCAATGTGGTCGAGAACGGTCTGGCGCACAAACGGATGTTGTTGGAAAACCGGGCCTTGGCCGATCAGGTGCGGGCGCAGCAAATACTCCTGAATGAAAAAGAAGCGATTATTAAAGCGCTGGAAGCCGAGGAGCCGGGTATCACCCAAGTGAATTGGGCGCAGGACGGCTCGATTATTCTCGACGACGAAGATTTTAAATAGACAGTATTGCCGGCTCTATTGGTAATTATTTCCGCGATACCGTTAATCCTGCGAAATCGGGGGCCAAAGTATTAAGCGGGCTCCCGCCAGTCCGAGAGCCGCTTTGTTTAGAACGGAGTTACAGCTGTTCGGTACGCTCGTCATTACTAAAGGCATTGAAAAATTGCTTCGCGGTTCTGCCGTTTTTGGCGGCATTCTGATGGGCAAAATCCAGCGCCGATTTGTGCAAAGCCTCGCGGTTGCCGCGATAATCGACGAAATAGCTGTCGACAATATCCAGGTATGTCTGAGTATGCTGCGGGTAAAACGCCAGTCGCAAACCGAAGCGGTCGGACAGTGAGATTTTTTCCTCGATGGTGTCTGAATAATGCACCTCGTTGTCAATCAGCAGCGTATCCAGATTGTCGCGCATATGTTCCGGCAGCAAATGGCGGCGATTGGACGTGGCGTAAAACAGCACATTCTCCGGCGGCATTTCAATAGAGCCTTCCAATACACTTTTCAGCGGCTTGTAGAGAGCGTCGCCGTTCTCAAACGATAAATCGTCGCAATAAATAATAAAACGCTGATTATGTTCGCGAATGTCGTCGACGATTTCCGGCAGATACAGCAAATCTTGTTTATCCACTTCAATCACTCTTAAGCCTTCGTGCAAATACTCGTTCAACAAAGCTTTCACCAGCGAAGACTTACCGGTGCCGCGCGCGCCCCACAACAAGGCGTTATTCGCCGGCAATCCCGCCAGGAAACGCAGGGTGTTGTCTATCATTTGCTGTTTTTGCGGCTCTATGCCCAGCAGTTGATCCAGCCGGATCGGATCGATTTGCCGAACAGGACGCAGAAACGCCTGGCGCTGGCGCCAAATTGCCGCATAGGTGTGGTTCCAATCTATCATCTGTGATCCTTGGCTGAGGCCGGTCAAAGTGCCGGGTTGTCTAAAGAAATGGAAAGTGTATAAATTTTAGACAATTTAACACCACTCTAAGCACAGCAACAACTTAGCGCGGCTTTTAACGGGTTGCCAACAGACTTATCCACAGATTTTGTGGGAAAGTTACAGCTGTTGTGGAAATGTGACTATCCGCTTTAGGCAGTATATGCCGCTTGTGCGGGTAACCAAGGACTGCTTAGACTTTATTTTAAGTCGCGGCTTTGGCGGCCGAGGCGCGTTTCTGCGCGATGATCGACTTATAATCGATTGTTATCATTTAAACGATAGCTATTGGCTATTTACGGGGTGGCTATGAATCTGCGGGATTTACATTATTTAATCGCTGTTGCCGACTTGCGCAGCTTTGTGCAGGCTGCCGACCGTTGTTGTATCAGCCAGCCGACTTTGAGTACCCAGATTAAAAAGTTGGAAGATGAATTGGGTATCCAGATTTTCGAGCGCACCAATAAAAAGGTGTTGCCTACCGAGCTAGGCGAGCAGATCGTGGCGTCGGCAAGGCGCATCTTGAAAGAACAGGACAATATCAAGGAACTGGCTGCGACGGCCCAGGACCCGTTGGCCGGTAATATGCGTTTCGGTGCGTTTCCAACCTTGGCGACCTATTTGTTTCCGCCATTGGTACCATTAATCAAAAAGCATTTGCCACGCATCCGCCTGATTTTAGTCGAGGAAAAAACCGAGCAATTGTTACAGCAACTTCGCAGCGGGCAGATGGATTGCGCTTTGCTGGCCCTGCCGATTTACGAGGATTTCCTGGAAAGCCAGGCCTTGTTCGACGACGAGTTTTTGCTGGCTGTCGCGGACGGTCATCCGTTGGCAGCCAAGTTGCAAGTCGAGCCAGACGATCTAAACGGCGAACATTTGCTGTTGCTTGACGAAGGCCATTGCCTGCGTGGGCATGCCTTGCAAATCTGCCAAACAATCGGCGCCGACGAAGAACAGGATCTTCGCGCCACCAGCCTGGAAACCTTGCGGCAAATGGTTCGCGCCGGTACCGGCATCACCTTCATGCCACGTATCGCGGTGCGCGACGAACCGGGGCTACGTTATCTGCCATTCGCTGAGCCGGCACCTAGCCGGACCATAGGCATGGTTTGGCGCAAAACCAGTGCCAGAGGGGAGCTGATTCGGCGCTTGAGCGGCTTGGTGCAGGATGCTGCTAAGGACATTTAGGTATACACCGCCGGCGTGGCAACTATTTTATTGGCAGTTCGTGAACTGACGGCCAAATGACATTTTCCACGAAAACCTTTGATGTTCTTTTGCTCTGTATGGCAGCCTGTCGGCTGCGGGTGTTCGCTAGAAGTTAATTTGTATTTAGCCGACAAAAAGGCGGGCCTTGTCTCGTATGTCCGTTTAAAAGCTGAGATAGGTACTTACTGCGGAATACTGGAGTAATCCCCGCCGGGAAATTACAAATCGTCTAATATTTGCAAGGTCCTTAAGCCTTATTGCGCCTGGTAACAACCCGATGCTTGGAATATTTGAAGGCGGAGATACGAGGCTCGACAAAAATTGCGACTATTTTCACTAATGCCTTGAGCCTTGTGGCCAAGCAAGCACGTTGCCCGTGCCGGGCTTTTACCTTGGGAGTACCCCTCATGAACAAAAAACAGTTATTACCTGTTGCTATCGCATTGTTGACGTCGCAGCCGATTCTCGCCAGCGTGTCCAGTTCGTTCGATGTCGACAGCGAGAACTGGCAAATCGTCAGTTTTGCCGATTTCAGCCAGAACAATTATTCGATCATCGGCCAATACCAACCCAGTTACGTATCGGGCGGTGGCAATCCCGGCAATTATCTGGCCGCCACCGACCCTGACAGCGGCGATTTTACCTTCTCCGCTCCCGCTGCTTTCCTGGGGGCGCAGACCGGTGCTACCGGACTTTCTTACGATCTGACTTATCGCGATGGCGATGTCAATTGGCAAACCACCGACGTCATGTTAGTTGGCAACGGCCAACGCCTACTCTGGAAACGAGACCCGAACATCGTGCCGGATAGTAGCTGGACTCATATCAGTCTGACTTTTGCGCCCTCCTCGGAATGGCGGCTGGGCAGCACAGGCGGGGTGTTCGCCAGTCAAAGTGATTTTCAAAATGTCCTGTCCAATTTGAGTGGGTTGTACATTCACGGCGAATTTACCAACGGTATCATCGAAACCGCCGGCCTGGATAATGTAGTGTTGCAAACGGTGCCGCTACCGGGGGCGTTTTGGTTGTTTGGCGTGGGGGTTGCGGGATTTTGGTCATTCAATCGCAATGGGGTATTGCGCTAAGTTGTTAAGTGCTTGTGTCGCTGGCGCGACGGCTTGTTTTAATGTCGGTTCTCGGACCGACGACCGAGATACTTTCCTTTGCTCCGCCAAAAGAAAGTATCCAAAGAAAAGGCGGCCCGGATGCCGCTTGTTCCCTGCGCTCCGAAGCTTTTGAACGGGGTTGCCGAAAGGGGCTTCCTGCCCCTTCGGCAACGTGCGGCATCCATGCCGCACCCCTTCGGGCTAATCCGTTCAAAAGCTCCGGTGCTCGGCGCGGCAAACGGGAGAAAAACCCTCCCGCTATTAAGACGGTTTGGTAGGCCCGATTCGGGCAGCGGAATCTGACGCAGTTTGTTTATCCTCTTTTCCCGTATGATTGTCGCAATAAATGGATCTCGGAAATAAAGAGATTATTATTTTTTCATTCGTCCGATTACGCTACGCTAATCGGGCCTAAGCTGGCTCGGTTTCCGGGATACAAAAGCGCCAATCGTGTTTGCCAGTCTTTAGGTTTATGAGCAAGGTCCCTAGCAGAAACCCGTCTCCGTAGCTTGCCGTGCGCAAGCCGATACTGTCCCGCACCCACCGTTAGTGGCTGGGTTATGGGTCATTCGGTCAAGTTGCTCTTGACGTAACCGCCTTCGATTAAGAAGGACCGCCCCTTATGAGTTAAATTTACATACGCTCCTTCCCTTTGAACTAACTTTTTACTCACTAGTTCCTGCAAATCGTAGTTTGCCCTCAATCGGTCTGTCGATGCATTATTTACGACCTCTTCTTCTCGTGAGTGTTGGTCCGTCTGAGCCATCTTAGCTAACATATCAATTTGCGATTCCCCAAGCTTCAAAGCAGGAGGAGATTCAGAAAATGTAAGTTCCTCCTTTTGTTGTGGGTTAGGGCTTTCTTGCTGCAAACCCTTGATAAACTCCTTCAGCTTCGCAATCTCGTCGGATTGCTTTTGGATTTCGGTTTCGTGGTCGAGCGTTGCCTTAAGTGCAGCCTGACGAATCTGTTTGGCTTCTTCCCTGGTTAGCGGCGTTTCGTCGTCGATCTGCTTCTGAATTTCTTTCAGTTCCCGCTGTCTCTCCCGCCAATAGCGGTACACGTACTTCGCCGGAACCGGATAAACGAATAGCATGAATAACGCAGTCGCCAGCGGGTAAACCGTGCCGGTCAGTAGGATTTGCCGACAAGTCGGGAACAGGTTGGCATCGATATAGGTGAACTTCTCGGTATACGATCCGGACGTGAGCAACACCAAGACAAAGCGATAGTTCCAGCCGAGCCAAGCGATGCCGAACGACGCCAGCAAAGGGCTGCTGACCCGTTCGTAGAGTTGGATTTTTATGGACTTATTTAGGTCGTCGAGCATTGCGTTCTCCTAGGCACCCGAAAGCGGCGATTCCGTTAATTCGCCGCCGATCTTAGCCGCCAAGGGCGTGATGTCAAGATTGGTCCTCATGGTGCTAGTCTGTGATCAGCAACTTGAAGCGTATCGTTCGCGATTGAAACGCTTTCTAGGGTCTGTAAATTCTAAATTTTGGAGCTCTACCCTTACGGATCGGTTTTCCGTTCAAATTCGGGATGGTTTTGTTCCCGCTATTTCGCCCCGAGCATCGCAGCTTTTGGCGAGAATAGCGCGTAGGGGAGCGGCAAGGATGCCGCTCGTTTTCGGAGGGGCTGGGAGCCCCTTCCGAAAACCCTCGGCAAAAGCAAGACGCGCAGGATTAAGGCGGAATGTCGGGTGGCCTTTTCTTTGGATACTTTCTTTTGGCCAAGCAAAAGAAAGTATCTCGGCTGTCGGGCCGAGACCCGACATACAAAAATCGTCGCGTTAGCGACACAAAATCACTTTTCGTATAAACAAAAACTTGCTCTAACCAGTTTTTGTTTATACGTTAATGCCTCATGATCATCGAGTTCGACCCTGCAAAAAGCGCCAGAAATATCCTCGAACGTGGCTTAAGCTCCGAGCGAGTGGCCGATTTCGATTGGTCTAGCGCGATTGCAACGGAAGATGTTCGTAAAGATTATCCGGAGCGACGTTTTGTTGCGATTGGTTATCTGGATGGGCGGCTACATGTCCTATGTTTTACTCCCGTGACCGGTGGAATCCGCGTGATTAGTTTCCGAAAAGCAAATTTAAGAGAGGCCCGTAAATATGGCAAAACCATTACCGTTAACTGATGCTGACGGCGAAGTCCGCGAATTGACCGAAACCGATTTTAAACAAATGCGCCCGGCCGGCGAGGTGTTTGCCGAGTTATTTGGGACGGAACAGGCAGTTGAAATGCTTAGGCCTAAAGGTGGCCGGCCACGTAAGGATTCAACGAAAGTATTTGCCGGGATTAGGTTGGATGCAGAGGTGCTGGAGGCGTTTCGTGCTACCGGCAAAGGCTGGCAGACTAGGATGAACGATGCCTTGAAAGAATGGCTGAAGGATCATTCGCCAGCATAATTTGCAGGCCGGAAATGCTTTCGCATTTCCGGCTCTACGAGTTTGTTGATTAAATCCTAAATTCCGCCGACCGCGCGTGCGCAGTCAAACTCTCCCCACGCGCCAACACCGAAGCAATCTTCCCCAAATTCTGCGCGCCCACCGCCGAGCAATTAATCAAACTACTGCGTTTTTGGAAATCATAAACACCTAACGGCGATGAATAGCGGGCCGTGCTGTAGGTGGGTAGGACGTGGTTCGGGCCGGCACAATAATCGCCTAGCGCTTCGGCGGTGAAACGGCCCATGAAGATGGCACCGGCATTATGAATTTGCTCGCACAAGGCTTCCGGCTCCGCCACGGACAACTCCAAATGTTCCGGGGCGATGCGATTGGCTACCTTTGCGGCTTCGGATAAGTTAGCGACTTTAATAAACGCGCCGCGGCCGGTCAAGGAGGCGCGGATGATGTCGGCGCGCTCCATGTCCGGCAGTAATTTGTTGATGCTGGCTTCCACTTGCTGCAGAAACGCGGCATCATCGCTGATTAAAATGGCCTGGGCGTTTTCGTCGTGTTCGGCTTGCGAGAACATATCCATCGCGATCCAGTCCGGGTTGGTCTCGCCGTCGCAGATGATCAATATTTCGGAAGGACCGGCGATCATGTCGATGCCAACTTGGCCGAATACCAGTTTCTTTGCGGTGGCGACGTAAATGTTGCCGGGGCCGACGATTTTATCCACCGCCGGGATCGACTCTGTGCCGTAAGCCAAAGCTGCGACCGCTTGGGCGCCGCCGATGGTAAATACCCTATCGACGCCAGCGACCTGCGCCGCAGCCAATACCAGTGCATTGGTTTCGCCGCGCGGTGTCGGTACTACCATGATTAGTTCGCCGACGCCGGCGACTTTCGCCGGAATCGCGTTCATCAAGACCGAAGACGGATAAGCGGCTTTGCCGCCCGGTACGTAGAGGCCGGCTTTATCCAGTGCGGTGACTTTTTGGCCCAACACGGTGCCGTCGAGTTCGGTGTACTGCCAGGATTGCAGCTTTTGATGCTCGGCGTAGGCGCGAACTCGGTCGGCGGCGGTTTGTAGGGCGATGGCTTGGGTGCTGGGTAAAGTATCCCAGGCCTGTTGTAATGCAGCTCGGTCCAGTTCCAGTTCGGAGGCGGCTTTAAACGCGGTGCCGTCGAAGCGGTTGGTGTATTCCAGCAAGGCTTTGTCGCCGCGCTTTTTTACGTCGGCGATGATGTCCAATACCCGTTTGTGTATCTCTAAATCATCGCTGGCATCCCAGGCCAAACGGGCTTGCAGTTGTTTGTCAAAGTCGATTGCCGCGCTATCTAGGCGCAGCATCTTGATCGCAGTCATGATTACACCCTCTGGGCCAACGTGGTTTCGAACTGATCGATGAGTGCTTGAATGGCTTGATGTTTCATTTTCATCGCCGCTTTATTCACCACTAGTCGAGAGGTGATGTTGGCGATTAGTTCCCGTGGCTCCAGGCCGTTGGCTTTTAGGGTGTTGCCGGTATCGACCAAATCGACGATGCAATCGGCCAATCCGACAAGCGGCGCTAACTCCATCGAACCGTAGAGCTTGATGATTTCGGCTTGAATGCCTAAGTTGGCGTAATAACGCTGTGCGGTTTTGACGTATTTGGTGGCGACCCGCAAGCGGCCTTTCACTTCCGGGGCATTAACCGGGCCGGCGGTCATCAAGCGGCAACCGGCGATGCCTAAATCCAGCGGCTCGTAAAGACTCTCCGCACCGTGTTCCATCAGCACGTCCTTGCCGGCGATGCCCAAGTCCGCCGCACCGTACTCCACAAAGGTCGGCACGTCTGTAGCGCGGATGATCACCAACTGCACGTCGGGGCGGGTGGTTTGCAGAATCAGTTTCCGGCTCTTGTCCGGATCGTCAATCGGCGTGATGCCGGCTTGTTCCAGAAACGGCAGGGCTTCTTCGTAAATACGGCCTTTGGATACGGCAATGGTCAACATGGTTTTGCGAGTGATTTAGTTAGGAACGCGGCGAATGGTAGCGCCCAGTTGTGACAATTTTTCTTCGATATGATCGTAGCCACGGTCGATATGGTAAATCCGATCTACCAAAGTTTCGCCTTCGGCAACTAGACCGGCCAGCACCAAGCTGGCGGATGCCCGCAGGTCGGTAGCCATAACCGGGGCGGCTTTTAGTTGACCGCTTCCGGTGCAGATGGCGGTGTTGGATTCCAGCTTGATTTGCGCGCCCATCCGTTGCAGTTCTTGCACGTGCATGAAACGGTTTTCGAATACGGTTTCGGTAATCAGGCCTACGCCTTCGGCGACGGAATTCAGCGCGGTAAATTGTGCCTGCATGTCGGTCGGGAACGCCGGATAGGGGGCGGTGCGCACGGTGACGGCTTTAGGGCGTTTGCCGTGCATATTCAATTCAATCCAATTCTCGCCGCAGGTGATGTCGGCGCCAGCTTCTTTTAATTTAACCAATACCGCATCCAGCGTGTTGGGGTCGGTGTTTTTCAGTTTTACATGGCCGCGGCTGATCGCGCCGGCCACCAGATACGTGCCGGTTTCGATACGGTCGGGCAGGATGTCGTAATGCAAGCCTTCGACGCCCAGTCTTTCCACGCCTTCCACGGTGAGAATATCGGTGCCGACGCCGGTGATTTTGGCGCCCATTTTATTTAGAAAATGCGCCAGGTCGGTGACTTCCGGTTCTTTCGCGGCGTTTTCGATGATGGTCACGCCTTCGGCCAGTGTGGCGGCCATTAGAATGTTTTCGGTGCCGGTCACGGTGACTTTATCCAGCACCAGATGGCAGCCTTGCAAGCGCTTAACCTTGGCGTGTATATAGCCGGCTTCGACGGTAATGTCGGCGCCCATTTTCAGCAGCGAGTCGATGTGAATATCTACAGGCCGTGTGCCGATGGCGCAACCGCCGGGCAACGAGACATAGGCTTTGCCGAAACGCGCCAACAAGGGTCCCAATACCAGAATCGAGGCGCGCATGGTTTTCACCAGTTCATAAGGCGCTTCGTATTTGTGAATGGTGCTGGTATCGACTTCGATGTTCATTTTTTCGTCGACGGTCAGGCCCACACCCATTTGTCCCAACAATTCCATGGTAGTAGTAATGTCGTGCAAATGCGGAATGTTGCCGACGCTGACCGGCACATCGGACAATAAAGTAGCGGCCAGAATTGGCAGGGCGGCGTTTTTGGCACCGGAGATTCTCAGTTCGCCGTGTAGCGGTTGGCCGCCGGTAATCAGTAATTTATCCATGGATTTTTATTGGTTTGTAAATTGGAATGCAGCTTAATGCGTGTGGGTTGCAAAATATTCGGTTTCGTCCAAGCCGCTGAGTTTGGCCAATGCCAGCAGCTGAGCCGGAATGTTCTTGAAGGACAGCTTGACCCGGCCCATCCGGCTGAGCCTGATCCATTCGATCATCAAGGCCAGGCCTGCGCTATCGGTGGTCTGGACTTTAGCTAGATCGATGCACATGCTGTCCATGCCTTTCAGAAACTTGAAGGATTGCAAGGTTTGTTTGTCGATGCTGGCAAAAGTCAGGCTGCCTTCCACGGTAAAGTGGCCGGGCGACTGTTCGGTTAATGTCAGCTTGGACATTATTTGCCTTCCGCTTTGTTCAACATGAATTTGCCTATCATTTCTTCCAGCACGATGGCGGAACTGGTGATGTCGATGGTACTTTTATCCTTTAAATATTCGTCCGACGAGCCGGGGTCCAGGCTGACGTACTGTTCGCCCAGCAGACCGGCGGTATAAATGCTCACGCCGGAATCGCTGGGTAGATTGTTGTATTGCGATTCGATGCGCATTTCCACGACCGATTCGTGGCTGTCCTTGTCCAGTCGGATAGCAGATACCCGGCCGATGCGCACGCCGGCGACCGACACCGGGGATTTGACTTTTAGGCCGCCGCTGTTTTGAAAATGGGCGATGACCGTGTAGCTGTCGTCGCTGCTGTAGCTGCCTAGATTGCTGACTTGCAACGCCATGTAAAACAAGGCGGCGATGCCGCTGGCGACAAAAAAACCGACCAGAGTATCCTGGGTTTTGGAATGCTGCATGTTAAATGTCTCCAAACATGAGTGCGGTTAAAATGAAATCGAGTGCCAGTACCGAGAAGGCCGAATTGACCACGGTGCGGGTGGTGGCGCGGCTGACGCCTTCTGAAGTGGGGATCGCATCGTAGCCTTCGAACAAGGCAATCCAGGACACTACGAAGCCGAACACCACGCTCTTGATTACGCCATTAACAATATCTTCTTGAAAATCGATACTAGCCTGCATCTGCGCCCAAAACGCGCCGTCATCAACGCCGAGCATGCCCACGCCGACCAGGTGGCCGCCCATGATGCCAATGGCGCTAAACAAGGCGGCAAGCAAGGGCATGGACAGAAAGCCTGCCAAAAAACGTGGCGAAATGATGCGTTTGATCGGGTCAACGGCCATCATTTCCATGCCTGACAATTGTTCGGTGGCCTTCATCAAGCCGATTTCGGCGGTCAATGCCGAGCCTGCCCGGCCGGCAAACAATAGTGCCGACACTACAGGGCCTAATTCGCGTACCAAGGAGGCGGCCACCATCACGCCCAGCGATTCCTCTGCGCCGAAGTCGGACAGAATATTAAAACCTTGTAAACCTAAAACCATGCCGACGAACAGGCCGGAGATGGTGATGATTAGAAACGACAAAACGCCTACCGAATAGACCTGCTTGATCAGTAGGTTGGGGCGTGGCAGCACGTCGCTGATGCCGGTCAGCGTGTGGCTCAGAAAAAACGAAGCGCGGCCGAGCTTGGCAAAGCTGCTGCGCGTGGCTTTTCCCAGATTTTGCAGAAATTGAAACATGGTTGAATACAAGGTGGTTATTTGCTCGCCAGCAGATCGTCTAGGTAATCAGGCGCCGAATAGTGAAAGTGTACAGGGCCGTCGGCATCACCGTGCATAAACTGTTGCACCCACTCCGAATCGGATTGTTGTAATTCTTGCGGGGTGCCTTGGCCGATGATTTTGCCTCCCGACAAGACATAGATGTAATCGGCGATGGCGGCAGTTTCTTGTACGTCGTGCGAAACGATGATGCTGGTCAGGCCTAGAGTGGTGTTCAGCGCCTTGATCAAGTGTACCAGCGCGCCCTTGGAAATGGGGTCTTGGCCGGTAAACGGTTCGTCGTACATGATCATTAGCGGATCGAGGGCGATGGCACGTGCTAAAGCTACCCGTCGAGCCATGCCGCCGGACAACTCGTTGGGCATCAAATGGCGGGCACCGCGCAAACCGACGGCGTGCAGTTTCATCAATACCAAGGTGCGAATCATCGATTCCGGCAAGTGGGTATGTTCGCGCATCGGAAACGCCACATTGTCATAGACGCTCATATCCGTGAGCAGCGCGCCGCTTTGAAACAACATGCCCATGCGTTTGCGCAATTCGTAGAGTTCCCGAGGTTTCAGGCGGTGAACATTTTGCCCGTCCACGTGGATTTGGCCGCGATCCGGGGCCAACTGGCCGCCGATCAATTTCAAAAGCGTGGTTTTGCCGGTGCCGCTGGGGCCCATGATGGCCGTGACTTTGCCGCGCTGAATCTCCAGGCTGACAGCGTCGAAAATTTTCCTGGGGCCTCTGGAAAAGCTCAAGTTGCTAATCGAAACGATATTGTCTTCAGGACTTGCGCTATTGGCCATTTACCGGAATCAAAAGAGTTTTTGGATTGGGAACAGGCTATTTTCTATGACTGGCCGAGAATAAGTCAATGACTTGGGGTGAAAAGTCGGTTAATAACATGCAATAATGGTTCCTTTTTGTTTGGGTGCGTGGAGTTAATTTCCGTGGGTTGTGATCAAGACATACAGGCGTTGGCGTTGGCGGTGATTCAGACCGAAATGCAGGCGGTTGCCGGCTTGGCTGCACGCATCGATGAACAATTTGTCAGCGCCTGCCGGTTGCTGCTGGCTTGCAAAGGCCGTGTGGTTGTCACCGGCATGGGTAAGTCCGGGCATATTGCCGGTAAAATTGCCGCGACGCTAGCTAGCACCGGCACCCCGGCTTTCTTTGTGCACCCCGGAGAAGCCAGTCACGGTGATCTTGGCATGATTACCCGGCAGGACGTGGTGCTGGCATTGTCCAATTCCGGCGAAACCGAAGAAATCCTGACGATATTGCCTATTATTAAGCGACTCGGCGTGCCGTTGATTGCGTTGACGGGTAATCCCGAATCGGCCTTGGCCAGGTTTGCTAGTGTGCACATCAATGTAGCTGTCGAGCATGAGGCTTGCCCGTTGGGTTTGGCGCCGACTGCCAGCACTACGGCGGCATTGGTCATGGGCGATGCGTTAGCCGTGTCGCTATTGGAAACCAAGGGTTTTACCCGCGACGACTTCGCTTTGTCGCATCCAGGCGGTAGCTTGGGCAAACGCTTGTTGTTACAGGTTAACGACATTATGCACCGCGGCAGTGAAGTGCCGGTGGTGACGGATAGCGTTTTAGTGAGCGATGCCTTGTTGGAAATGACCGGCAAGAAGCTGGGCATGACCGCAGTGGTCGATGGCGAAGGCCGGGTCGCCGGGATATTTACCGACGGTGATTTGCGGCGCATGTTGGAAAAAAATCTGGATGTGCATGCGACACGTATCGCCGAAGTCATGACGGGGCCTTGTAAAGTGATCGATGTGGATATGTTGGCGGCGGAAGCCATGCAAATCATGGAAAGTAAAAAAATCAATGCCCTGCTGGTCGTCGACAGCCAACAAAAATTGTTGGGCGCGTTGAATATGCACGATTTGCTGCGGGCAGGCATAGTCTGAGAGTGACGAGTGATGTTCGATTTAAGCCCCCAATTACTGAGTGCTGTTAAGCGGCTAAAGCTGTTGATTCTGGATGTGGATGGCGTGCTGACCGACGGCCGTTTATTTTTCGACGATAACGGCAAAGAATACAAATGTTTTCACGCGCGCGACGGGCATGGCATTAAATTGTTGCGTCAGACCGGAGTGGAAGTAGCGGTGATTTCCGGGCGCAAATCCAATTCGGTCGCGCTGCGTATGCAGAGTCTTGGAGTTGAGCTTGTCTACCAAGGTCACGAGAACAAGCGGGCTGCGTTCGCGGAAATTTTGCAGCGTCTGGTCCTAACGCCGGAACAAGTGGCGTATATCGGCGATGACATTCTGGATTTGCCGGTGATGCGTCAAGTGGGTTTTGCGGTGGCAGTGCAAGATGCCAATTTCGTGCTAAAGAATTATGCTCATTGGCAAACACAGACGGCTGGTGGTTTAGGCGCGGTTCGGGAAGTATGCGATTTAATCATGCAAGTCCAAGGTAACTTTGACAGCGTGCTGCAAACCTATTTATGACCGTACTGAAAAATCTACAGATTTTTATTTATGTCGGCTTGGCAGCATTGTTGTCATGGTGGCTGGTTCAGCTGAATGAACAGCGTGACGCCGAAATGAAAATTGTCGAAAATAGCCCGGATTTTTTTAGCTTGGGTTATTTCAAAAAGGAAATGAATATCGACGGTGTGCCGAAAAGCGAATTGGCCGCGGAAAAAATGCAGCACTTTAAAGCCGACGGCAGTACGCATCTGGAAAAGCCGGTAATGACTTTGTATAACCCCAACCAGATGCCTTGGCTAATCAAGGCCGACAGCGGCGTGATGGCTGCGGACGGCGATAATTTGCAACTTAACGGTAGTGCTTATATCAATCGGGAGGCCTCGAAAACCAATTCGGCGCTGACCATCAATACATCGGATCTGCGAGTAAAACTCGCCAGCCATTATGCGGAGACACAGGCGTGGACGGAGATCATCAGCCCACCCAACAAAACGGCGGGAGTAGGAATGGAAGCGACTTTTGTTAGTCCGATTCACCTGAAATTGTTGTCCAAAGTGAAAGGTCGCTATGAAATTAAGTAAAATGGTCGGTGTAGGCCTGATATTCTCGGCGCGGATGGCGTTTGGTCTGGAGTCGGATTCCGAACAACCCATCTATATCGACTCGGATAATGCGGTTTACGACGAAAAGGCGCAAATCAGCACCTATACCGGCAATGTGGTCGCTACGCAGGGAACGATCAGAATCGATGGCGATAAATTGGTGGTTTATCTGAAAGATGGTGCGATTATCAAATTGATTGCTACCGGTAAACCGTCGCGATTCAAGCAGTTGCCGGCGGTGGGCAAGGAAGAAATGCACGGGGAGGGCTTGATCAACGAATTTTACCCCGACCAGAATTTGCTGAAATTTATGAAAAATGCCTCGGTCTGGCAGGGCGATGCTAAACAATCCAGTGAGTATATCGAGTACGATACCAAGAACTCCTTGCTGAAGGCGGGTGAAGCGCAATCCGACGGCAAGCGCGTGCACTCGGTGATTAAACCCAAGCCTAAGCAGGCGCAATAATGGCGCGATTGGTTGCGGAACAGCTGTTTAAACGCTACAACAATCGAAATGTGGTCGATGGGGTCAGCCTGAGGGTGGACACCGGGGAAGTCGTAGGTTTGTTGGGCCCGAACGGAGCCGGGAAAACCACCAGCTTTTACATGATGGTGGGCTTGGTCAAAGCCGATAGCGGCGAGATTTTTTTTGACGAGCAGCGCATCACGCATCATCCGATGCACCGGCGCGCGCGCTTGGGAATCGGTTATCTAGCGCAAGAGGCTTCGGTCTTTCGTAAATTGAGTGTGGCCGATAATTTACGCGCGGTATTGCAGATTCGGGCCGATTTGACCGATGGGCAAATCGAGTTGTTGATCGATGAGTTATTGACAGAGTTTAATATCAACCACTTACGTAATCAGGTGGCGCTTGGTTTGTCAGGTGGCGAACGGCGCAGGGTGGAAATTGCGCGAGCTTTGGCCAGTGAGCCGCAATTTATTCTGCTCGACGAACCGTTTGCCGGCGTCGATCCTATTTCGGTGCTGGAGTTGCAAAAAATCATTGCGCACTTGAAGCATCGCGGTATCGGGATTTTGATTACCGAGCACAAAGTGCGGGAGACTTTGGAGATTTGCGATCGCGCTTATATTTTGAACAATGGGAAGGTTATCGCCGAAGGCCAGTCGCGCCAGTTGGTGGATAACGAAGAGGTGCGTAGAGTGTATCTGGGCGAGAAATTTAGTTTATGAAATTCGAATAGTCATGAAGCAATCTCTACAACTCCGTATCGGTCAGAGTCTGACCATGACGCCGCAATTGCAACAGGCTATTAAGCTGTTGCAAATGTCGACTTTGGACTTACAACAGGAAATTCAGCAAGCCTTGGAATCCAACATGATGTTGGAGATCGACGAAGAGGAGCTGCCTAATCTGGAGTTTCGCGATAAAAAGCTCGAAAACACCGATCAGCAAACCAGCGAAGGCTCGCAAACCGATATGCCGGACGAATTGCCGGTCGATGTCAGTTGGGACGATGTCTACGAAAGCTCTTTGCCCAGCGGTGGCGATGAGGGCGATAGTCCGGAATTCGAGGCCTTTCGCGGCAAATCCGAGTCTTTACGCGATCATCTGGTTTGGCAGTTGGAGCTGATTCCGATTTCTGACCGCGATTATGCGATAGCTACCGCTATCATCGACGCGATTAACGATGACGGTTATGTGACCAGCGAATTGGCGGATATTTTTCAGGGACTCCAGGATCAACTGGAAGGCTTGGAAATGGATGAAGTCCTGGCCGTTTTGCATAGGGTGCAAAACTTTGATCCCGTCGGTGTGGCGGCGTTGGATTTGGCTGACTGCCTGGGTTTGCAACTGCAACAGTTACCGACTACGACGCCTTATCGGTCGGAGGCTTTGGAGTTTGTGCACAGGCATTTGGATTTGTTGGCCAGTTGCGATCAAGCGCGCTTGATGAAGCGGATAGGGATGACCGAGGATGTATTAAAGGGGGTGCTGGCGTTAATCAGAACCCTGGATCCCAAGCCTGGCGCTCGCTTGCAGGATTCTGATGTCGAATATGTGGTGCCTGATGTGTTCGTCGCCAAAGTCAACGGACAGTGGCTGGTTAATCTGAACCCGGAGATAGCGCCCAAATTGCGCGTCAATCCTTTTTATTCTGGGATGATCAAACGCGCCGACAATAGTCATGACAATGTCAGCATGAAAAACCATCTGCAGGAAGCGCGCTGGTTTATCAAAAGTTTGCATAGCCGTAACGACACCTTGTTGCGGGTAGCGAGAAGCATCGTCGAAAAACAAGGTGATTTTTTCGAGCACGGTGCGATTGCGATGAAGCCGATGGTATTGCGCGATATCGCCGAGGAATTGGAGTTGCACGAATCGACGATCTCTCGGGTCACCACGCAAAAATACATGCACACCCCACATGGTGTGATCGAATTTAAATATTTTTTCTCCAGCCATGTCAGTACCGATGGCGGGGGAGAGTGTTCGGCGACCGCAATTCGGGCGCTGATAAAAGAGTTGGTCGGCAGTGAAAACCCGGCCAAGCCATTGAGCGATAGTAAAATATCGGACTTATTGAATGAGAAGGGCATTAACGTCGCGCGCCGCACCATTGCCAAATATCGGGAAGCGATGTCCATTCCTTCAACCAGCCAGCGGAAAAGGCATATTTGATCAATCTGGAAGAATAATTTTTAAAAACAGGAGTATTCCATGCAAGTCAGTATCACAGGTCATCACGTAGAAGTCACCGAAGCATTAAAAGCCTACGTGGATGAAAAAATCAGCAAAATCAAACGTCATTTCGACAATGTCGTTGATGTTCACGTCATTTTGACCGTTGAGAAGCTTGAGCAAAAAGCCGAAGCAGCTGTGCAAATCAGCGGCGCCAAACTGTATGCCGAAGATGTACAAGAAGATATGTACGCGGCTATCGACAACATGGTCGATAAACTCGACAGACAAATCGTCAAACATAAAGAAAAAAATCAAAACCATCGTTAATTATGGGCTTGCGCGGTACAGGGTGAACGCGATTTTCGCTCTGTATCGTTTTGCATATGAAACTAGTCATCGTCAGCGGCTTATCGGGATCGGGTAAAAGTATCGCGTTGGATACTTTGGAAGATTGCGGCTATTACTGTATCGACAATCTTCCCATGACCTTGCTTGAGGATTTTGTCGATCATGTCATGCTGAAAGACCCGGCGACCTATAGTAAAACCGCTATCGGTATCGATGCCAGAAACCGTAACCAGAAGTTAGCCGATTTCCCGGATAGCCTGACTTTTATTCGCAGTAAAGGTATTGATTGCGAACTGGTTTTCATGGAAGCGGATGAGAACATCATTCTGAAGCGCTACAGTGAAACGCGCCGCCGCCATCCGTTGACCACCGAAAGTAGGCCGCTGCGCGAGGCTTTGGAAATCGAACGGGAAATGCTGCGACCCCTGGCAGCTCGTGCCGATATACTTATAGATACCAGTTTCACCCACTATCATCAGTTACGGGATTTGCTGAAAAACCGTTTGGGCGAAAAAGGCAAAAGTTCTTTGTCGATTTTGTTTCAGTCTTTCGGTTTTAAATACGGTATCCCGTTGGATGCCGACTTCGTGTTCGATGCCCGCAGTTTGCCCAATCCCTATTGGGCGCCGGAACTGCGAGGATTGACCGGTAAACACGCCGAGGTCATCGATTTTTTGCAGAACGAAGTGATCGTCAAAGAGTTTCTGCATGATATAGGTTATTTCATCGGTCGCTGGGCGCCGCGCTTCGAATCGGATAATCGCAGTTATTTAACCATAGCGATCGGTTGTACCGGCGGGCAACATCGTTCGGTTTATCTGGTCGAGGCATTGAGTAAGCACTTTCAAACTATTACTCCTAACGTTATCGTCAGGCATAGGGAATTGCGTTAACGCAATTCCCTAGCCCAATTTCTTGGTTTTTACCCATGACATCAGCAGCAAAGCTTGAAAATACCGAGCATCTTTTAGATCGCGCCATCGAAGTGCTGACAAAAGACTCTCTGATCGAGATTAGGAACCTAGTGCGTTCCTTATACCCGGCGGAAGCGGCGCATATTCTCGAGTCATTGGAGCCGGAACTGCGAGCCAAGCTGTGGGCGTTGATTCCGCCCAGCGTGATCGGCGAAATTCTGGTCGAGATAAATGTCGAAGTGGGTAGCAGCTTGCTGAAAATTACCGACAGGAAAGATTTGATTGCCGCGACTGAATCCATGGGCCATGACGGTATGGTCGATCTGCTGCATGTATTGCCTGAGCCTTTGCTGTCGCAAGTGATGGAATCTATCGGTGTACATAACCGCAATCGCATCGAAAAGGCGCTTAGCTATGACGAGCATACCGCCGGCGGCTTGATGTCTGACGATGTGTTAACCATTCGCGCCGATGTAACGCTGGATGTCGTGACGCGATATTTACGCTTGCGCGGTAATATGCCGACTGCAACAGACAGTCTAATCGTGGTGGATCGCAAAGAGCAGTTTCAGGGCTTGTTGCCGATTAATCAATTGTTGACCCACGACCCGCATACCAAAGTTGAGTCGATTATGGATACCCGTAGCTCAGGTATTCCCTACGGTATGCCTAGTCGGGATGTGGCTGGTTTGTTCGAGCGCCGAAAATTGCTGTCCGCGCCCGTGTTAGCCAATGACGGTAAGGTTTTGGGGCGCGTCACTATCGACGATGTCGTGGGTTTGATTCGCGAAGAAGCCAATCACTCCTTAATGAGCATGGCCGGCTTGAGCGAAGAGCAGGATATGTTTGCGCCGGTATTTAGTAGTGCCAAGCGTCGTGCGCTTTGGTTGGGCGTGAATTTGCTCACCGCATTCTTGGCGGCTTCAGTCATCGATTTGTTTGAGGCTACTATTCAACAGATCGTCGCATTGGCGGTATTGATGCCGATTGTAGCGTCTATGGGGGGTATCGCCGGCAGTCAGACTTTAACACTGGTTGTCAGGGGCTTGGCCTTGCGACAAGTCACCACCGGTAACGCCGTGAGTTTATTGTTTAAAGAGGTCTCGGTCGGCCTGCTAAACGGCTTGGTTTGGGCTGCTGTGGTGGCGGTAGTGGCTGGGCTGTGGTTCCACAATCCGCATATCGGTATGTTGCTCGGCGTGGCAATGTTGATCAATTTGGTGTGCGCGGCTTTGTCCGGCGTGGCAATTCCGGTGTTGTTGGACAAGATCGGCGTTGACCCAGCACTGGCTGGCGGTGTGTTGTTGACCACAGTGACCGATGTGGTTGGATTCATGGCCTTTTTGGGCTTAGCAACCTTGTTTTTACTGTAAGGAACTGTGCTTTTTGTCACGGAAAATGATAGTATTTCGGGCATTCAGTAGCGGATTTTCCAAACTCGATGTCAACCGGCGCACCTACTTCGCAAAAAATAGCTTTGGAGTTTAAAAGCACGTCACTGACCGTGCCGGTGTTGCTGCTAGCCAGTAACGACATCTCTCTGATCGATCAGCAGCTCAAGGAAAAAGTGGTTCAAGCTCCCGAGTTTTTTAAAAACTCGCCCTTGCTGATCGATCTGCAAAAACTTAACGCGCAAAATCTGCCAATTGATTTCACCGAAATAGTCACTATCGTCCGTCAGCACGGCTTCATGCCGATAGGGGTGCGCGGCGGTAACGAACATCAGAACGGTGACGCCTTGGCTATGAATTTGCCCCAGCATTCCCTGCACGGCAGCAATGTGCCCTTGGTCAACAAAGCACCGGCAAAAACCTTGCCGACACCTGCTGCGGAAGAGCAAAAGCAAGCTAATCAGTCAATTGAAAATAAGTTGGTGACACAGCCGATACGCTCGGGCCAGCGGGTTTATGCCAAAGGCGACTTGATCGTCACAGCAACCGTTAGTGCCGGCGCGGAAATCATGGCGGAAGGTAATATTCATATATACGGATCCCTGCGCGGACGAGCGCTTGCCGGCGTGCTGGGTAATGTCAATAGCCGTATTTTTTGTTCGGATTTGCAAGCCGAACTGATTTCGATAGCCGGCATTTACCAGCTCAGCGACGATTTGAGCAAGTATCCAGCACACAAGCCCGTACAGATCAGTCTGGATAACCAGACGCTGATTATCAAAGATATTTAAGCTTTTCTTGGAGGAACAACATTGGCCAGAATTATCGTAGTAACATCGGGAAAAGGTGGTGTGGGCAAGACCACAACCAGCGCCGCTATCGCGATGGGCTTAGCGAAGCGCGGACATAAAACCGCTGTGATCGATTTCGATGTGGGGCTGCGTAATCTCGACTTGATCATGGGATGCGAGCGTCGTGTAGTTTATGATTTGGTCAATGTGATCAACAACGAAGCCACCCTAAATCAGGCCCTGATCAAGGACAAGCGTTGCGACCAGTTATTTATATTGCCGGCATCGCAAACCCGTGATAAAGATGCTTTAACAACGGAAGGTGTCGGAAAGATTCTGGAAGAGTTGTCCAAAGACTTTAAATACATCGTTTGCGACTCGCCGGCAGGAATAGAGCGCGGTGCTACACTTGCCATGTACTTTGCTGATGATGCATTTGTGGTAACCAACCCGGAAGTCTCCTCCGTTAGGGATTCGGATCGTATGCTGGGTATCTTGTCCAGCAAATCGCGCCGCGCCGAGAATGGCGAAGAGCCGATCAAGGAGTATTTGTTGTTGTCGCGTTATTCGCCGGATCGGGTGAAATTGGGCGAGATGCTCAGCGTTGACGATGTACAGGAAATTTTGTCGCTACATTTGTTGGGCGTTATCCCGGAGTCCAAATCTGTGTTGAATGCGTCAAACTCAGGCACACCGGTCATTCTCGACGAGCAAAGCGATGCAGGTCAGGCTTATGCAGACATCGTGGCGCGTTATTTGGGCGAAACCAAACCACATCGTTTTATCGAGGAAGAGAAAAAAGGCTTATTCAGTAAGCTATTCGGGAGCAAGTGATGAGTCTCTTAGATTATTTCAGATCCTCGAAAACCAATACGGCATCGCTGGCCAAGGAGAGATTGCAAATTCTGGTCGCCCATGAGCGTGCATCCAGAAATCAACCGTCCTATTTGCCCGAGTTGCAGCAAGAATTGCTGGCGGTGATCCGTAAATATGTCAATGTCGGGCAGGATGCCATTACCGTTAATTTTGAACAGGATGGAAACCAGGAAACCCTGGAACTTAATATTGTGCTGCCTGATGAGCGTTAGTTTTGCTGACTAGCTTTTGCCGCGGTTTGTGTTGCGTAAGGCTGGATAGCACGACTAAAACCCCCCGATTTTTTTTGTTGTTTAAATGATGAGGAGTTGAAATGGTGGATACAATTGGCGAAGCAGCTGGAGCAGTCTGGCAATACTTGCATACGCATGGCGAAGCTAGCGTTAATAAAGTCACGACCGAAACCGGCTTGGGTAAGAACGACGTCCAGCGAGCGATCGGTTGGCTGGCTAAAGAAGACAAACTGAATATTGAAATGAAAGGCCGCGTAGAAACCCTTTCATTGAAATAAAAGTTTTCCCGCAACCTGCTTAAGGTTGAGCTAAGCGTGGCGACATTCAATACCGGCTCTTTGCCGGTTTGAGCGTCGCCGGGGTTTGCCCTTGGGCGGGTTCCTAAATGCCGCTGTGTTTTGTTGGTAAATCTGTTACCTGACAGGAATGCGTGGCCCGCTTAGACACGCGCCAGTCGCTCTGTCGAAATCAGATACCGTAGCAAGCGCATTTAAATTTGCCGACGGAATGGCTGCGTAATGCCGTGAAAATTAAAAAATACTGATTCTAATAACCCTCTATTGCGGAGTCTTTCTGTCGAAATGAAAGCCAAAATTGCCACATTTTTCACCTTGGTGCTACTGGTTGTCATCAACCTGGGTATCTGGTCTTACGTCAATAACCCGTTAAAGCTGCCATCTTGGAGCGATACCATGATGGGGGTGACCTTTAACCCCAAGGGGCGCGATTTCAATCCTGCCGACGGCGTATTTCCCACCAGAGAACAAATTCAATCCGATCTGGAGTTATTGTCCGGTAAAGCCCATTCGATAAGAACCTATACCGCGTTGGAGGGCATGGAGGTTGTGCCTGAGTTGACAGCCAAGAATGCGATCAATCTGGCGATGGGCTGTTGGGTGGATTTGGTTGATGACGATAGCGCCGAGGACGATCCGCAAAAAAAGTTAGAGAACACGCAGAAACGGCTGGATAAAAATCAGCGCGAAGTCGAAAGCCTAATCAACCTAACCAATCAATATCCAAAAACCATTGTTCGCACGCTGGTGGGTAACGAATCCTTGTTACGGTATAGAAACAAAGTTAGTGGACCTATCGCACAGAAAGTCCGTCAAGAATTTTCCGGTTCGATGAGCGAACAAGATTTGCAGCTGAAAATCGAGGCGGATGTTAAGGCGGAAGTGGCCGGCAAAGCCAACGAACTGATCGAGTACGTTCGCGAAGTAAAAAAACGCACCTGGAAACCGGTTAGTACAGCTGAAACCTGGGATATATGGGTAGCAAACCCGGCCTTGGCGGCGGAAGTCGATTACATAGCTGTGCACATTCTGCCCTATTGGGAAGGTGTGCCGGTCGATTTACCCAAAGGTGCGGAAGGCGATAACGCAGTCGAATATGTGTTCAAGCGTTATTACGAATTGCAGCAGTTGTACCCCAACAAAACCATCGTGATTACCGAGGTGGGTTGGCCATCCGACGGTCCTCCGCAAAAAGCCGCCACTGCTTCGTTGGCGAATCAAGCCAAGTTTTTGCGTGAGTTCCTGAATCGCGCGACTGCCGAAAACATTATTTACTATGTGGTCGAAGCGTTTGACCAGCCATGGAAGATCAAGCTGGAAGGTACGGCCGGTGCTTACTGGGGCTTATTCAATGCTGATCGTCAGCCTAAATTCCCGATGGAAGGTGATGTGTTGGCAAATCCGACCTGGCGTAACTGGGCCAGTGGCGCGGCGGTACTCAGCATTATCTTGATGGCGGCATTTTTGTTTACCCGCAAAAGCTTGAAGCTGCCGGGTAAATTTTTCTTCGGCATCGTCGCTAACTTGGCGGCGTCGGTATTGTTCTGGTCGGCATCAATTGCCGCCGCTCAATACCAAACCAGTTTTTCGGTGGTGTTCTGGGCAATTTTGCTGATGATGCAGGCCATGGCTATCTTGGTGTTGCTGACCGAGAGTCTGGAGATTTCCGAAGTCATCTGGCACCGCAAGGGCCGCCGTACTTTCCAGCCGTTGACGCCGCCGGCCGGTTTCCGTTATCCGAAAGTCTCGATCCATTTGCCGATCCACAACGAGCCACCGGAAATGGTGCGCAAGACCCTGAATGCGTTGGCTAAGGTCGATTATCCGAACTACGAAGTATTAGTGATGGATAACAACACCAAGGATCCGACAGTTTGGCAGCCGGTGCGTGACGATTGCGACCGCCTTGGCCCGAAGTTCCGCTTCTTCCATCTGGATAACTGGCCCGGTTACAAGGCCGGTGCGATCAACTACGCATTGACCAATACCGCTGAAGATGCCGAAATCATCGCGGTCATCGACAGCGACTACATTCTGAACCCCGATTGGCTGAAAGCGATGGTGCCGTATTTCGATCAGGAAAATGTCGGCTTTGTGCAGTCGCCCCAGGATTACCGTGATTCTGGGCAAAGCACTTTCAAGGATATTTGCTACTGGGAGTATGCCGGCTTTTTTAATATCGGCATGGTGCAACGTAACGAATTCAACGCCATCATCCAACACGGCACGATGACGATGGTCCGCAAGTCGGCGTTCGACAAAGTTGGTCCGTGGGGCGAATGGTGTATCTGCGAGGATAGCGAATTGGGCTTGCGTCTTTATGAAGCGGGTTACGACTCGGTGTACTGCAAGGAGTCTTTCGGTCGCGGCCTGATGCCCGATACCTTCTCGGGTTACATGACGCAGCGTTTCCGCTGGGTATACGGCGCGATGCAGATCATCAAAAAGCATTGGCGGCATTTCTTGCCCAACAAAAAGTCTTCGCTTACTTCGGCACAGCGTTACTATTTTGTGGCAGGTTGGTTGCCTTGGTTTTCAGATGCCTTGGCCCTGTTGTTTACCGGCACCAGCTTGATATTGACCGCGCTGATCGTGTCGGATCCTATCCATAGCGAACTGCCGGTAAACGCCTTCCTGTTGCCGACCATCGGCCTGTTTGCATTCAAGATTTTGCGCGGTTTGTGGTTATACAAAGCGCGGGTGGCTTGTTCAATGCTGCATGCATTGGGTGCGGCGCTGGCCGGGTTATCGCTGACGCATACCGTGGCACGGGGTACCTTGCAAGGTTTGTTTACTTCCGGCAAGCCCTTCATGCGCACTCCAAAATACGAGCAGCAAGGGCCGTTGGTGGCGGGGTTATTGATTATTTGGCAGGAGTTGTTATTGCTGACCTTGTTGCTTGCCGGAATCCTGGCGATGCGCTCCATCGAACATTTCGATAACTTGAGCGGCAGGTTGTGGATGGCTGTATTGGCGGTGCAGTCAGTGCCTTATGTCGCCACGCTGCTGACGATTCTGATCAGCGTTGCGCCCAACTACTTTCCTGGCAAAAAGCTCTCTGCCGATGAGTTAGACGCGGACGAATAAGTACCGCTTGCTTGGTCTCTGAAAACCCTTGTCGGCTGAAAAGCTGGCAAGGGTTTTTTTGTTTAGCGGGCGAGGACCGGTTCCAGTTGCTACCTGAGCTGTTGTCGCTGTTTTGAGTGTCAGCATCAAAACAATGGATATGGCGGTGAATAAAATAAACTGTGTTATATGACTTATTTTTAGTGAGTCATTTACCGTATAAATGGGTGGTTGTAGTGGCGTATTTGATGAAGTGTTGTATTAATTGATTGATAAAAAAGCACAATTGTATTTAGGGTTATAAATTGCTTATATCTACAAATGGTTGTTTTAAAGTGTGTGAGATCACCAGAAACTGTTGGTGTTTTAAATAGCGCTTTTGCCGACAATTAGCCCTTAGCAAGAACAAATCGCATACCTTCGCAATTTTTAAACCTATGAAACACGCAAAAATCAAACTTGGCGCCAAGCCCTATTTAATGGGGGCGATGCTGCTCACGGTGTTACCGGGAGTCTCGGCGACCGAAGATGGCAAGACAGACAACAAAACCGGTAGTAATCAAACCGCGGTATTGCCGGAAATGACGGTTACCGCCGAAAGCGGAAAAGCCGCTACGCAAACAGCTACCGAAAAATACAAATTGCCTGCTGTGACAGAAAGCGTTACCCGCGAGAAGATGGAAGATACCATCAACGTAATGAATACCGAGGATGCCATCAAGTATTTGCCTAATATCCTGGTGCGCAAACGTTATATCGGCGACAAGGAAATGCCCGTGGCTATGCGCACCTCCGGGACCGGTTCCAGTGCGCGCAGCTTGATTTATGCGGACGGCATTTTGCTATCGTCGTTGCTGGGCAATAACAACAGCATGACCGGTTCGCCGCGCTGGAATATGGTCTCACCGTCAGAAATTGAGCGGGTTGATGTGATGTACGGACCGTTTTCCGCAGCCTACGGCGGAAACTCGATAGGCGGTGTCGTTGATATTACGACGCGGATGCCTGAGAAATTCGAGGCTGGCGGCGGCGTGCAGTCTACTTGGCAAGAATATGATGTTTACGGCCATACCGATGTCTATGACTCCCAGCAGTACACGGCCAATCTGGGTAGCCGACACGGCGACTTTTCCTGGCGCTTTGACGTCAGTCATTTGGATGCGCACAGTCAGCCTATATCATTTACGTACTTGCCTACTCCCTGCCCCGCGACTGGTGCGAATGCCTGCCCGAATACTAACGGTATTTCAGGCGCCGTCGGTGATGTCGATAGAAGTGGCTCCCAAAGAATCTTTGCCATAGGCGAAGGCAATATCAGGCATACCGTTCAGGATAATTTTAAGTGGAAGCTGGCTTACGATATTACGCCGACGCTGAAAGCTTCGTATACATTGGGTCTGTGGCAAAACGACGAAAGCGGGGGCTTCAATAGCTACTTGCGCAGTGCCACTACCGGAGCGCCGGTTAATAGCGGCCTAATCAATATGAACGGTCGAAACTATAATCTGGGTTCGACGTTTGCCGAGAACGATTACCAGCAGATGCATTGGTCGCACGGTATGGCGCTAAAATCGAACACCGGCGGTATTTTCGATTGGGAACTGACCGGCAGTGTGATCAATTATGGTCAGGATGAGCAACGCGCGCCCACGGTTGCGCCCAATCTCGCGGCTGCGGGTGGTGCTGGAACGCTTACCAGCCTAAACGACACCGGTTGGCATACTGTGGATGCTAAAGGTATATGGCGTCCGGATTCTGCATGGGGACCGCATCATGTCAGCTTTGGGTTTCATCATGATCTTTACGAATTAAACAACCAACAATATGTAACCTCCAATTGGATCTACGGTGCACCAGTCCGCTTAAATACCAATTCGCAAGGCAAGACCGAAACCAACGCGGTCTGGATTCAAGACGCATGGACATTTGATCCGGATTGGACGTTGACCTTGGGCGGACGTTTGGAGAACTGGAACGCCTTCGATGGCACTAACACCGGTTCAAACGGCAGAACGATCAATCAGTCTAACCGTAGCGATTTAAGATTTTCGCCAAAAGCCTCGCTGGCCTGGAAGCCGACTGATAGCTGGAAATTTACCAGCTCTATTGCTCAGGCTTACCGTTTCCCAACGGTGACGGAACTGTTCCAGGGTACCAATATCACCGTCAGCGGCACCTCAAATATTGTGAATCCCAATCCAACGCTAAAGCCTGAAGAGGCATTGTCTTCCGAGCTTTCCGCGCAATATTTTCTGAGCGAAGGTTCGTTGCGTTTGAGCTTATTCCACGAAAAAGTCTACGATGCCATCTACAGTCAAACGACTTTCAGTCCTGTCACTAACTCGACATTATCGTATGCGCAGAACATCGACCAGATCAGCACCTACGGATGGGAGTTTTCCGGCGAGCACAGTAATGTCGTTATCGATGGCCTGGATTTGTCGGGTAACGTGACCTGGGCGAATTCGCGCATCGATAAAAATGTAGCTCTGCCTGCGTCTGTCGGCAAGTATCAGCCCAGAGTGCCGGAGTGGCGCGCCAGTGCCACGGCCACATATCATGTGACTAAAGATTTTACGTCCTCTATCAGTGGACGCTATAGCAGTCAACAATATGGGCAAATCGATAACAGCGACGTCAATCCGGATACGTATACCGGCACCGGCAGCGCGTTTTTCGTTGTGGATACCCGTGCCAAATATCAACTGACCAAGCAACTGACGCTTTCAGCGGGTATCGACAATATTACCAACGAAAAATATTGGCTGTTCCATGTGTTTCCGCAGCGCACCTATATCGCAGAATTGAAATTTAACTATTAAGCGGTTATTAAATGTATTCAACCAGGATAGGGCGGAGCTCATCTAATCCTGGTTGTGCATTAAATGACACAGTTTAATTTTTCCCGGTCAAACGGGTAAAAATGTTCGTAACTTTCCGGACACTTACTAAAAGACGATGATGAAATTTCAACTTCCTTTGGCAATGGTTGCCTCGTTGATTTTGACTGCATGTGCCAACGAGCCGATCACAAGTAAGCAAGGCGCTGAGGCGGCTAAGCTTGAACAGCGTACCGACCAAAAAGCATTGTGCGCCGATCTGCAAGCCAGTCCGGCGATCGGATGTTCCGAGACGGTGACCGCGACTTTCGACAATAGCGGTGTGCTGTGGTTGGCTTGGGTGGTTCGCGATCATATCTATGTGCAATCGTCTACCGATAAAGGTCGGAGCTTTTCCGCACCGGTTGCGGTAAACGCCGAGCCGGAAGCTATTGCCGCGCGCGGTGAATACCGGCCAAAAATCAAACTCGATGCGCAAGGCAATATCTACCTGACCTGGACCCAAAATCTGGAAAAACGGCATACTGGCAACATTCGCTTCAGTCGCTCGACGGACGGCGGCAAGAGTTTTTTTAAGCCGGTGACGGTCAATGACAATCTGGACGTGATCGGCCACCGCTTCGATGCGCTGGCGGTGGGGAAGAATGGCGAGATTTTTGTGGCTTGGCTGGATGCGCGCGACAAGGAAAAAGCCAAGGCCGCTAAGCAAGAGTTTGCAGGTACTGCCGTGTATTACGCCTGGTCGGACAATGGTGGTAAAAGCTTCTATCCCAACAAAACCGTTGCGCCGCATAGCTGTGAATGCTGCCGTTTGGGTGTGGAAATAGATGCCGACAATTTGCCGGTGGTGTTGTGGCGGCATGTTTATGAAGGCAATATCCGCGATCATGCGCTGGTTAAATTTAAGGATTGGCGCACGCCTGGAGCGGTGCAGCGCGTCAGCCAAGAAAACTGGAAAATCGATGCTTGTCCGCATCATGGCCCGGCCTTATCAGTTGCCGACAATGGCGTTTACCATTCGGTATGGTTCAGCGGAGCCGCTGATAAACAAGGCTTGTTTTACGGCCACTCCAAGGATGGCGGCCTAAGTTATTCGCAGGCCTACCATTTCGGCAATCAAGGCGCCAAACATCCCAACGTGTTTGCCAAGGGCGAGCAGGTAGTGGTGGTCTGGTCGGAATTCGACGGCAGCCATAATCTGTTGCAGTTGATTAAGTCTAATGACGGCGGATTGAGCTGGTCGCAACCCGAAGTCGTCGGTAAAACGGCGGAAAGCGCGGACGATGCTTTTCTGTTGAGCGATGGTGAGAGTGTTTTTCTATCCTGGCAAACCGCGCAGGGCTATCAATTCAAGCCGATTTAGGTTTTAGTGATCCAAAGCCATCCCGCTAGTCGCGCGGTATGGCTTTGGCTGAACGGCTCTTCAATTTCCGATCAGTTTCAACTCGGCTTCCCGATATTTTTCCGCGCATTTTCTGCTAACTTCTTCCGGCAATTTCGGACCAGGCGCGGTCTTGTTCCAATCCAAGGTTTCCAGGTAATCGCGTAGATATTGTTTGTCGAAGCTAGGCGGGCTGATGCCGACTTGATATTGCTCGACCGGCCAAAAGCGCGAGGAATCGGGGGTCAACGCTTCGTCGATCAAGTACAGGGTGCCGTCTTCGTCCAGGCCAAATTCGAATTTGGTATCGGCGATGATGATTCCGCGTTCGCGAGCGTAATCAGCCGCGGTTGTGTAGAGCTGCAAGCTGGCGTCGCGCACCTTGCCGGCCAGTTCCGCTCCCATCAACGCCACCGTATCGGCGAAGCTGATGTTTTCGTCATGGGTGCCCATTTCGGCCTTGCTGGACGGCGTGTAAATCGGCTGCGGCAATTGTTGCGCCTGTTGCAAGCCGGCCGGCAGCTCGATACCGCACACCGAGCCGCTGTTTTGATAATCCTTCCAACCCGAGCCTATCAAATAGCCGCGCACGATGGCTTCCACCGGCAGCGGTTTCAGACGTTTGACGATGATGGCCCGGCCTTCCACTTGCGCTCTTAATTCGGAATCGGGAATCACGTCCGCCAGCGTCAAGTCGTCGCTTAAATGGTTGGGAATAATATCGCGCATTTTTTCGAACCAAAAATTACTTACCCTGGTCAATACGCGGCCTTTACCGGGAATCGGGTCGGGCATGATCACATCGAACGCCGACATCCGGTCCGAGGTGACGATCAGCAAATGGTTAGCGTCGATTTCGTACATATCGCGGACTTTGCCGCGGCCGAGCAATTTCAAATGCGGCAGGGAAGATTCGTAAAGTGCGGCGGGGGCATTCATAATACGTCTGTGGAGTCAGTGGAAAATGGCTGTAATTTTATCATTAAACCTGTTGAGGGTAGGAAACGCATGAGTTGGCTGGGCAAGTTGGTAGGTGGGGCGTTTGGATTTATGTTGGGCGGGCCGTTGGGGGTGATTTTCGGTGCGTCGGTAGGGCATCAGTTCGATGCCGGACTGGAAGGGATGGCCGGCGAGTCATTTAATCCCGGCGACCAGCAGCGCGTGCAAATGGCCTTTTTCACCGCCACCTTCGCGGTGATGGGGCATGTCGCCAAGGCAGATGGCCGGGTTTCCAACGAGGAAATCGGGTTGGCGAAACGGGTAATGGACAACATGGAACTCAACCCCGAGCTGCGCGAAGCCGCCGTGCAACTGTTTCAGCAAGGCAAGCAGGTCGATTTTCCGTTGGCGGAAGTGTTGCGGCAATTTCGCGTGGAATGTCATCGCCGTACCCATTTGGTACGAATGTTCGTGGAAATCCAGATTCAGGCGGCTTTTGCCGACGGCGTCTACGATGCCAAGGAAGAAAAGCTGTTGCTGGATATTTGCGCGCAACTGGGTGTATCGCGTTTCGAATATCAAATTATTAAAGGGCAAGTACAGGCGCAGCATCGTTTTCAGCAGTCCGGCGAACAGTTCCAGGCTAAGTCCGGCCTGTCAAAATTGGAGGATGCTTATGCCGTGTTGGGCATACCCCCGACAGCCGAGGATGCCGATGTGAAAAAAGCCTATCGGCGCCTGATGAGTCAGCACCATCCGGACAAGTTGGTGGCCAAGGGGTTACCCGAGGAAATGATGCAGATGGCCAAGCAAAAGACTCAGCAAATCAGGAAAGCTTACGAAACGATACGGGAAACAAGAGGTTTTTAAAAAGAGCCCGCCAGCCACGGAGGCGGCTGACGGGCTTGAAATAAACAGATTAACTGCTTAACAACGAGGGAGGTACAACAAAACTTAAGCGCGAAACGAGTCGCTAAAATCCAGATTGCTGGCGATGGTTGCAGCGCCGAATAGCATGGTGGAGATGATGAACTCGCCAGACATGAAGCCAAACACGCCGGTGGTGAAAAACAGGCCGGTGAGTACGTCTTTATACAGATTGTTCGATTTGTTCATTTTTGCTCCTAGACTGAATACAGCCGATACCAATGAAGACGACTTCAATATAAGCTTTATTTTTTTATTTACAATATCGGCTATAGTGGATTGCTTGTTTCTTTTTGGGAAACAATATTGAAATAAAGTTGTCATCTAGGCTTGCTATAAGCTGTTTTAATCGAGGAATGCGCTAAGCGCGGACAGATTGCTCTTGGGGAGTTTGACGGTCAGTCTTACCGAATCGGAAAAATCCTGACCGATAATACTGCCGTCCAGTTTTTTTAACTGGTATTCCAGCGCTTGTAGTCGGTGGTAATCCAGATTCAGTGTCAGCTCGGCGAATTCAATGTATTCGACAATGTCGGCGGCTTCTATGACTTGCCTGGCGACATTGCCGTAGGCGCGGGTCAAGCCGCCCGCACCCAGTTTTACCCCGCCGAAATAACGAATCACCGCCACCACCAGATTGATCAGTTGCTTGCCTTCCAGATGCTGAAAGATCGGCTTGCCGGCGGTGCCGCTGGGTTCGCTGGCATCGTGAAAGCGGCAAATCAGACCGTCCGGCGACTGGATACGGTAGGCGTAAACGATATGGCTGGCGTCGGGGAAGCGTTGATGCAAATCCTTTAATAACAACAAAGCTTCGCGCTCGGTCTGGCAGGGGCTGATGATACCGATGAAGCGGGATTTCTTGATGATCTCCTCGACTTCACAAGTCTTGACGACGATTTGCACCTTACAACAGTCCGTTGATCGCCGGATGCTGGTTCAGCAAATGCTCGCGAAACGCTTCGATTTGCGCTTCGTCGTTACGCCGTTCGCGGGGAATGTTGACCGGAATATCGCTGACAATCCGCATCGGCGGCGGCGATAGAAAAATCAGGCGGTCTGCCAGCGCAATCGCCTCGCGCAGGTCGTGGCTGACGAACAATACCGTGTGCGGCCGCTGTTGCCACAGTGAATACAACAGATTTCTCACCTGCCGGGCGCTGGGCGCATCCAGCGAGACGAAGGGTTCGTCCATTAGCAGAATGTCCGGATTAATGGCGAAGGCGCGGATGATGGCGACTCGCCGCTGCATGCCCAGCGACAAGCGCTCCGGATAAACCTGCTGCACGTCGCTCAGTTGCATGTCTGCCAATAAGGAATCGATCAAGGCGGCGGGCGGCGTTTCCTCGAATACCACTTCGATATTCTGCCGGACGGTATACCAGGGCAGTAATCTGGGATTCTGAAACACATAACCAATTCTGGCAGTTGTAGCTTGGCGGCCTATTTGAATTTGGCCCTGATAGTGACTATCCAGTCCGGCAATCATATTCAACAACGTGGTTTTACCGCAGCCGGACGGGCCGAGCAGGCAGACGAATTCGTTACGGCCTACGCCGAGTTGTAAATCGGCAATCGCTTGGTGTTGGCGGTCTTCGGCATGCCCAGAGCGATAAGTTTTATCCTGGATGCTGATGGTAATATCGTTCATCGCCGCCACCGTAAAGCCTTGCGGTCCAGCGGTCGCAGCAATAGCCATTCGATCAGTTGGATGACTGCAACGAAGGCAAAGGTATAAGCCAGCAGGCTGGCGACATCGAACAATTGAAAAAACAGATGCAACTGATAGCCCATGCCGTTGCTGCGGCCGAGCAACTCCACCACCAAAATGATTTTCCAGATCAGCGCCAGGCCTGAGCGGGTGGCGGCCATCACAAACGGGTGCAACTGCGGCCAGATCACGTGCATGAAGGTTTTTTTGCGGTCGAAACGGTAACATTCCGCCATTTCCAATAAATCCTTGTCCAGTGCCCGCGTGCCTTCACGGATGGTGACGATCACATTCGGCAGTTTATTGATCACCACCGCCAAAATCGCCGCCGATTCGGCCAGACCGAACCAGACGTAGCAGAGGATAATGGTGACCAGCGCCGGAACATTCAAGAAGATCACCAGCCAGTGATCGAAGAACGCATCCAGGGTTTTATTATTACCCAGCGTCACCCCTATCGCGCAGCCCAATACCATCGCAATCGAGAAGCTGACCAGCAGACGGAGCAGCGTAACCCCTAAATGGTAGGGTAGTTCGCCGGATTGAGTTGCTTGCCAAAATACCTGGGCGACCTGGAGCGGATAGGGTAATGTTGGACTGTGGACCAAGCCAGCCGCCAGCTGCCAGATGCCTAGCAGCGCTAACAGCGATAGCAGTGTGACGGCAGACTGGTTAAGTTTAAAAGTGCCCGTCAACATTAGTCAGCCGACCAGAACGTCCCCGCTTGTATTTGCGCCGATTGGCCGGTCAGCTTGTTATTGCTGAGTTGATGCAGCATGGCGTAGATTTTTGCGGCGGCGCTTTGCTGAGTGGTGCCCCATTGTTCAACGCGGCCTTGGCAGTAACGCTCCCGGAGTTTTTGTTGTTCTTTCGGACTGGTCGCGTCGGTGAGCGGCAAAATTTTCTGCCATTCCGCATCGGAACTGCACAGGGTGTCGTGAGCTTGCTTGCCGAGACTCAAGAATTGTTTGAACGCTGCTTTATGTTGATCGGCCCAGTCCTGCTTGAACACATAGCCGATGCTGGGTACCGTCTCGCTAATGCCGAGTTGGCGGATGATTTCCTCGCCGCTCAACAGCGCCCGATAGCCTTGCGCTTCCAGATGCGCGGCAAATTGCCAGAAGGTCAACAAGGCGTCGACGCGCTTTTCGAGTAGTTGCTGGCTCAGTAATGGCGGCGCGCCGTAGATTTTTTCCACGCCGATATTCAGGTCCACTTGCTGTTGCTGTCCCAACGCTTGTAACAGCAGCCAGTTCTTATCCAGTTCGCCGCCAGCTATGCCCAGTTTTTTACCTTTTAAATCGGCCAGTGACTTGATCGGGCTATCGGCGGGTACCAGGAGGACGCCGGAAGTGTCGGAAAACGGGTAAAAACTCAAATTGGTGCCGGTGCTGCGCATGCTGGACGTCCAGATCCAGTCGGAGACGATCACATCGACTGAGCCGGCTTGCAGCGCAACCTTACCGGCTTGCTGATTGGCAACCGCGATGTTTTCCACGTTGAATTTTGCATTGTCCAGTAGTCCTTGGTTGCGCATCGCCGCCAGCTCCCAGTTTAAGGTGCCGGCGGCCATAGCGCCTATGCGGATAGTGGGTTTTTCATCGGCGTTGGCAAATTGCGGCAATAAAGCGGCAATGGCAAACAGGCAAGTTTTTATATTCATCTGCAAAGTCCCTAGTCGGATGGTTAGCGCAACGATTTTAACGCAGCCGCCCCCAATAAGAGAATGTTTGTCGGATTTGTTTGGAGCGGAATGCGTTGTCCAAGGTTTAAGGGCAAACCGTTTGACCGATATTCCCAAAAGCCCGAGGCCACTAGACCACACGAGTAACCAGGGGTTCCGGCATGGCGGGGCTGGGAGGAATTTAGGGCCTAGGTTAAAACAGCTGATTAGCAAGCTGCGCTACCGCCGCAAAATCGGCCTTTCGGCAAGGCATGCGGATAGCGCTGGGCTTACCGATTCGGGAATATTAAAAGCTGTGGCGTAGACATTTTCCGTGGCTTAACAGCCTAGGATGCAGTGGGAAGTAATCTGTCTTCTCGCTCAAATCTGGCGGCGGCCACAGGCCGGCCGGTGTAATAGCCCTGGTAGGATAGGCAGCCTTTATCACGTAAGAAGATCATTTGTTCCTGGTTTTCCACGCCCTCGGCAATCACGTGTAAACCTAAGTTTTTAGCCATATTGATAATGGTCTCCACAATTACCGCGTCGTTGGGGTCGCTGGCGATGTCGCGGACGAAACTCTGATCGATCTTTAATTGGCTGATGGGCAATTTTTTTAAATAAGACAGTGAGGAATAGCCGATACCGAAATCGTCGATGGAGGTTTTTACGCCCAGGGTTTGCAAATCGCGCATTTTTTCCACGGTGTCGTCTATGTCGCTGATCACGCAGCCTTCGGTCAGTTCAATGACCAGACGCTCAGCCGGCAGTTCGGCGTCGATCAAAATGCGTTTTACTTGGTCGACAAAATCGGCCTGGCGGAATTGCCGGGAACTGACGTTAACCGCCACATGATGAATAGGCAGGTTCTGTGCGTCCCACACCTTGATTTGCCGGCAGGCCTCGCGCATCACCCATTCGCCTATCGGCAAAATCAGCTGGGTATCTTCGGCAATGGGGATAAATTCCGCCGGGGAGATCATGCCCTTTTCCGGATGCTGCCAGCGGATTAGCGCTTCGGCGCTGATTACTTTGCCGAGGTGATCGACCTGCGCCTGATAGTGCAGTAAAAACTGCCGCTGTTTCAGCGCCTGACGAATCTCTTTTTCCAAGGTTAAACGGCGGTCGGCCGTTTCCTGCATCGACGGACGGTAAAAACTGATGCCGTTACGGCCGCTTTCCTTGGCCCGGTACATCGCCGTATCCGCCTGTTGGATGACCGCTTCAGGCTGTTCGGCCACCTCGGGAAACAGGGTCACGCCTATGCTGGTGGAAAAGTGATGTTCGCTGCCCTGAACCGTGAAAGGTTGATTGATGGTGTGCAGGATTTTTTCCGCCAGCATCGCCGCGTGACTGGTCGCTTGCGACAGTTGCGAGTAGCGGCCCGGCACCATCACGATAAATTCGTCGCCACCCAGCCGGCAAGCGGTGTCTTCGTCGCGGATAATGGATTGGAGGCGTTGGGCAACCTGGATCAGCAATTCGTCGCCTACTTGATGGCCGCGCGAATCGTTAAGGGTTTTGAAGTGATCCAAATCCAGAAAAAACAGCGAACCGTAATAACTTTGGCGTTTGGCGGCAGCGATCTCCTGTTTCAGGCGGTCCAGCAGCAAACGTCGGTTCGGCAAGCCGGTCAGCGGGTCGTAAAATGCCAGTTCATGGATTTCCCGCTCGGCGGCTTTTTTCTCGCTGATGTCGGAAAAAATCGCCACATAATTGAGCAGGCGATCCTGTTCGTCCCTCACGCCGGTCACCGTCAGCCATTCCGGAAACACGTCGCCGTTTTTGCGCCGATTAAAAATTTCGCCCTGCCATTGGTTATCCTTGGCCAAGGCTTGGGTCAAAGTTTGAATAAATCCGGGAGCTTGATGGGTCGACGACAGAAAATCCGGTTGCCGGCCAATCACTTCTTCCGCGCTATAACCGGTGATTTTGTTAAAAGCATTGTTGACGCGCAAAATTGCCCCATTGGCATCGGTGACGATAATGGCCTCGTGCGACTGGAATGTGGTTGCGGCGATGCGGAGTTCGTTTTCCTGCTGTTTACGGCGTTCGATCTCGGTATTCAGCGCTTGGTTGCTACGCAGCAAATCGCGGGTTTTTAGGGCCACTAAATCTTCGATGCGGGCGGTGCGTCCGCTCATCAGCATTAAACCGAAGCTGGTCAGGCCGCAGAGCAAAAAACTTCCGGACAACAGCCACCAAACCGTCCAGGGATTTTGTTGCGTATAAAACTCCGGCAGCGGTTTATATTCAAGCGTCCAATTCCGGTCGGCGACCGCCAGCGCTTGCCGCTTGCTTGGAAGGATGTAATGCGTTTTCGATTCAATGCCTTCGGGAGTGCTGCGGTATAACAGCTGGTCTTGATCATAGATCGCTACCGACAAACGTGTGCTTTGTAAGCGTCCGGACAGTTCCTGAATCTCGTTGCTTAACTTAAAAACATTCGAGACCAATCCGACAAAAAACTGTTGACGCTGGGCGCTGGTGTTTAGCGATTTTCCTTTGAGATAAATCGGGGAGTAGATGGCGAAGCAGGGCTGTTTATCGTCGCAGACCATGCCGTCCGTCACCACCGTTTCGCCGGAATTAATCGCTTTTTGGATTGCCGCTAATAGTTGTGGGTTGCTGGCAACGTCGAAACCAATGTTTTGCTGGTTGCCGAAGGCGTAAGCAATGGGTAAATAAACATTCCGCTTACCAGCCGGTATCAATTGCTGATTGCGGTTGTGCTCGTGAATGGTGGTTTCTGTCTGTTGTTCGAATGCGCTACGGTCTTCGGCATTGACTCTGGGTATCCATTCCAGTGCCTCCAGCTCGGGATGTTTGCTGAAAATGGTATGGGCAAATAGCCTGAACTCGTTGGGATTGACCGATTCCGAGCTGTCGAACAAGGCTTTCAATAACTGATTATTCAGAATATCGTCGCTGAAATGTTCCTGGAGGTTGGTATGGGTCAGATTAATCTGGTTATCGAATAGCCCGTTGAGGCGTTGATTTTCCAGATTGCGGCTGTAGACGAAGGCGATGACCACCAACAATAGCGAAATCGATAACGGATAGGCCACGAATTTTTGCCGTTGCCGCCAGATATGCCGCGGGGTACCGATAAACAACAGTAGCAAGGGCGCGAAGATCACCGTACCTATTGCATCGCCTATCCACCAGGTACACCAGTTCAGGCCGATTTCTTCCGCATCGATGGTGTCGAAAATGTACAGAAAACTGGTGCCGACGCTAGCCGATATTAAGCAACTGGCAATTGCCAGCAAGAAAAACCAGACGACATGCCGATCTTCCATCAACGGATTGTGTCTACCTATCCAGCGGTTGATCAGGGACGCTCCGAGCAAGGGCTGGGCGATGGCGCCGACGCTGGCGGCGGCGCCAACCCAAATCGGTGTAAACCAATCTTCCGGTGTGGCTAGATCCCCAAAAGCGTAAATTTGCGTGCCCAAGCTGCCGATGATCAGACCCGGCAATAATTTGGGGCCATAACCAAGCAGCGCGGCCAGAGCGATACCCGCTGAGGGCCAGATTGGGCTGGCATGGCTGGGCTGCATCGCCAGCATATGCCCAAGATAGCCGCCGATAAAATAGGCCAGGGCCAAGGCGCTGTTCAGCAGAAAAAATCTAAAAGTTGTCGGCATGATTAAACAGGCGGACTCTGATTCTCACCGAGGCTGGGCGAAGCAGTCGCTTTAGTGAGTTGCGGGCAACAGAACGCCATTCTCGACATCCATGCTAAATGCTTTGCCAAAGCCGGCGACATATTGGCCGCGCAAAGGCGTCAGTGCCAGTAAATGAAAATCCGCGAGTGCGCGTAAAACCGCGACTGTTTCGCCGAACCGCTGTTGCAGCTTATCTAACAACTGGGTATATGCTGCGTGGGTTTTGTCGATTTCACCAACCTCACATTCGATTACCAAACGGCGTCTGGCAAACGGGTTGACCGCTTCGGCCTCGGGTTCGATAAACATGATGGATGCTTGACGTTGGCGCAGCATATTGCCGGTATGCCGGGCCAACTGGCTGACGTAGATGTAGTAAGTATTTTCGTATTCCAGAAACGGCGCATAGCTGACTTCGGCTGTCCCGAGCTCGGAACTGCTGGCGATTATCAGGCTTTGGCTGTTGGCAATTAAAGTCCGGTAATCGGCGGCTAGCGGTTCGGAACTCATGGTGTCGTGATAGCAGTCAGTTGCGCGTGGCGGAAGCAATCGACGGTGTGGTCGTTGACCATGCCCACCGCCTGCATATAAGCATAGCAGATGGTTTTGCCGACGAATTTAAAGCCGCGTTTTTGCAGGTCTTTGCACATGCTGGCCGATTCCGGGGAATAGGCCGGTATTTGACTATGGCTCAGCCAACTATTTTGCCGGGTTTTGCCATCCACAAAGCGCCAAATGTACTGATCGGAACCGCCGAATTCCTGTTGTACCCGTAAAAAAGCCTGGGCGTTGCTTACCGCGGATTCAATTTTCAGGCGGTTCTTGACGATGCCGGGATTTTGCAGCAATGACGCCAGTTTTTTGTGATCGTAAGCGGCGACCTTAAGCGGATCAAAATGATCGAAAGCGGCGCGATAAGCCTCGCGTTTATCGAGAATTGTTCGCCAACTGAGGCCGGCTTGTGCGCCTTCCAGCACCAGAAACTCGAACAGCTTTTGCTCGTCGTGCAGCGGCACGCCCCATTCGTGATCGTGATAATGTTCTTCGTTGGTGCTATTCAGCGCCCACACGCATTTGCCTGGCATCAGTCTTTTTTCATCAGGTTTTTCAAATCGGCAAACGGATTGAAGGTCGCGGCAGGCGCTTTGCCTTCTGAAGTAGCTTTGCCGCCGTAACGCACGTGCTCTTCAAAGCGTTGATGTTCGTTGTCGTGGCAATACAGGCACAGCAACTCCCAATTGCTGCCGTCGGGCGGATTGTGGTCGTGATCGTGATTGATGTGGTGGACCGTCAATTCGCGCAGGTTTTTATGATCGAATTCTCTTGAGCAGCGTCCGCATATCCAGGGATAGAGTTTTAAGGCTTGCTCGCGGTAGCCTTTTTCCCGCTCTTCTTTGTAGCGCCGGGCTTCGGCGACGATGTGATAGGCTTTGTTATCCGACATGAGGTCCTCCGTTTGTCAGCCGCCGGTGGCGTTCATGTGCCGCAAAATAACCGGCTGTTCGTGAATATTGAATTCGTGTTTTTCCGGTTTGATTTGCATGGCCTCGACGATGGCTTGTTTCAACATCGCTTTGTCGCCTGGGTGGTCTCTCACAACCTGCTTCAGATCCACGGAGTTTTCGTTGCCCAAGCAGAGCAATAAACGGCCCTCGGCGGTCAGGCGCACCCTGTTGCAACTACCGCAGAAATTGGCGCTGTGCGGCGAGATAAAACCCACTTTGCTTTTACTGCCGGCTATCCGGTAATAAGCCGAAGGTCCGCCGGTCGAGTCGGTCACGGCTTCCAGGGTAAAGCGTTGTTGCAAATCTTGCCGGATCAAATCGCTGGGATAAAACGCTGCGCCGCGGTGATGGTTGTCCACCGCACCCAGCGGCATTTCCTCGATAAAACTGATGTCTATGCCACGCTCGACGGCAAACTGCACCAGATCGCAGACTTCCTGGTGGTTGCGGTTTTTCAGTATCACCGCGTTGAGTTTGATGCGCTGAAAGCCGGCTGTTCGGGCTTTTTCTATGCCTTTCAGCACTTGCTGCAAATCGCCGGTTCGGGTTAGCTCCCTGAATTTGACCGGGTCCAGGGTGTCCAGGCTGATGTTGATGCGTTTCACGCCGGCGGCTTTCAAGTCATCGGCCATTTCGGCCAGATGCGAGCCGTTGCTGGTCATTACCAGTTCATTCAAACCCGGTACGCGCCCCAAGTCTTGCATTAAGCCTAACGCACCTTTACGCACTAGCGGTTCGCCGCCGGTAATCCTGATTTTGCCGACACCTAGTTCGATGAAGGTTTCGCAGATAAAGCGGATTTCCTCTAGGCTAAGAATATGGCTGCGCGGCAGAAATGTCATGTCTTCGGCCATACAGTAAACGCAGCGAAAATCGCAGCGGTCGGTGATTGATACCCGCAGGTAGTTGACCACTCTGCCAAAGCGGTCTATCAGTTGCAACGGTTTGCTAGGCGCCATTACATTCGAACAGAAAAAATAAAGGAAGAAAATAGTAACACAGCACCGCGCTGTGTTATTACCGCTTGCTAAAAGATCGGCGTTGAGCGGGTAAGTTCCTCTGACGGTTTTTTGCCTGACTATTGCTTGCCCAAGCGCCGCAGCAAAGCCAATACCGCCGCTTCTATCTGCGGCAAGGCCTCGCTCGGGTGCGCGTCTTCTATGTCGTCTACCTGCCAGTATTCCACACGATCCACCCAGGCCGGAAAGCGGCTATGCAACAAGGGTTGATGCTCGGTTTGCTTCAAGGCGATGATGCGGTGGGCGGTGGTCAAGTCCTGCTCGGTCAGCGCAAGCGGCGTGCGGACGGGCTCGATGGGAATCTCCCGCAAGGCCAAGCCATGCCGCGTGTGCGGCGAAATCGGCCCGGCATCGTCTTTCAGCAACTCGATAGCCAGCCCGCGCGAAAACGCCCGCCACGGCAACGCATAGCCAGGCGCGTGATGATTGAATAAATACTCGGCAAACCGGCTGCGGTAGTAGTTGCCGGTGCAGAGGAATAGGACTTGGGAGTGAGTGTTTGGCATAAAACTCCTTTTGGCGAGGCTGTTTGCATGAGAGCAGGCAGTAAAGAATTTGTTTGAGTTATTATAATGGTGATACCGTATATGGTATGCATGAAATTATACTGGATACCAATGTTCTGTTCGCCGGCTTGTATTCCGCTAACGGCGCATCCTTTAAATTGCTGGAGCTTTTAGCCGGTGGGCAGTTGCAAACAGCTATATCGACACCGCTTTTGTTCGAGTATGAGGATGTTTTGAAACGCAACCGTTCCATGCTGCAACTGACCGATGCTGAAATAGACATAGTGCTGGATAATCTGTGTGGATTTAGTCGTCATCAAAAGGTGTATTTTTTATGGCGACCTTATTTGCCGGACCCGAAAGATGATTTAGTCTTGGAGTTGGCCGTTGCTGCCCGAGTAAACACCATTGTTACCCATAATTTAAAAGATTTTGCCCGTATCGAAAAATTCGGCGTCGAAGCCATTACGCCAAAAACTTTGCTGGAGCGTCTACCATGAGTGCATTAAGTCTGAGATTGCCCGATTCCATACACCGTCACATCAAGGAACTGGCGAGTAAAGAAGGTGTATCGATCAATCAATTTATTGCCAGCGCCGTTGCCGAAAAAGTCTCGGCTATCGCCACCGAAGACTACCTGCAGGCTCGAGCCGAACGAGCCGACAAAGCCGCTTTCCAGACCATTTTGGCCAAGGTACCCAAACGTGAGCCTTTGGCTGGGGATGAGTTTTAGCGTTGGCGGGCAGCATAGGCAGATATAGCTGTTTCTGTAGAAAATACTACGAGCTGGGGCTGATTGATTGGATCGATGACTTAAATCTGCAGAATGACTAAGCTTTTATACTTAGCTTAAGTTGACGGCATTCGTCTAGCGCTGATTTAACCCAACAATTCCGAGAGTCTTTACCCTTTATGAAGCAATTTCTAAATACGGCCGTCAAGGCAGTCTTCGACGACTATCCGCTGGAAATTCGTCGGAAAATGCTGGTGCTTCGCGAAGCAATCTTTGCTGTGGCGGCTAGCGAGGGTGTCGGACAGCTAGAGGAAACCCTAAAGTGGGGCGAGCCTGCTTATATGACCGCCGAAACCGGATGTGGCAGTACGATCAGAATGGCATGGAAGAAAGAGAAACCTAACCAATATGCCATGTATTTCATCTGCACAACGAATTTGGTAGAAACCTTTCGGACGCTATTTCCGCACCAGTTTAAATACGAGGGCAATCGGGCGATTGTCTTTCGAGAAACTGAAGACGTCGACATGGATAGCCTGTCAATCTGTATTGCTATGGCCTTGACCTATCATCGGAACAAGCGACGAAAGCAATCGTAGGTGCGGAGCTGGCTTCAGGCTTCTTCGCCAAGAATATTTCACCTTGCCGTTGACTATGGTAGGTGTTGCCGCAGAAATCCACCAATCCGCGCCTCCAGCCAATACGCCGGCCTGAACAACCCTCCGCTCACAAATCCCACATGTCCGCCGCCTGCGCACACTTCCAGTTGCACCTGATCGGATAATTCCGTGGCGGTCGGCAATACTCGCTCGGTCATGAACGGATCGTCCCTGGCTTGCAAAATTAAAGTTGGTACGCGGATATGCTTCAGAAATTGCCGGGAACTGCTGCGCCGGTAGTAATCGTGGGCGTCTGTAAAGCCGTGCAAGCCGGCCACGACTTTATCGTCGTATTGCCAGAAGGACTTGATGCCCGAGAGGTCGCCTAATTTTAAAATCCGCTCAGCTTGTTCGTGTTGGCCGATGCCTTGCAAATGCCGGAGTTTGACGCGCATGTACTGTTTCAGCTCGCGCAGTAAATAGTCGCGATAGAGTTTCGAGAAGCCACGATCCAGCTTGTCGGCGCATTCGCTTAACAACAACGGTACGGATACCGCTACCGCCGCCGATAACTCAAGCTTATCGCCTTGTTCACCCAGCCATTTCAGTAAGACGTTGCCGCCCAAGGAAAAACCTATCGCCGCCATCGCCCGCTCCGGAAAACGCTGGCGTAAAGTCCAATACAAAAACTCGATGTCTTCGGTTTCGCCGGAGTGGTAGCAACGCGCCAGCCGGTTCATCTCACCGCTGCAACCGCGAAAATTCAGCGCCACGCTGGCAAAGCCGGCCGCCAGCAAACTGTGTTGCAGGCCCTGGATGTAACCGGAACGGCTGCTGCCGGCCAGGCCATGCAACAGAATCACCAGCGGCCTATCGCCGTTATCCACCCAGTCGATGTCCAGAAAGTCGCCGTCAGGCGTGTCCAGCCGTTCGCGGCGGATGCCGGCCGGTGGCGAGATACGCCGCAAAAAAGCCGGATAGATAGTCTGCAAATGCGGACTGTTCAGCCACCAGGCCGGGCGGAAGGCGTTGTGCATGGTTGTGGACCTGCTTTATAGTAGTTAAGGGTGATGATGTCGGCAGGAATATACCGCCTGTATCGGCAAACGCCAGCGCGAGTCTTTACGGCCGGCTTTTCGCCGCCGCCAATCTCGATATTTCGGATTAATGTTACATGCTTTGTTACTTTCGATGACTCGGCCAATCACGCTAACCAAATCTCAACCAAGACCGGCGCAACCGGTTCGCGCCAAATCCGCCAATCGCCGGAAATCTCCCGGCAAATCGCGGCGGAAGGCGAAGCCGCGTCTGCCGAATTGGTGGCTGATCGCCTTGGAAGCGCTGGCGTTGGCGGTGGCGGCGGTTTTGGCGACCATGTTCCTGTTGGGTTATTCGGCCAATTGGGCGTCAGGTTCCGGGTTTTTCACCAGTTTGCTGCCGTTCGCATTGGGCGTGTTGATCTTGATGATGGCGGTGGTTGCCATATTGATTGCTTGGTCGCGAGTGCGTAGTTGGTTGCACGGGCGGCTGGAATACCTGCCGGCGGCTTTGGCTGTCAGTCTTGCCGCGTCGACCGGCTGGTTTGTCATGCACGACGGCTACACCTCGGTGTTCACGCATTTTCGCACCTTGGTGGGCGGCAAGCAGGAAGCCGAGCGTGTGACGCTGGCTCATCAAGTCTATGCCGCCTACCGCCGCCACGGCGTCGGCGGCCTGCAAAAAATGATGGCGCGCGCCGACGCTTTTAATCCGGCCATCGAGGACGCGGCCAAGGCATTTGATGTCGATGTCAATTTGCTGCAAGGTATCGCCGCCACCGAGTCTTCGTTCATGCCGCGCGACAGCTTCGATGGCGGCAAAGGCCTGTTCCAGATTACCGTCGTTCCCAAAGCCATTACCCGCGAGGCCGCCGACGAACTGGATGTGGAGGAGCTGCAAGTCAACGATCCCAGGCACAACGCCTTTGTCGCCGCCGCCACCTTTAAACATTATCTGCAACAAATGCACGGCGATCTGTTTTTAGGCTTGCTAGCCTATAACATCGGGCCGCGCAACGGCGGCTTGCGTTTCATCATGCAGCAATACGGCGCCACCGACTTTGCGACGCTGCAGCCTTACCTGCAAACCCTACCGCGCGACTACCCGATCCGGGTGTTGTCGTATGCCTTGGCGTTTAAGCTTTATCAGCACGACGGCAAATTGCTGGCTTATGAAGAAGGCGATAACGCCATGCGGATTCAACAGATGGGGATTCCGGGGTTGTAGATTCGCCGCCTGATTTTGGTCCCTACTGGGTAGCCCTTACAGTCAGGAAAATTTAACGATAATATCTTGCTGAATATGGCGCACCCGGTGATGGAGCTTTTCCGACTTAACCGGGATGTGTCGCAATGGATCATGCTGGCGCATCACAAATTCACGAATCGCTTCATCGTTCCAGGATTGATGGTTGTCATGCACCATACGCAATACAGCATTCAATTTATTGGCGGTGTAAATCACATCGTCTTCGTTATCGTCATAATCCGAGTGTATCAAATCTTTTATGGCGTACTTAACTTGAGCAAGGGCATTATTGGCATCGAATGATGTGGCCTGTCTCATGATTATTTCTCCGGCTTTCAGTTTGTGTTGGTGGCTACTATCTCCTCAGGTCCTTAAATTAAACTTAATAAATGACGATTGAACGACATGCTGCCGATGGCATCGAGAAAATAGTCGATGGCGACGAGTGACATGGCGCTTTACAGCGCACTCGGTGTTCTTGTTGCTCCTGCGCTTCGAGCCAAGCTTGTGGCATGGAGTGGTGTTTGGATTGGTGGCGGAGGTCGAGTTCGGGGGGGTATCTGTTTCGAAATTCCAAGCGAGGTGCTGGCGATGAAATATGGCGAAGCGGACGCTGATTATTATTTTGTATGGTTTTAATCGGCTGGAATCGACCCTTTTCGGACGATCACTCCATCCAATCTAATGTCAGCAATTGGAAGGTCAACGGCCACAGGAATATACTGATCTATTCATAATTTAGTCTGTTGTAGCATGCTGAAATCGGATTGAATTTAACTAATCTAGGTTTGACAATAAGAAATCCAGCCTAGGTCCGACAGGAACGAGTTTACTCGGATTGTTATGTGGATGGCTCATTTAATCAGTGACGATTGATGTGGTCAAAATTCACGATTTCTTCAATACTTTTTGTCCGGTAATGCACTCTCAGGTTGACATCTGAGTTCAATATAGTGTTTTCCGGTGTTGAATATTGCTTTAACCGCCGCATCCGGGTATGCCGTTGCGCACATCGGTGATACTGCATTTGCCAAAGCCGACAACCTGGCTGTCAAGAACCGCTACTTTCCTGGCTTTTTTAGCGCGTTTGTCGATAGTTTCCTCCTCCTCGTCGCCAAATGATTTCCCGGGTGCGGATTTCGCCGCTGCGGCAGCGGCGGCATCGCCGGCAATCATGGGATTGCTAACCTGAGCCGCAGCGGCAGGCGCTGGATTGGCGATTTGAATGTTGTCAACGCCTCTAACCGGACCAGGCAGAATGACTTTGCCACCGCCGATGCCTGCCTCGCCTGCGTCAACGTAACCGCGTGGGGTTACCAAATAAACATTACCAATGCGTTTGCGGTTAAAACCGGATTGAGCGCGAATGCCGCTGCCGGATACAGTGGCCGGAAACACCACGACCAGATTGCCGTTAGCGTCCAGACTGACTTTGGGTTTGGGTGTCGAGATAGCTGATTTTGCGCCACGGCCGGCGTCGATATTCCCCTCCGAAGACCAAGCGGTAATGTCGCCGCCGTCCAGCGTAAATATCCTGGATCGATTGACTTGTAAGTCGCCATTGACCAGGATGTTGCCGTCGCCTTCGCGTTGCGCCACTACGCCGAGCTGGTCCTGGCTTTTCTGCCCGGTAAATGCCGACGCCAGGCCGACGTTGATCATGCCGCCGGGTGCCAACAGATCAATATCGCCGCCGTATAGGGTCTGGATGCGACTGAAAAATAGCCGGATATCCCCGGGCGGACTGTTTGGAAACAAGCGGGCGATGGCAGCGTACCCGCGTTGGTAAGCGGCGGCTTTTTCCTTGTCCGGTAAGTTGGCAGCGGTGACGGCTGTGGCGCGAATTTCCGTGAACAAAATATCCAGAGCAACCGCCAGACGACCGGCTGTGGTGGTTTGCCGGTTCAACTCGGCCAGACGGTCCTGGTAAGCGCCGTTGGCGACATAGTCATTCAGAAAATCCTCCAGCGGCCGGGTATCGTGCTGCAAGCTGCTGCCGGCAATGACAATAATATCGGCGCCGGTTTGCGGTAAGGCCGAATTCAACAGCGGTCCGACCGTGGTAATGCCCTCGGAGCTCCCCAGATCGACATTGCGTCCCGCCCAGATATTCAGCAAACCCGGACCCGCCAACTGAATGCCGCCGGGCGAGCCTTGCACTGCGCCGGTGGTGGGGTCGCGCAAGATCGGAAACACCAGGTCGCGGCCCACGCTGATGGCCGTGACATCGCCGGCATTGATATTCTGGATTGCCAGGCTCAGATTGTACAAATCCTGGCCGGCCCAAATATCGGTAGACTTGGCTGCCGCGACTAACGCATCGCCGATACCGGTAATGCTGCCGTTGGCCGAGACGATGCGGTTGCGACTGGTATCGTTACGGTGGATCGGTTGGGGGGCATGTACCGTAGAAGCGTCACCGCCGAAAGGCGTGGTAAACAGATATTTGGTTGCACCGGCGACCGTTGTGGCCGGTTGGGCAGCAGACAGCAATCGAGCCGGATCGACATCCAGCTGGTTTACACGGGTACCGCTGCTGTCGTTACCGATACTAATGTCGCTGTTTGCCAGTAAATTCAAGCTGCTTTCCGCTGCCGGGTATAGCGCCATCGAATTCACGATTTTTAAACCGCCGCTCAGCGCCAGGGCGGTAAGATTGCCTGGATATAAGGTCAGCAGCGGATAGTCCGTGCTTTTCAGGATTGCCCGGCCCCTGGGCGATGCTTGATCGAAGATTTTGTAAGCTTGGGCGATAGGCTGTACATCGTTATTCAGCATCAATTCGCCGGCCAGGGTTTGCAAGCTAATAGAGCTGTCGGCGCTATAGCTGGTGAAGTATGAAGTTTTGTCCAGGAATTTGGCCGGCGTCAACGAAAACGGGTTCAACACCGTGCCGACGTCGATACCGCTGGCGGCTTGAACCTGGAATTGAGCGTCGCCCAGCGCAAATACCGGGCCGGCCGTGTATTGGCTGCCGCCGGTGATCGCCCCGTCCGCGCGAATATCGGTAGTACCCTTGTCAACGTAAAACACCCCGCCGGCTATGTCGCCGCCGGCATGTACTTCCAAATTACCGCCGCCTTGTAGTTGCCAACGGTTTTCGACGACTAGGCCGTTGTCCGTCACGCCGACCGGTTTTGCCGAAGTCGGCAACATCACCGACAAATCGTGAATATCCGCGCCGGCCTTGATGTTCACATCACCACCGCCCAACGCGCCTATGTTCTCTCTAAAGCCGAACTTCAGGTTTTGAATTCTGGCATTGGCGCTGTTTTGTACAACTAGGCCATCGAACATGATGCCCCACGCGGTGGCTCTATCGGCGGCGCTAATGCCGTCGCTGGCGTCCCAGTTACCGGTGCGTTGCAGCCAGTCGGACATCAATTGCGGGCTGGCGGCACCGATGATATTGCCGCCGGCGTTTAGGCTGATGTCGCCGCCGTCGAACGGATATTCGACGAAAAAAGCCGCGGCGACCAGAGCATTGCTGAAGTTTCCCCAGCGCTCGGTGTCGGCGGCGCGGCCGGCGGTGTAAATGGTGGATGTGGCATCGCTCAGGGTAATATCGCCTGCGGCGGCGACGTTGATGTTGCCGGTGCCGGTGCGGACGCTGGTATTGGCTGCAACGGTTAGTGAGCCAGCGCTCAGCGAGGACTGCACCGCAAGCGGATCGGCGCTGGTTAAATCGGCGCCGGCCACCAAGTTATAATTCCAGGATTGACCGGTCTGCAAAACCAGGGTTCGCAGCCAATTGCCGTTTACACCCAGCATGCCGGCCAGTTGGCTGGAATCGTACAAGGCAAAGCCATCGCTCAGGGTTTGGTTTATGTGCAACTTGCCGGCGGCCCTCACGCTGAGTGCGCCGACACTATTGCCGTTATCGAAATGCCAGCTCCGGCCTTGCGAGTCCGGAAAGGCCAGATCCCAGCCATTGTGCGAAATCAGGCTGCCGTTGATGTTGCTGGGCTTGTACTTGATGTTGGCGGCACCGGCATTCGGAAATATCCTGACAAATAGGGTGCGGAAGGTGGCCGATTGCGGGTTGGCATCAAAATAATAAGTGCCGTCCGCAGTTAGGGAACTGCTGGCGGCTTCGGTCAGGTTGCGGACCACGCCGTTGCTGCCGATTTGCTGTAAGGCATTCACCACGCCGGCGGCATCGGTGAGCGAGGTTTTCCATATCGAGCTGGACTGTTGCGTCCAGTTCATGCCGGTCAGCGATTCGGTCAAATCCAGCGTCAAATCGCCGCTGCTGACTATATCCACACCCGCTTGCAAACTAAAACCGCCCAAGCGCTGTTGCAGATCGGCATTTGCGGCTGCTGCGTTCAGGTATTGCTGGGTTTCCCCGCGCCATGCCCCAATTTGACTGTTACTTAGCGGGATGTCTCGGTAATGTGCGGTCGCGGAGACGTTCAGTGTATGGGCACCCAGCACGCTGCCGCTGGCTATCGATACCGCCGCGTCGCCGTTGCCGAACCGGTTGACGACGGCCTCGACGCTGCCGCCCGCACCGCCGGAGACATCGATGTTGGCACCAGTGGCGACAGTGACACCGTGATCGCCGTCGTTATCAGCATCCATAGAGCTTATAACCACCGAGCCGCCCGGCTTGCCGGCGGCGGTAGATGCTGCATTGAGTTTGGCGCAGGCTAGAATGTTAATGCTGTCGCCGGCGGATAAACGGATGCTGCCGGCCTGCTGGTCGCCCACATCCAAGGTGCCGAATACATCCAGCTTCCCGGTATCGACGCTTAGATTAAGGTTGTGGGCTTTGACGTAATCGCTTGCAGCGACTGTTAGATCGCCGCTACGTTGGCGGATGCTCCAGTCGCCATTAAAGCCGGCGTTGGTCAGATAGTTATTCAAGACGGAAAAGGTAGCTCCGGAGCTAGTTGTGGCGTCCATGTTGATATTGCCGCCGCGCGCACCTTGATAACCCAGGCCGCGTATCTCGCCGGTCAGGGTTAAATGCCCCAATCCTGACGACAGCGATAAGGTGCCGGCGTCGCCGCCCAGCTGGCTGCCGGACACATCGAGCAGCGAACCGGCATTCAGGGTCAGGCTGCCGCCGGCGGATTTCAAGAAAATACTGCCGCCGCCGGTATTGACATGATGGCCGGCCAGATCGATGTCGCGGCCACTGGTGTCTATGCTGCCGGAGATCGACAAAGTCTGAGCGGCTTGCAGTTTGACGATGCCGGAAGCCAGTTCAATGTGGCCCTGATGGTTTATTTGTTCGGCCGCGACGCTTAATCGGGCGCCGAGGGCGTCACTTTGCGGGGCGGTTCCGGCGGCCAAGGTAGTCAGATCATGGCTGCCTAGATTCAATGAGCTATTGGCGCCGGCGGTCGCTGTCCAAATGGGTGTGGCGATGGTGACATCGCTATCGGCGCGGATATCAGCGGTGCCGCTGTTGACGACTGCGTTGAGCCCTTGCAATGAGATTTGCTGGAAGCCCGACCAGGCGTATTCGCCGGCGCCCAAAGTGATAGTGTTTGCGGTCAAGTTTAGTTGGCCGTTGCCGGCGGCGGTAAATGCCGTCGGTGCGCTGCCGCTGTTTTTAAGGGTGATAGTTTCGGCATTGATGGCGGCAATCTGATTACTGCTGCCATAGCCGTAAAGACTTGCGGCATTTAATACCAAATCCTTTAATTGCAGATTCATCGCGCCGGCGATGTCTATCGCGCCAAAGCTGTTTAGCGTTAACTTGTCTACGCGCAGGCCGTTTAAGGTGGCTGCGGATAATTGCAGTCCATCGCTGCCGCCGGTATCACCTAGTGAAATACGGCTGGAACTGAGGGTCAATTCGCCCTGGTTCATCGCGATATTGCCTGAGAAGCGGGTGTCTTTGCTGGCATCCAGCAGAATTGAGCCGGCACTGGACAGCGTTGCCCCGTCGGCGATGTCCAGCGTGCCGCGCAGTCCGGTTAACGCATCGGCGGCGCGCACCACGTTAGCCTGGCTACCTGCCGACACCCTTAATAGGGCGCCGTCGCTGCTGCCATCGGTATTGATGACCTTAAGGTTGGTATCGGTGCGGCTGATTGTGCCGGCGTTGCTTAACGTTGTGTCGCCTGCTAACGAGACGGTATCGCTCGCTGCCAGCAGAATTTCCGGGGCTTGCAAACGGCTGCCAGCCGCTACGGTCACTGTTTGCGCGCCGACTGTTAGCTGAGTTTGGCCGTTGCCGCGACTGCGTCGACCGCCCAGTAACAGGCTGTCGACGCCGAGGCGGTTCAATTCGTCGGCTAACAACACCGTGCCGGGATCGACGCCGATGCTACGGCTGCTAACCACGGCCAGTCTATCCGCGCTGATGTCCAACATGCCGCCCAGCCCGCCTGGAGCTGCGGTAGCGCTGATTTGCGCCGCCATTTGCAAGCTATTGCCGGCCAGCAGGCTGAGATTGCCGGCGTCTTGCGGTAGCGAGTTGCCCGCGAAGAAATTACTTGTCGTAGTTTCCTGGTATTCGGAGCGGGTGCGGGAAATGGCGCCCGATTCGACGGCAAAGCCCGACCAGCGGCTGTCGGCGATATTAGTGCCGGCCGAATAACGGTAGCCGGCGACGATGGTCGAGCCATCGGTACGTAAAGACTTGGTACCGGCTGCCATATCGGTGGTATTGGCTTGCGGGGTAATCAGATAGGCGCCGGGTAGCAAGGCATAGTGTGCCGGTAGCAACAGGTAATAGCCGGCCGCCAAGCCTGAGTTTGCGCTGAGAAAAATACTGTCACCCAGATTTAGACCGGATTTGGCGAATTCCAGCGGGTCGAAGGCGACAAAATCGGCTTGATAATTGGGTAATACGGCGTAATTTTGTTGGTAGCCGGGTGATGTGGGATCCAAAGTATCGATACTGCCGCCCGGTCCGGCGATGAACTCGAAAGCCGACAAATCGCCGCCGCCGTTTAAATTGACCACAGCGTCGCCGGCCAGATTGATGTCCGGTGCGGATAAGGTAATGGCTTTTTGCGGTGTGCCGTTTTGGATATTGTTGTAAGTGCCCAGCGGATAAATCCAGTCCAGACCGCCCTGGGTGCGGCCGAACGGAATCACGATGCCGTCGTCGTCGCTAACCGACGTGAAGCTGCCGGCAGCCAGGGTCAACGAATTACCGGCGTTTAAGGCGATGTTGCCGAATGGTGCCAATAAAACGCCATGACTGACAATGTTTGGCGCGTTGATATTTAATTGTCCGACTGCCGACAACGGCGTATACCAATTTCCGATGCCAGGCAGAATATCGATCAGACCGTTCGGGTTTAGTGCGGCATCCAGCTTCAAGCTGTATTTGCTGAGCGTGGTGGGATAGATTTGTCGGGCACTCAAACTAAGATTGCCGCTGAGGCTCAGGCCGCCGATCAGGTCGGCTTCGCTGTTGGGATTGATACCGGTTAAGCGGATGTCGCCGCTACTGTTCAGGCTGGTTTGCGCAAAGCCGGCAATTTCGCTGGAACCGAACAAATCTATCAGCTGGGCGTTGATGCTCAATCCGACGCTGCCGATTGCGGCGCCTAGATTGCCGTGAGCGGCGCGGTTCCAGCTGGAACCCAGGCTGAAGGTATTGCTGGTTAAAGCCACCTGGCCGTAGCCGGCGTGGCTGATCAATGGCGCATCCAGTTTCAGGTTTTGCGCCAGAGTCAGACTAAGGTCGCCTTCGAAACGGATCTCGCCGCGCTCGGGGCGTACGGGCGTTGCGGAATATTGATCGGGTTGTATCACCGATGCGGCCAAGCCCACTGAACCAAAGCCGCCTTCCTGAATTTGCCGGGCGGAGATATAAGCCTGACCGTTAAAGGTATCGGGGATGCGGTTGGCGGCCAGTTGCGCGGCGTCCGGCAAGCTGGGTAGTTCGGCGGAAAAATGGATCACCCGGTCGCCAGTCGTGAAGATTTGCTCTTCCGGTTCGCCACGGTGTTGGGCGTTCAATGCCAGATTCAGTGTGCCGCCGGCAGCTGCCGAACCATTGCCGGCCGCTGTAGTGCCCTGGCCGGCCCGGCCCTGCAATTGGCCTTGTAACAGCATGCCTTCGGCGGCGGTCAGGTTTATCGAGCCGCCTGCGGAAGCAAGGGTTTGCCGACTTTTACCTTTGGCATTAACGATGTCTATCGCCGACTGGGTTCCCGATACATCCATTCGGCTGCCGGCGGCTGTCAGGATGTAGCCGCGCTCGGCATTTAAGTCTATCCTGCCGCCGGCCAGCACATTACCCAAGGCCAATCGCTGGGCGTTGGTCGTCCAAACCGTGGCACCGGCGGTATTCAGGATGGCATTATGGCCCAAGGCGATTGCCTGATTAGGATTGTAGCCCTTATCCAGCGCGCTCGGCGGACTGCTGAGTTGTAAGCTTATTTTTCCTGCCGGTGCAAGCAGAGAGCCGTCGATGTAGATATTGGCGTCCGATTTTAGCGAAAAATCGGCGCCTGGATCGCCGATGATCGCGGTATGGCTGCCGATGCGAATGGCCCGCTCGGCGACGTAACCGCCGGCTATGCTGGCGTTATGGCTTAGATTTAAACTCAGATCGACGGCGTCGCGGATGTCGTCGGGCAAGACCGCCAATTGCACCAGGGTACTTAAGTCGCTGCCGCTGGCGGCCTTGATGGCCGTGGCTTTTAATTGCCAGCTGCTTTGTTGTAAATGGATTTGGGTGCCGTCGGCAATATTTAAATCACCGGCGTTGGCGGTCAGTCGGTAGCCGCTGAAGCCTCCGGATTGCAACAGCGTCGGCGACAAGTTCAGCACATGCGGATCGCCACTGGCGCCACCCAGCTGGATGCCGTTGGCGGTAATGCTAAGCACGCCGCCTTGTTGCAATGCATAGGCGGACATTATTGCGCCAAGGCTTAACACGCTGGGGTCCAGGCCGGCGCTGATCAAGTCGATATTCCCGCCGTGACCATTTTTGGTTTTGGTGTTGTTATTCAATGCGGCGCCGGCGCTGGCACTAATTTTAGAGCCGCCATCCAGCAGCAGATCGCCCTGGGCTTGGAGCAGAATATTCCCGCCGTCTATCGTCAATGGCTTAAGTATTTGTGCGTTTTTACTATCGACTAGGTCGTTGATCCAACTGCCGCCGCTGTCGATGACGCTGCCGCCAGCCAGATGCAGTCGACCGCTCAAATCGCGGGTGGGATCCAGGCCGCGCCGGGTTTTCAGTTCTACGCTGCCGGCCGGAGTCTGGATATTTCCCAGTACCTCTATTTCGCCGGCCTGCAGCGACAGGCTGCCTGCTTTTGCCAAGCTTAAACTGGTGTTTTGCGGTATGGTCAGTTTGCCGCCGCTGCTGATGGTCAAGCGGTTCACACCTTGGGCGAACAAGCCGCTGCTTAGGTAAATAGGCACAGCGGTAGCTAATTCGGCGCCGTAGGAGTAGCCGGCACCGTTGATAAGCACCAGATCTTGCTGATATTGATTCGACCAAGCGGTGTCTATACTCAATGCGCCGCCGCTTGCCCACTTAGCGGCGGTACGCTGGTAAGCGCTGTTGACGGTGCCGGCCAGGATATTGCCGGATAAACCCAGGTCGCGGGTTTTGATAACTAGGCTGCCGGCGTCGCCGCCTTGGTAATAGTCGCTTTGGTAATAGGTGCAGTTGAGGATTTGCTGATAGGTGAGGTTAGGATCGGCGGAGGCAATGTCGACGATGCTGCTATTGGAACGCAGTTTGCTGGTCGTTATCTTGCCGGCCAGATAATGTATCGAACCGCCGGAGATATCGATGTCCGCGCCTGGCTGGACGATGACATCGCCTTCCGATTGCAAATGAACGCTACCGGCGTCTAGGTTGCGCTCTTCAATGCTATGTTGCACCTTCTCCAGCGCGCCGGAAATGTCCGCCAAACTGGTGCCGGTGCGGCTATCCACCTGCACGGTTTTGCCGTGCAGGAAGCCGGTTTTTTGCAGCGGCGCGTCGCGCAACTCGTTATTGCGCAGTTCCACATCCACTATGTTTGCCGACATCGGCAATTCGATATTCTTCACGCCGGATACGTCGATCTTGCTGCCGGCATCTAATACAATTCGGCTGGTATTGTCGGCCGAGCTGGTGCTGAGCGGATTGGCTGGCGTGGCGCTGGCTGTTAGACTAAGGTCGCCGCCGTGAGCAACGATTTGTGCTCCGGATTTCAGCCGGATTTGCCCCGCTTCCAAGTCTATTTTGGATTTTGGCTGGGCTTGGCCATTTACGGCAGGACCGGCGCTGGCATCCAGCGTCACCGTAGTTAGGCTGTCCGATTCCAGCGTCACGCTGGCTTCAGTGCCCAAGCCGTCGTCCGCTGCCGTAGCTCTGGAGGTGATGAGAGGCTTGAGCAGATAACGCTTGTCGCCGGCTTCCAGGTGCGCGCCTTCCCGGGCCAACAGCCGGACGCTACCGTTCAACGCCACGGAGGTGCTGGCCGAAACCACGCCTTGTTGGGTCACCGCAAACCCCATTAGCGTGGTATTGCCGCGCTCGGTAAGAATCTTGCCGACGTTTTTCACGTCACCGCCGGTTTTTACTTCCACCAGCAGGCCGCGCAGATTGTCGTCGTCGGTTTCCTGCAAATACACCTTGTCGGTGGCTGCCGCCAAAATCACCTGACCGTCCGGCGCTGAGATCGTGCCGCGATTTTCCACTTGCGGCGCCGCCATGATCACCCTACCACCGGAGTCGGCGCTAATCTGCGCGCCGGGTTCCACCAATATGCGGATTTTCTCGCGATTGCCGTTGCCGGTATTTCGATACACAGTGCCGTCGCCGGCAAGTGCCGCCAGCGCATCCGTATTATTGGCACTGGCGTTGGCATCTACTACTTTGCTGATGCCTTGGGCAAACACCTCGTCAGCGATTTTCAGATTGGTGGCAACCAAACTGTTGGTGTTGACCGACGCGCCGTTGCCGAACACGAAGCCGTTGGCATTGACCAAATACAGTTGGCCGTTGGCGCTTAGGGTGCCGGAAATCTTACTGGCATCCAGCTGGTGAATGTTGTTCAGAGCGACCGACGAACTGGTTGGTTGCGCGAATTGCACGCTCTTGCCGGCATCGATATTAAAGCTCTGCCAGTCCAAAACGGTTTTATCGGTGGTTTGGTGGATGGTCAGTTTTTGACCGTCGGCGCTGTAATTGGCTGAGGCGTGGCCGACATTGATGCCAGGGTGCCGCGCGGCACTGGTGAGATCGGCAAGCGCGGATGGATTGGCGCCGCCGGCATTGATCGAGACGGGCAAGCCGCCGTCGGCCCAGCTATCGGCGACACTGGAGATTGCCAACACGCCGCCGGTTAAAATTCGCCGAATGCTTAGTCTAAGCAGTGGCTCCTTGCCGGTAAATGGGGTGATCGGCGTATTCATACGGTTATATCGAAAATATAGAAAGGTATTTCTATGTTTACTCGTTTATATCGCCAGTGCAAGACCTAAACGCTGTCAACGCGGCAAATTGTGGGGATTTTAATAGGAGATCTCACAATAAACTCACTAGTACGCTATGTTTTAGCCTTTTATTTCCTTATAAGAAATAATAAATTCCCGAATAATATTTGACCTGATTCACATATTTGCCTTACGTTATGTCCGTCGGGGTATAACGAAAAACCTTCGTTCCCGATCAACACGGGTTGTAATCGCTGCGGATAGATTGATGCCGGCAAGCCTTTGCGCCATGGACACATAACGGGACAAGGGTCTCATTAAATTTATTAGAGGTAGTTTATGAAAATGGTGAAGCGGCAAGGTTATCAATGGGCGGCGGCTATATGTCTAGTGGCCGGCATGAATTCGGCGCAAGCGGCTATCAGTAACGGTGCGCCGACGATTCAGCCAGGCGGTAGCGGCGTGGCCGGCGAGTTGTTCTTGAACGTGTGGGATCAGGCAGCGGCAATGTCTTACAGTATCGACTTGGGCGTCACGGTAGGCGACTTTCTGGCCGGCAGCCAGGTGTCCTCCTATTGGAATCTGGATCAGCGTTTTGTGAATTGGGCGGCGGCGACCAGCGACCCGCTGACATTTAATGTGGCAGGCAATAATTCATATGTCGGTCTCAACAGCGCGGACTATGGTGTGCTGTTAAGCCGGAGAACGGGTGCGTCAGCGCCGGGCAGTTTCAGTATGAGCGCGCTTGCAACCGTGACTACCAGAATCAGTGCTAGAGCCACTGCCTTGAATATTGCCGAAGTCGCGCAGAACAGTGGCGCTACGGCAACGGATTACGCCGCCGATCTCAGCGAGGTGACCACGACCAATGCATCTTCTTATTTCGATAAAGCTTGGGGTACCAGCATGAATATTTCAGGCTGGGTAGGTAGTGCGACGGTCAGAAACGGCGGTAATCCCGACCAAACCCTGAACCTCTTCTTCATTCATTCCCCAGGCGGCACGGTTGCGAGTGGTACCCCAGTGGTATTCAACGAACTGGACGGTTTTCTGAGCCTGGATATCGCCAGCGCCAAACTGACCTGGACCTCTAATGTCGCCCCTGTTCCGGTTCCCGGCGCTGTGTGGCTGTTTTTGAGCGGCATACTGGCCGTGTTGCGGGTGCAAAAACGCTCCGGCGTCGCATCGATTGCTTGAACCCTTTACTTCCTTTTTCTATTGGAGCAGATTATGTTTTCTTCCTTATCCCGCAAGCTTGTTGCGGCCGGCTTGATGATAGCTGCTATAGGCGATGTCTGGGCGCTGACCCCGGCGGACGGCGCCCCGCAACTGAGTTTGTACATTCCCGGTTCCCAATCGAACGATCCGGCTTTCGGCTTTATGATCAACAGTACCACGCCGACCAATGCCTTGTGTTTGGACAATCCAACCACCACCGGCGCGGGTACCACCACGCATGTCTATTTCCATACCGCCGGCGCCGCGTCGGCCGCCGTCAACGACAACTACTCTGCGATCTATTGTAATACCGACGACACCAAGATACCCGGTTTGACCGGCGGGACTGGTGCGCACCATACCACCAGGTTGTGGATCTCCCGGCGGCGGCTGGGTGCGTCATTTGTTGGTTTGGATGCGGTGGCTAACGGCACCTTGCTGACCTATCTGAAAGATCCCACCACGGCGGTGTGCAGCGCTTTCAACGGTTCCTATGCGTCCGGGGGAGCGACTTTTCAATGGAACTATTCCTGCACCACTGCCACCCCTGGCATAGCGGCGACTGCAGCGACGTCGGACGTGACGCCGGATGTGTTTCACGGTGTCGATAACGTAACGCCTGGCAAAGCGGATATAGATGCCGCAACACTCGACAACAAATATGCGTTGGGCGGGCATATCATCGGTACTCCGGTAACGCTGAAGCTGCGTAATGCATTGCAATACGCGCAAATCCAGAACGGCTCCTTGCCAGGCAGTTGTACGGTAGGTAATGAAACGCCCGCTTGCGTACCGAATTTGTCCAAGGAATCGCTGGTCAGCTTGTTTAGCGGGCAGATTGCTGACTGGAGCACATTTAAAGTGAAAGTCGGCGGTGTAGATAAAACTCTGCCAGAAATCGTTCACGACGGCGTAGTAGCTGCGGTGCCAGGTTTGTCCGACCCGTTGGATACCACCGTGCATATTTGCCGCCGTGAAAACGGCGCCGGTCAGCAGGTGGCCTTGTTGGCCAGCGTGATGCAAAGCCCTTGCCTGGGCACATCTTCGCCCAGTTTGGCCCAACCGGGCGGGTTTGCCGATGTGCAATACGCCACTAGTTTAGGCGCGGTAGAAAAATGTCTGGGTGACTATAACGACGGTACCAACGGCTGGTTCGGCACCACCAATCCGGCGCCGTTTCCCAATCCGCCGGCTACCAGTGTTCCGCACGGCAACCAATGGGCGATTAGTATACAAACTACCGAGCGTAATGCCAGCCGCAGTGCCAACTATCGCTTTATCAAAATTAACGGTGCGCTGCCTACTGGTGAGCAGGTCTTCTTAGGCCATTACCCGCTGGTTGGCGAATACGCGATTTCCTGGAAAAACAGTGTCAGTGGCAACCAGGATAGCGCACTAAATGCCTTGGTTGCTTACAGCAGCCTGCCCAGCACGATTGCGTCTCGCAACGGCACCTTGAGCAATCATAGTTGGGGCCAAGCAGGTTACATAGCATTGAGCGCCAACGGGCATACACCGCCCGATACTTGGAATCCCGCTAATCCGGTTACGCCATTCACACGTTCTCTATTTGGTACGCCCGATGCTTGCGCGATACCTGTAGTCAACCCAAATTATGGCACCGTCGAACTGCGGTAAAGATAATTCCACGCCGCAGCCAAATCGGAAGTTGGCTGCGGTATCTCCGCCTATCAGTGCGATGGATGGTTAAGATTTTCCCCAACCCAAACACGATAGCGTTAACAAATCAGGATATTCAAGTTGATTTTCAAAAGGACTGAATAGGCTTGGACGGCACAGGGATGTGCACCTTCATTCGCCGATGCCCAGGTTTTCTTATGCCTAATCGGCACGTTGTCATTCCTACACAAGGCAATACGCATGTATCAACGCAAAATTTCCGCTCGTCATTGGCTGATTTTTGGTCTGACTTTCTGTTTGTCGGCATTGACACAGCCGACTTGGGCCGCTGTTACTTCCAGTCAGTTTGGTCTAGGCGGCTTTCTCAATCCGGGAAGTCCCGCCAGCTTCGATCTGGCGGCTTTGGAAAATTACGCAGCCACTCACTCCGGCGCGCAAAAAACCGTGACATTGAGCAACGGCGATGTCTACACCGGCGTGTCCCTGAGTGCCTTTCTCGGTAGCTTTCTGAAAACTGATACCACGGTGCCGAAAAACGACATCCTGCGCGACTATGTGGTCGCTAGCGGCACGGATGGTTACAAGGCGGTATTTTCGCTGGCGGAAATGAATGCCGCGTTCGGCAATCATAACGACATCATCGCTTACAAACTCAATGGGGCCAATCTAATCGGCACTGGCTTTGCTCGCATTGTGGCGCCGGATGATGTCAAAGCGGGCCGATGGGTATCGAATCTGTACAGTCTGCAAGTTGGTCATATCGATTACGCACCTGCAGTAGGTGGCGTGTCTGGACAATTCACCGTCAACGGTGAGGTTGCCAGCGCCGTTAGCTACGATGTCACCAGCCTAGCTGCCGCGCTACCTGCCAAGATCGTTAACGTGAATACGCCACCATTAACCGGATCGTCGTTTACCGGCGTTTCTTTATGGGATCTGCTGAATCTATCCGGCATCGTGACCAATCCTGGCGTAAAAAACGACATTCTTGGCAAGTATGTTGTCGCTACCGGTAGCGACGGTTATCAGGCGGTATTTGCGCTGGGCGAGCTTAACCCCAATTTTGGGAATATCTCGGTCTTGGTCGCTTACGCCGATGGTTCGGGCAATTCCTTGGGCAATAAAGGCTTTGCGGAATTGGTAGTACCCGGCGATGTAGCCAAGGGCGGACGCTATGTTTCCAATCTCACAAGCTTAACTGTGGTCAGCACCGTACCGTTACCGGGCAGTGTTCTGTTTATGTTCAGCGGCTTGCTGGCATTTGGGCTTCGTAGACACCGTAAGCCGTCTTAACTATAGAGGCGGTCGACATATGAAATTATCCAACGAGGATGTCAAGCTGTTGTGCTGCGCGGTGTTGATTATTCTAGTGATGGGCTTGTTAAGCCAGCCGGTGCCGGCCGCTGATAACAACCGACAAACGGAAGTGGCCGAGCGCGGCGCTAAAGTCATGCCGTTCTCGTTGGCGCAAACCCAGCATCAATTCAGCAAAACCGCAACGGGCGGCATGCAGCGGGTAATTGCCAGGGATGATTTAAACCTGGAACAAGTCTGGTTGATCAGGCAGCATCTTGAGCAACTGGCAGCGAGTTTTAAACAGGGCGATTTTTCCGGGCCGGAGTCTATCCACGGTGCCGATATGCCGGGCTTGGCCGGAATGCGCGGCGCCAAACCCGGTCTGCTGCAAATCGACTATACAGCGGAAGCCGCCGGCGCCAGTCTGACCTTCCAGAGCCGCGACCCGCAATTGATCAAAGCCGTTCACGACTGGTTCGATGCGCAACTGCACGACCATGGGCACGATGCGATGGATATGCACTGTCCGCATCATCAATAAGGTCTTGAAAAATGTTGCCGAACTTTCCAGGAATCCCCCTATGCGTAATGCTTTAAAACTGGGCTTATGCCTGCTCCTGTTGCCAGCACTCTGCCAAGCCTGGTGGGATGATGACTGGGATTCCCGTCGCCAAGTCGCGGTGGATGCGGCAGCGACCGGCGCCGATATTCAGGAGACGCTGAGCGATGTGCCGGTACTGGTGCGGCTGCACGCCGGTAATTTCGGCTACTTTGCCGAGCTGGCCGAAAACGGCCGTGATTTGCGATTTTTAAAAGACGACAAAACCCCGTTGGTGTACGACGTCGAACAAATCGACGTGTTGAGCGAGATCGGTCTGGTCTGGGTGAAGTTGCTGCAATTGCGCGGCGGGGTGAGTAGCGACGACTTCTGGTTGTATTACGGCAACGCCAACGCCCCGGACGCTTCGGATCCTAAAAATCTCTACGATGTCGCTCAAGGCCTGGTGTATCACTTTAAAGACGGCGAAGTCCTGCCGCAGGACGCCACCGCCTACGCCAGCCATGCCGCCGATTCCAAAGCCACGATTCAACCCGCCGGCTGGATCGGTGCCGCCGCCCAGTTCACCGGTGCCGGCCCGTTACAGGTCAATCCCGCGCCGCAGCTAGCCATCGCGCCAGACAAAGGCTGGACCTTTTCCACCTGGCTAAAGCTCGACCAGCCGCAGAACGGCGCGAATCTATTGGAAGCCCGCGAAGGCGGCAATGGCATCGACTTGGTAATAAAAGGCAGCGCATTATCGGCGCGCTGGACCGGCCCGGCCGGCGCTGTGACTACCGCCCCGGTCAACCTAACCCAGGGCAAATGGCAACACATCGCCGTCACCGCCATTGCTGACAAACTGGCACTGTACGTCGATGGTATGCCGGTCGGCAATGCCGCGATCACGCTGACTACCGTCAACCCGGCTATCGCCATTGGCCGCAATCTGGTCGGTTTGCTCGACGAAGTGCAAATCGCCGCCACAGCCCGCAGCGCCGACTGGCTAAAACTGAGTTTTCGCAGCCAAAGCCCGGATTTCTCGGTATTAAGTTACGGCCAGGACGAAACCAACAGCAGCGGCGACGGGCATTTCATGGTCATCGTGCAAAACGTCACCGTCGACGGCTGGGTGGTGATCGGATTGACCTTGATCATGCTGGTGGTAGCGGTGATCGTCATGGTCAGCAAAACCTTAGTGATCAACCGCATTGCCAAGGATAACCGCGCCTTCCTAGTCCAGTATCGCCAGCTCGATCCCAACAAACTCAGCACGCTGGACCAGGAGGAAACCGCCGAAGACCAAGAACTGGCAGACTCCGACTTGCTCACGGCTTTGGTCGGCAAACATGACCACTTCCAAAGCTCGACTTTGTATCACCTGTATCACACGGCAATCCATGAATTGAACAAGCTGCAAGGCGGCGACGGCCAAGTGGTGACCCGCGAAGCGTGGGACTATCTGCGAGTAAAGCTGGATTCGCAAATCGTTACCGAAAGCCAGCGCCTGAATAGCAATATGGTGCTGCTGACCATTGCCATCGCTGGCGGCCCTTTCCTGGGTTTGCTGGGTACAGTGGTGGGGGTGATGATTACCTTCGCGGCGATTGCCGCCAGCGGCGATGTCAACATCAACGCCATCGCCCCCGGTATCGCCGCCGCGCTGCTGGCCACCGTGGCCGGTCTGGCCGTGGCGATTCCCGCCTTGTTTGCCTACAACTACCTGTTAACCAAAATTAAGGACATCACGGCCAACATGCGGGTGTTCAGTGACGAATTTCTGGCCGTGTTGTCTATGCGCGCCGCCCAACAACCGCTGGGAGCGTAAGTCATGAGATTAGAAGAAGAAGGCAAGATATATGACGACATTAACATCACTCCGATGTTGGACGTGGCCTATGTGCTATTGCTGATTTTCATCATCATGACCACTGCTACCGTGCAGGGCATCACCGTCAACCTACCCAAGGCCAGCAGCACGCCGTCCTTGTCCAAACCTAAAACCAAGGCCATCTCGATTACCCCGGACGGCAGCATCTATCTCGATACTTACCCGGTATCGCTTCAGGAACTGGAAACCCGGCTGGCGCAATACAAGGCCGCAATTCCGGATTTACCGGTCATTGTGAAGGCCGATGCCAGTGTGCAATATCAAAAAGTAATTGAAGTGCTGGATGTGGTGACCCGGTTGCAGATCAATCAGTTGGGCTTGGTGACGCAGAAGTTGGTGAAGTAGGGCGGCGGTACTTGCTCAGGCGGAACATCTCGTAGCGGCAACAGAACTATCAAAGATTTATGAATAACAAATACGCATGGCTACGCCGACTGCCGGTGTTGCTGGGAATGGGTTTGAGCCTGCTGATATTGCTAGCGGTTTGGCTGCTGCAGGATAAATTTCGTAAACCACCGCAAACCAAAAAGGTGATGCAGCAAATTACCATGATTCAACCGCCGGCACCTTTGCCGCCAGAGCAACAGCCTGCGCAGACGGAGGAGGTAAAGGAAGAAGTGCTTGATGTCCCTGAGCCCGCACCAGAACCGGAGCCTTCGCCGGAGCCTGAATCGGACCAGACCCCGTCCGCGGAAGAGCTGGGGCTGGACGCCGACGGCACGGCCGGCAGCGACGGCTTTGGCTTGGCCGCGCACAAAGGCGGACGCTCTATCTTGGGCGGAGACGGGGGTGGTGGCAATGCCATCCTCTGGTATGGCGGGCAGATTCAACGCCAAGTGGAGAATGGCTTACAGGATTTGTTGGCCGACACGGCCGCCAGCCGAGCCGGTTATAGCGTGATTTTGGAGGTTTGGGTCGGTGCGGATGGCGGGATTAGCCGCAGCGAACTGTCCGGAGGTAGCGGCAAGACAGATGTCGACCTGGCAATTCGCGCCGTCTTGCCGCGCCTGCGCGCGAGCATCGGTAGGCCGCCGCCGGAAAACATGCCGCAGCCGATTCGGATCAGACTCAACTCCAGGGTTTAGAGGCGCAGGGTTTTGCGTCATTGCGAGAACCTTGCTTAATTTCGGCAAATTTCAAGACACTTTATAAACGAATAAACCACGATGAATATCCCAACTAAATCCCTGGTTGTTCTGCTGTTCGGCAGCCTTACGGTGATGACTCGCGCCACGCAAGCTGCCGATGAGACGATTTCGGTTAAGAAATCGACATTGGTCAATCTGGTCGATTTGTTGGTGCAGCGGGGCGTGATCAACAAAGAGGAGGGGCAAGGTCTGGTTAGTGCCGCCGAACAGGAAGCGGCTGAAGCGGCCAAAGTCAACGCGGTCCAAGCCAAAAACGGCAAAACGCTAAGTCATGGCGAACAGCCAGCTGAAAGCATGCCGGCAGCAGATGTGGAGATGCCTGCTGAGATGATCAAGGGAAAAGCCGGCAAAATCAAGCATGTCGGCTATGTGCCGGAGTTTGTGAAAAAAGAAATCCGCGACCAGGTCCGCGCCGAACTGAACGCGGACGTGTTGCAAGACGTCAAGCAGGACGCTAAAACCGAAGGTTGGGGTATTCCCGGCGCGTTGCCGGAATGGGTGGCGGCGATTCATCCCAGCTTTGACATGCGCATCCGTTTTGCCGACGATTTTTATGGCAAGGCCAACGAAGGTGGCGTCGACAATGTCGGAATCGATACCAACGGTAACTTCTTCGGCCCGTATAACTGGTTGTCTATTAACAGAGCCGGCAATACCCCGCAAGGTGGCCTGAACCGGCAGGTCGCTTTAAACCCCAACGAAGCGATTCTAAATACCCAAAAAGATCGCCTGCGCTTGCGCGAGCGGTTTAGATTGGGATTTGAAGCCAATATTGCCGATGGCTTGAAAGCTGGCATCCGCTTTGCGACCAGCAATATCAACAACCCGGTATCCAATGATCAGACTCTGGGCAACACCGGGCAGTCCTATCAGTTTGCTATCGACCGCGCCTATCTGCAATACGATTTCCTGGACGCGCGCAAAACCAACTGGTTTAGCCTGTACGCCGGGCGCATCATCAATCCATTTGTCTCCACCGACATAGTTTTCGATCCCGACTTGAGTTTCGAAGGGGTGGCCGGCAGTTTTCGTTTGCCGTTTAATCGCGGAGCCAATAAGTTGGCCGGCTACAAAGCGCCGAACCCGACAGCGCGTTTCGGCATCAACCAGGGTCAGCAAACGCCGGACGCCCTGTTTTTAACGTTGGGAGTATTTCCGTTGCAGGACATTGATGTCTCGGTCAACGACAAATGGCTATACGCCGGTCAGGTTGGTGCGGACTGGTTGGTATTCAACGATTCGCGCTTGAATCTGGCGGTGTCCTATTACGAATTCCAGAACGTCAACGCCCGTCCCAATCCGCTTGGTAGTCATACTTACGATTGGACTGCACCGCAGTTTGTGCAAAAAGGCAACTCCATGGTGGCTATCACCGATTTCAATACCTTGAACGGCACATGCGACGATACGGTGGGCTGTTTGTTTGGCTTAGCTTCTGAATTCAAAGTGTTCAATGCCACTGCGATGTTCGATTATGCCGGCTTCGACCCTGTGCACGTGTTGTTGACAGCCGATTACGCCAGGAATCTGGGATTCGATAAACAACGGATAGCCGCCGAGTTTCTGAACGGCATCGTCAACTACACGGACAACAAACCGCACACTACGGCGTATCAACTCCGCGTGGATGTCGGCCAGCCGGAAGTCAGGCGCTGGGGCGATTGGAGTGTCAATATGGCCTATCGTTATGTGCAACGCGATGCGGTGCTGGATGCGTTTACCGATTCTATTTTCCACCTTGGCGGTACCAACGCCAAGGGTTGGGTGGCCGGCGTGCAATACGGTTTGGCGCGGAATACTTGGCTGAATCTACGCTGGTTAAGTTCGGACGCCATCGACGGACCGAAATACAGTATCGACACTTTAAATGTCGATCTGAATGCACGGTTCTAAGGAGATAAGTCATGATCAAGCAAAAAACGCCGACCTTGATTTATTTGCCGTGCTTGATACTGGTAATGATGTTGGCGGGTATTGAAAGCGGTCGAACGGAGCCTAAACCCGTAACGCCAGGTGGCGAAGCCATCAAAAAAGCCCAAGGCATGATTCGCCAACTCAGCCAAGAAAAATATGCGCTGGAGGCCGAAAAAACCGCTTGGCTCGCCGAGAAAGCCGCGCTGGATACCAAACTGAAAAACCTGGAAGCAGCGGTCAGCAGATTGCAAGCCTTGCAAGCCGAAGTGGAACGCTATAAATCCGGCCTGGAAACGGTGCGCAGCAATCTTGAAGCGCAATTGGGCCAACAACGCCAACGCGAACAGGCTTTGCTGCAAAAGCATAACGAAGTGGTCGGCAAGGCCCGCGACATTCGCGAAGACAACAGATTGTTAGTGCAAGCCGTGAAAGAGCGTGAACAGTGGATAGAGCAATGCACGGGTGTCAATCAACAGCTACGCACTATCAATCTGGAGGTATTGAAGCAATATAAGGACAAAAGCCTGCTGCAACAGTTGGCCGAGCTGGACCCCTTGACCGGTATCGGTCAGGTGCAAACCGAAACGGTAGCGGAAGAGTATCGCTATAAATTGCAGCAGTTGAAGATCACCCCGTTTGAAGCGACTCAGCCTGTCGTTATGTCCAACACTCGCGCGAATGGCGGGGCTGAGCCTGTCGAGCCGTCGACACTAGTGCCGGACGCTGGAGGAATTCAAGATGACCAGAGCCCTGCAAACCGGAACGCCTCGGGGGTCGCAAATTGAGACGCGAAGCGTTACTGACCGCGATAAGCCTGGTCTTGACCGGAACAGCTGTCGTCCATGCTGCGGATGTGGTGCAAAATCCTGCCGCGCAACCTCAAAATTCGGCAAATTCGGGTGGTTCGGCTGAAACAGCGGCGCAAAGGTCAGGCGAGCAACAACCGCGTTTCGACGTGCTGGATTACCAGATCGAAGGCAACAGCGTGTTGGATGACGAAGCCTTGGAACGGGCAGTGTATCCGCATCTTGGGCCGGACAAAACTGTCGAGGACGTAGAGAAAGCTCGGGCCTCCTTGGAAGAAGCCTACCGCAACGCCGGCTATCCGAGCGTGGTGGTGGCAATCCCGGAACAAAATGTGGAAGGAGGGGCCGTGCGCTTGAGCGTGGTGGAAGGCACTATCGAGATTTTGCACATCAGCGGTTCGCGCTATTACGCGCTGGGCAAGATCCGCGACAGCCTACCGGCCCTGGCCGAGGGTCAAGTGCCGCACATGCCCAAGGTTCAGGAACAGATGAATACCCTGGCGCAGCAATCGGTTGATCGTAACGTGACACCAGTTTTCCGGGCCGGCTCGACGCCGGGCAAAATGGAAGTGGAGTTAAAGGTCAAGGACGAGCTGCCATTGCACGGCAATCTGGAAATGAACAGCCGTAACTCCGAACATACCAGCTACACCCGATTGTTAGGTTCCCTGCGTTACGACAACCTGTGGCAGAAGTTTCATAGCGTGTCCATGCAATATCAAGTGTCGCCGGAAATCAGCGACGAAGTCCTGGTCTGGTCCGGCACCTACGTGCTGCCGACCGGTTGGGCCGATACTCGTCTGGCTTTATACGGCATCGGCATCAGTTCCAATACCCAGCTCGGCGTCAGCGTCGGCGGCCTGTCCGTGGTCGGCGCCGGCTCGATTTACGGCGCCAGGCTGGTCAAGCCTCTGCCGGGTTCATCCGAGAATATTCTGCATAGCCTGAGTTTTGGCTTTGATTACAAAAGCTTTGATCAGCAGATAGCCAGTCTGACCGAAAGTGCGCCGATAAGCTATGCCTCGTTCATGACCGGCTATGACGGCAGTCTGCGCCACGAAGGCAGCGTCACTGCCTTGAGTCTCGCCGCGCATTTCTCGGTGCGTGGCCTGGGCAACGACGCGCAGCAGTTTGCCAACAAGCGTCTCGATGCCGAACCGAATTTTCTTTATTTAACTGGCGACCTGAAGCACCAGCAGCGTTTGCCGCTGGATTTTCGACTGTTAGCCCGAGCCGGCGGCCAGGCCAGCATGTCGGCCTTGATCAGCAACGAACAGTTCTCGGCGGGCGGCCCACTTAGTGTGCGTGGCTACCATCAAACCGAGTTGCTGGGTGATCACGGCGTAAATCTGTCACTGGAATTGCAAACACCGCACTTATTGCCGACTGTCTGGGAAGACAGCCAAAATCTGCGCCTGCTGACTTTCTTTGATTGGGCCAATATCTGGACCGATAATCCCATCGCGCCGACTCCGGCCTCCGCGCACCTGGCTGCAACCGGCATCGGTCTGCGTACGCAGTGGTTCAAACATTTACTTGGTGAATTGGACTGGAGCTATCCATTTTACCGGCATGGTAGTATCGAACCCGGCCATCAGCGGATTGATTTTAGGCTTGTTTATGAGTTCTAGAAACTGATATCTAGAATCGTAATCCTAAGCGCCTCTGTCGACTCGCAGAATAAAATGCACTGGATAGAATTTCGATTTAGCGCGTCCTACGATGTATTATGATTAGTCATCGTTGTCACCGTTCGTTGAAAAGGTATGAAATCTACAGAGATAGAATCGGACGCCTCGCTTCCCCACCTAAAAATAACTCTGCGTTTGCTACATTTCGATGAAATTGCCATGGGGCCAGGCAAAGCCGAGTTGCTGGAGGCGATTCAGAAGACTGGTTCTATCGCTGCGGCAGGTAAATCCATGAATATGAGTTACCGGCGAGCCTGGATGCTTGTGGACGTGATGAATCGGAGTTTCTCGGAGCCGCTGGTTCAGGCTGCCAGGGGGGGGAAGCATGGTGGTGGCACGATGCTAACACCTTTGGGGCACCAAGTATTGGATCACTACACTAAAATGGTCACCGCTGTAAACCACGCTGCCCAGGCATATTTACCTATTTTTTCAGGATTAATGTCGAAGCAGACAACTGAAAACAACGTAGATTAATAAATCGCTATCTTAGGATGTTATTGAACAAGAAAGGATGACTGCCTAATTGCGGGTTATCGATAAAATGGGTTCGATAAATCCGGTTGAAAAACAGGTAGGTTTTGAGCCATAAGGGGCGCGGTAATTCAGAACGTGCTACGTCTCATGGCTCCTCAAGCTCCGACTACCCTTTCACGCCGGCGAGGCCTGGGCTGAGTGAGCACTAGTGTGAATGATTGTCCCAACGTGTTCGCCTCGCAAAGCAGCGGTGAGCCGACCCGGTACTAGCCCATTCACAATTTGCACGTGCTCAAGGTGGCGTGCGGTTGCCATCACCTCAAGAAGCGCTCTGTCAAACGGCAACGTGCCCTGATGCGATACCAGATCGGCGACAGTTGTCTCTCGAACAAATTGCACTTTTTCTCCGTCGGGGCCTTTGGGATCGCCGGAGTATAAGCCATCGACGTCTTCCACGATGGTGAGACCAGCCGCCCCTAGCGCGTCGGCGAGCAAGAATGCGCCGGTATCAGCCCTATGCGTCGGAATTCGCGAGATGGGAAACTCGTGATGATGATACGGTGGAAAGGCACTGCCGACGACCGCACGAGCCGCAGAAAGGTGAATAGCAAGTTGGCTTTCGATAGTGGGGTGTTCTACGTAAGAAACCCCCTCAGGTGCCAGTAAAGACGCAAGAATATGACCGTTTTGGCCGGCCTCACTTGCCGCGAGTGGGGCTAACGATCCAACCGGGAGACCCAGATCAAGGCCGACGCTATAGAGGTGTCGTGCACGGATACCCGCGCCAGTCAGGATTAACAGACGGTGCTCGGGCAATAGTTTGCGAAGCTCGTCAACGATAGGCAGAATCGCATCTGCACCGCGATCCATAATGGCGCGGCCGCCAATCTTAACGACTTGCAGCCAAGGCAAGAGCCGAATCGGGCGCACACCGGCAACAGGGCGGGTAAGCTCGTTGTCCTGTAGGGTTTGGCGCGCTAGTGGCGAGGCAACGTGCTTGATAGTATTTGTGGTTTCAGACATGACAGTAACTCCCTAACTCGCAGTGATGATGGTGCCGACGTGCTCGCCAGCGAGGGCGCGGGTCAGATTGCCGGGGACAAGACCGTTCACAATTTGTACTTGACGAATGTGACGAGCAGTATTCAACAAGTCGAGCATAGGAAATTCAAGAATCGAATCGTGAAGCCCCTTCGCTTTCATTTCGTCAACCGAGATCTTCGGAATGAAGGTAGCGTTTTTCGATGTCTTGGGATTTGCGGTGTAGAGACCGTCTTCGTCCTTGACGAAAATCATAGCTTTACAGCCGAACTGTTCGGCGAGCAGAAAGCAGCCTGCATCGGTGCGATACGGCGGGATAACACCTTCTACGGGAGGGCGCGTCCAAAGTTTGTAAGGGGGCATGCCGCTAAAGATGACCGCATTCACCTCGGCAAGATAAAGCGGCACCGCCGAGAGTCCCGCCCCCTCAACTGCGGAGATTCCGTGCTTGGCGAGTAGTTGTCCCAGCATTATTGCATTCTGATCAGCAACCGAAGAGCCCAACTGCGAAAGCACGCCTGCTGGCAGGTTAAGCCCGGCAGCGATGGAATAGAGGTGTCTGGCCCGCGTGCCCGCGCCAGTGCCAATAAGCAGTTTATGGGCTTTGCGGGCCTCGACAATTTCGTCCACAAGTGGGTAGACTGCCGAACGGCCACGGTCGATGATGCTCTGCCCCCCGATCTTTATCACTGTCGCGTCAGGTAGAATCCTGAATTCCTCTGCCTCTTCCGCTGCAGCTAGAAGCTCCGCGTCTGTCAGTGAACGCTGCATGAGGAGTTCTTCGAGCTTAGATGTTGTTGCGTTGGTCATGCCTGATCCCCGTTATCTCCACTATTCACTGCAATAATTTTCGGAGGAGTCTAGTGTTGCTCCGACAGCCCCGAGGTAAAATTTCCAAGGCCTAGCTTTCACGAGATATTTCAGTGCTTGTCAGACGTGCCTGAAATATCCGCATGCCTATGGAATTAGTACAAACTAGACACTCATTCTATTACACGTTTGAAAGCAAGACCACACGGAACCTTGTTATCACTGCTTCCACATCCCTTTTATATCAGAAATTGCTCGATGATATATCGTGCCGGATTACTAATGCAGATATGTAAAGATGTGGAATGGCTAAAAATAGAAGTACTGCACACCGCGATATTAAGAGCCGTGGCTGGATTCGGTTTGGCGTGTCTGCATGAGGATATGATTGCGCAGCATGTGTTTAAGGCAGACTTTTGTCTGTACTTCAAGACTGGTGTCTATCGTTCCCAGGTCATCACTTGTATTATCCGGACGCCCGCAATCTTCCTCCACGTTCCAACTAGTGGTCGAAACATTGCGCTATCGGGGTAAAATTCTTAAATGTCGGCTTTCAGGCTTCGACTTGCCATTCATATTATCAACTTGATCGACAGGTAATGGCCGAAGTCTGTCTTCCCTCGTAAGCCAACATCAAATGGTAAAGTCCTAATGTGTAATTCCAATAGCAAGTAGCCTCGATGGAATCGAGGATTCGAAGGCCAACACCTTTAAAATTTGCCGAGGTTAGTCTAATGACGGATGGTCGACACCCTCGATTTCGCTAACGCTGCATCGAGGCTACGCAAGACCAGCTCCGGATCAGGCAGCTATGCATTCCACTAGGATCAATGAAGCCAAAGCGCGATGGTCAGCTAATGGCCGTTTGCCGCTCCAATAAAGGTCCAAGCATTCAGACCCGCAAGCAATTTTTTCTCCGCGTATGCGCGCATCATTTATTTCTACTGCCCAGCAGATAATCAAACCCCGGCCAGGTGACGCACCAGTTGCCGGAGTCTGGCTGGGTGTGATGTTGGTAATGCCAGGGTAAATGCTGTTTAGCCCAGTCAGGGTCGAGATGGGCTTTGCGGTGCAGAATGTAATAAAGCGTCAACGAGCCGTATAAACCCATCACGAAAATCGGCCGATACCAAATTAGCGGCAGATGCGCCATGACAATGGCGGCCAATACCGCCAACTCCTTGGTTTGCGCATTCCAGGTCGATAAGTCCAAATGGCGATAGCCGGGATCCAGCATCTGGTGTTTAGCGCAGATCGCATGGTGTTCAAACCAATGGTAGGCCCAAATGCTGCCCGGCTGTTTGCCTAAGCGATGCAAGATGAATTTGTGCATCAGCCATTCGCCGAGATTGGCGTACAGAATGGCCAGTAAAAATTGTAGGCTCACTGAGATCATGGTTCGGCTGGGGCTAATGGTTTGTAGTGGGGATTATCTTCACCCGGTTTGCCGTGCTCGGGATAGTTGTTTTATTCCTGCTGCTTTGGTCGTGTACTTTTGGTTCCAGCTCTTACCATTTTCCAAATGGTGTTCCATTTTTAATCCGATTTTAATGACTTCTGCACCAGCAATTTCCAAAAGCTCTGCTAAAAATTAATACCATTATTTGATTGAGGCACGGAATTTAGCCGGCCAGTTTGCTGTAGATCGCTTTTTTCGATTTTTATCGGCGGATAGCTTCACAAAATCGACTTGCGTACAGTAGACCTATGTACTAGGCTATGCTACCGCTCAAGTGGGGGAGGAGAAATGGCTTCGTACCGGGGAGTGACCGGCGCGCTGTTGGCGTTGGAATCGTTCTTGACCAGCAGATTACCTGCCGAGCTGAGCAGCGAGCCCACCAATGCCCAAGCAAAACTGCTGGGCAGCGCCGACATTGCCAATATCCTCACCGGCAATTTGCTGGGTATTTACCTGCATCGCATCACCATCGATCCGCACGGCCGGCAGCGCACCTTTGCGTCGCGCGGTTCCGACCAAAACGCCCCGCAAGCCGAACTGCCGGTCAATCTGCATTTCCTGTTAATCGCCAACGCTGCCAGCGCCACCATCGAAGCCGATCTTTTGAGTTGGGCCATGGTCGAGCTCGCCAACGAATGTCAGCTCGACATCTCGCATATTCAAGACATCGACGACGAATGGGGCCAGGCGGAAGTGCTGAATATCGCCCCGGACGAGATGACTACCGAGGATTTGATGCGCATCTGGGATGTCTTCAAATCGCCTTATACCAGTACCGTACCCTATGTGGCGCGCACCGTGCGCCTGCGGCTGCGTCGGCCGCGTACGGAAGGTCCGCCGGTTAGTACTCGGGTATTTCCGGGAGGCAAGGTATGAAAGCCGTCAAGGTTCTGGAAACCAATATCCTCTACGCCAGCGATGTGATCTATTGGCTGGACGGTAGCAGCGCCGCGCAGGAAGCCGATATGCGGCGGCTCAGCGAAGCCGTTGTGTTGCAACTCGATACCCGCCCTGCGGATCTGCAATTTTTACACACGCCAGGTAAAACGGCCTTTTGGCGGCGATCAGCCGGTAAAACGGTGCAAGGCGTGCCCAGCGAGGCGGATAAGCTGCGCCCGGCTGAAGCCGCATACATCATCGCGGGCTCAGTGGCGGATAGTCAAAGCCGCTATATCCCGCGCCGTTTTGCAGTTCAAGTCGGCAATGCCGCCGGACACAGCTTGGTGCTTTATCCGACCCCTTTCGGTACCAAGCTCGGCCGCGGCGGAGGTTTGCGCGGCACGCTGAGGTTTACCGGCAGTAATGCGCCGGCTATCTGGGCATTGCTGACGCTGACGGTCAATCTGGGCGTCGGCGGCAATTTGATCTGCCGTGCCCAAGCCGACGCCAATGGTGATTTCATTATCGCGATGCACCGCCTGCCGCCCTTACCGGAAGGCGTAACCGAATACAACGCGACACTGAGCATTGCGGCCTCGGCTGCGGCCAGCGCCGCGCTACCGGTCGACCCGGCCGACTTGCAGCCGATGCTGCTCGGCGCTATTAACGCCAACAGTTTTGCCGCCGCACTAGCCCTGACCGTGGTGCCGGGCGACTTGAGTTTAATCCGGTCCTTTAATCGGGATCATCTTGCCGTTCAACCCAATTGAGTCATCCATGAGTTGAGTTCGTCCTTTAAACGCTGGTCCACATAAAAATTAAGGAGGGGAGCATGCCTGAATATCTTGCACCGGGTGTGTTTGTAGAAGAAGTTAGCTTTCGCGCCAAATCGATCGAAGGGGTGGGGACCAGCGTCACGGCGGTGGTCGGTCCTACCCGTTTCGGGCCGTTGCGGGGCAATCCCGAGGTAGTGACTAGCTTTGGCGAATTCACCCGCATCTACGGCGACATCCAAAATCTGACGCTGGCCGGCGTATCCGTACTTAACCATACTGCGATCGCCGCGAAAGCCTTTTTCGACGGCGGCGGCAAACAGCTCTATGTGTCGCGGGTCGGCAATTTTCCGCAAAACGTGCCGGGCATATCAACGCGGTCCGTGCCGAATGTGTTGAGTTTCAGCAGCCGCTTTCCCGGAGCGATGGGCGATTTCACGCTGGAACTCCTGTGGCGCGATAGCGAAAATCTGTTAAAGACCGAGGCTACCTCGGCGCCCGCCGAAGGCGAGGTGGTGTTTCTGAATGCCACCGGCCTGACCAATGCGGTGCGCTCGGCCGGTATCGCCGCGCAATTCCCCGACGAACGCTTTCCTTTAAATGTCCGCGCCCTGGTGCGCCGGGAAGGCGATCATTTCGTCATCGTCAATAACCGCTGCGAACTGGACACCGCCGACGATGTCGCAGCGGGCGGTACCGCCTTACGTCCCAACGGCCAGGCCGACGGCAGTCAGGGCGTATTGATGACGGCCGGTTTGGTAAACGGTCCGGGCGTTGCAGTCAGCTACACCCGGGTGTTTGCGAAAAATCCCAGCAGCGGGTCCTTGGCTAACGGCACGTCAGCAGTCTTGACCCTGAGCGCGGAAACCAATCTGTCGGTGTATACCGGCGCGGCGCATTGGGGCACACTGACCGCGCTGCGCGGTACGTTAAATGCGGCCGGCAGCGAGTTTGTGGTGGACGGCGGCGGTTTGAATGTGGGCGTCAATGCCGACATAACCTTGCCGTTGGCGGCTTTGGCTGCTGCACCTAATACGGTAAGGGCGGTAGTGGTGCAGCACAATTTCGATATTGCCGTGCATGCCGGCGGCCGCAACGGCCCGGTAATTTACAGTTACGGCGATATTTCCAGCGCCCCCGACGCAAAAAACAGTCTCGGCGCCGTAATGCCCGTGACGCCGGACAAGCGTTACGACCAATTGACCAGTCCGGTCAGTTGCACCCTCAGCCCCGGTATCAGCGGCGCCGACGTGGTGGCAGCCTTGTACAGCTTGTTCGAGTCGGATGGCTTAAATCCCGGCCCCATGTCGGTTCAAGGTCCGCGTTATTTGATTAATCTGTCCGGCGGCAGCGACGGCAACGTGCCCGGCGCCGTGCAATACGGCGGCGTGGAAGACGAGGTCAACGGCAGCAGCGGTTTCGTGGCCTTGGAAAATATCGAGGATGTGTCCATCGTGATGACCCCGGCTGCGGCGGCTGACGCCACCAATCATCAAGCCATCGTCGCCGAGGTGCAAAAACACTGTCTAAAAATGCGTTACCGGGTTGGCATCGTCGATAGCCGCGACGGCATGGCGCTGTCGGAAGTGCGCGAGTTTCGTTCCAACTTCGACGATTCCAGACTGGCACTGTACTACCCTTGGGTGGTCATTGCCGATCCGCGCGGCCTGCTCAGCACTATCAATGTACCGCCGTCCGGCTTCGTCGCCGGCGTCTATGCCAATACCGACGTGCAGCGCGGCGTGCACAAGCCGCCGGCTAACGAACCGGTGATCGGCGCTTTGCGTTTTGCCCAGGAAATCAACCGCTTCCAGCAGGAATTGCTGAATCCCAACGGCATCAACTGTCTGCGCTCGTTTCCGGGGCGCGGGCATCGGGTTTGGGGCGGCCGCACTTTGTCCAGCGATCCGGAATGGAAATACGTCAACGTCCGCCGCTACTTTTTGTACCTGGAGCGTTCCATCGACAAATCCACACAATGGGCGGTGTTCGAACCGAACGGCGAGCGCTTGTGGGACAACATTCGCCAGACCGTGGAAAGCTTTTTATACAACGAGTGGGTCAACGGCCGACTGTTGGGTGGTAGCGCCAAAACTGCTTATTTCGTGCGTTGCGACCGTAGCACGATGACCCAAAACGATCTGGACAACGGCCGCTTGGTTTGCGAAATCGGCGTGGCGGCCTTGAAGCCGGCCGAATTTGTGATTTTCCGTATCGGCCAAAAAACCGCCGACGCCTGAACCCTGGACTGGAGATAAACCATGGCTACATATCGCGAAACACCCTATGGGGTGTTCAATTATCTGGTCAACCTGGGCGACGGCAGCGAAGGCGAAGTGCAGGGCGGCTTTTCGGAAGTGTCGGGTTTGAATGCGGAAGTGACGGTGGCGGAATATCGTAACGGCAACGACGCGGTCAATTACGTGCGCAAGATCCCGGCCATCAACAAGGCCGGCGACGTGACGTTGAAGCGTGGCGTGATCGGTGCGGACAACATTTACAGTTGGCTGGAGCAAATTCGCGGCGGCGATGTGACCGCCAAGCGCGATGTGGTGATCAAGCTTAAAAACGAAGATCCCACCAGCGCCAGCGCCGTGGTCACCTGGAAACTGGTCAGGGCCATGCCTATCAAATGGACCGGGCCGACCTTAACCGCCAAGGGCGGCAGCGACGTGGCGATGGAAGAGCTGGTGCTCTCCGTCGAAACCATCATCCAAAGCTAGCCGGAGCGACAGCGGATGGAATGGCTAGCCGGAGCGCGCATCGCCCTGACGCCACGGCCGGTTGAACGCCGGATCGCGGCGCTGGAAGTGGCCATGCTTGGGCATTGCCCGGGCCGGGTCAGGCTTGAGCGCCTGCTGCAATTGCCGGCAGCGCTGGAGGATATGCGCGCGGTCGGATACGGTAAGACAGTCGATGACTTGCTGCTGCCCGGTGCGGTCAGCGAACTGTACCATCTACCGATACCCTTGCAGTCCAGCGCCGAATTTCACGACATTTTCCCGGATGCGCTTACCGCCACCACCCAATATGTCAGCCTGCTGGCTGGTAATAAAGCCTGGCTGGGCCTGGCGGTTGACGATTTTTTCGCCAACGGCGGCGAAAAACTCTGGGTGGTGCGGATACCCGAAAGCTCGGGGCAAGCCGGTTTCCTGCCTGCCGACAAAACGGAATTGCACGATGTTACTACTCTTCAGGGCTTGGCTTGTGTGCTGGTCATTCCGGCTTTGGGCGTGGTGAGTTTTCCCGATTTGGAACGCCTGCAAATTCCGCCGCGTCTGCCGGATATTCCCAGGGTACGTCTGGAAAACAACGACCCGCAGTTTCTGCCTTGCACGCAAAATACCGATGACGATCACCGCGAACGCCGGTACAGCAGCGAGTTAAGCGACATGCCGCCGCCTTGGCAATTGCCGCAGGTGTTGCGCGGCATGCTGCAATTTATTAGCAGCCATCGGCCCGATCTGCAATGTCTGTTTACCTTGCCGCTGGCCTATTCCGGCGAGTTGGACAGCCCGGTGCTCGACCCGGCGGCGTGGAGCGCACTGGCCGGGTATCAAGAAAATCGGGATACGGCGCAAGCGCTGCGGCATGTGCAGTTTTTGTTTCCCTACTTGCGCGGGCCGCGCTTTGCCTTGCATAGCCCGGTTGGTTTGATCGCCGGCCAGCAGGCGGCAGCGGCGCGCCGCGACGGCCCTTGGCGCTCGATGGCGGCCAAACCCTTAAACACTGACGCCTTGCCCTACCCGCGTTTGTCCATCGCCCAAACCTTGGTGTTACGCGATAAGCCCGGCATCAGTGTGATCAACTATCGCCATTCGTTTAGCGGCGGCGCGCAACTCAGTCTCGACGACGAGCGCTTGGTGGTGCCGGCCTTACCGGTCGCCGATTATCCGTTCGACCGCCAGCGATACGACGGCTTTCGATCCGCGGAAGTGATGCGTTTCCTGGGTTTTTTGCGCCGACAATTGCAGGCTTTGGGCGAGCAATTGATCTTTAATCTGGATTACCGCGACCCGCGACCACGTTTACTGCTGGAGCAGTTTTTTCGACGCTTGTACAGCCAGGGCGCCTTGCGCGGCGCGTCTGCCGAGCAAGCCTTTTCGATCAGCGAATCGATACCGCAGGAAGGGGCGATGCTCTTCGAGATCATGCTGGCGCCGGCGTTTCCGATCGACAAGCTGTTTCTGACCTTCGCCAATCTGAATGGCGAATGGCGCTCGGAGGTGGTCGATGGCTGAAATCAGCGAATTCGTCGCCTTCCGTTTCAAGGTCAATCTGTACAACAGCGATCAGAGCAGCCTGTTGTGCAGCGGCTATTTCAGCGAAGTGACCGGCTTCGAAGCGACGATGGAACCTAAGGTCATCAACGAGGGCGGCCACAATTGGGGCGAACATCACCGCTCCGGGCCGACTAAATTCGCGCCGATTATTTTGAAACGCGGCGTCACCGACATCAACGATTTGTGGTCCTGGTTCGACATCACTACCAGCCAAGCCAATTACGGCTACCGCCTGAGCGGCGAGATTATCGTGTTCGGCAATCCCAGCGTTAGCGGCGGCAACGTCACCGATAACGCGGTGCTGGTCTGGAAGCTTAACGGGGTGTTGCCGACCAAATTCAAAGGCCCGGATTTGTCGGCCACCGCCAGCCAGGTAGCCATCGAAGAATTGCAGCTGGTGCATCAAGGCCTGGAATTGCAGCGGCCGGCGCCGGCCAGCACGCAAGGCAGGGGGGCGGCATGATAGCCATCGAACGCGGCAAACTGATTCCGGTCAACGGTGACAACGATAGTCCTGATTTGGATAACGCCATTGACGTGCAATTCAACCCATCCAGCCTGAAAGTCAGCCTGTCTAACACCTTGAAAGAAAACGCCCGCAACGGCAATAGCCGCTCGGCGCAGTTCGTCGATAAAAGCTCGTCCAATCTGACTATAGAGTTGATTTTTGATACCACCTATATCGAAGCGCCCGGCGGCGCGGGCCAGGGTAGCGGGCAAACCGCCAGCAATGCCGGCAGCAACAGCAGCGCCAAGAAAGCTATCGAGCAAGGTTCGGATGTGCGGTTGGAGACCAAAAAAATCGCCGATACCTTTATCAAGCCGATAGAAGACGGCAAAAAAATGAAAGCGCCTAAGCGCTGCTTGTTTCAATGGGGCGCGTTCGAGTTTTTGGGTTTGGTGCAAAGCTTTGACGAAACTCTGGATTTCTTTTCCCCGGAAGGCCGGCCATTGCGGGCTACTGTGTCCTTAAAGCTCAGCGAGGACCGCTACCAATTCCGTAACCGCGCCGTCGAACAAGCCGCCCGCAATACGCCCAGCTTGAGTTCCACCGGTGCCGGGCCGCAAGGCGGTTCCGGGCAAACGGCCGCGCCGGTGCCGGGCACTAGTGGCGAAGGTGCGGGCAATTGGCGAGATACCTCGCTGTTTAACGGCATAGAGTCGCCCAGAATGCCGTCGCTATCGGTGGTGGCGGTGCCTAGCCTGAGCTTGAGTGCTTCGGTAGGGATTAGCGGCGGCGTGGGATTTGGGGTAAGTGCCGGCGTCAATATCAGTGGCGGTGTCAGCGCCAATGTTTCGGCAAGCTTGTCAGCCTCGGTGAATGTTGGTGCTGGTTCTGTCAATAGTGCACGGGGGACAAAAGCGGCACCACCAGCGGTGCCATTACCAAGTCCTGCGTTCAAATTCGGCAACTCCGCCAGCCTGGGCACCGGCATCGAAGGTGCGTTTAACCCGGCTGGGAAAAAGGGCAGTCTGAATGCCGCCCATATGCAGACCGGCAGTACGTTGTTAAGACCAGCAGCAATGCAAACCGCCAGTAGCAGTCAAAGCGGGCCATCGGCCTCTGCGATGACTGGCGAGAGGCCGTTGTCAACCGCTGCAGCTAACCAAGCAGGATCAGCAACTGCGGGCCGCAAAAGTAGCGGCGTATCGGTCAGCAGTTTATTAAAAGCCTCCGCCGACACTGGCGTTGGATTCGATTGAGCAGGAATCAGACATGCCGGTATTGATAGATGAAGTGATATTAGAGGTGCAAGACGGCGTCACCGAAACCGCTGAGCAACAACCGGCCGCGCAGCAAACACCGTTGGCACCGGCTGAGATCGAGCTGGCGCAAATGTTGGAGTTGATCAGGCAGAGGCAGGAAAGGTTGAGGATTGATTGAATAGATGGGGGTGAGTGAGAGATTTGGTAATGAAGTTTTATATACCCTCACCCTAGCCCTCTCCCGGAGGGAGAGGGGATGTGTCGAAGGGTTTTAGGAGGCTTTGTGTGGCGGAAGGGTTTCCTTCCCGTATGCCGCGCCGAGCACCGGAGTTTTTGAACGGATCCGCCCGTAGGGGCGCCGCATGGATGCGGCGCGTTGCCGAAGGGGCAGGAGCCCCTTTCGGCAACCCCGTTCAAAAGCTTCGGAGCGCAGGGAATAAGCGGCATCCGGGTCGCCTTTTCTTTGGATACTTTCTTTTGGCGACGCAAAAGAAAGTATCGCGGTTGTCGGTCCGCGATCCGACATTAGAAAAACCGTCGCGTTAGCGACACCAACTAAAACAATAAGAAAACAAACTAACAACACTATGCCCGATTCCGCCTTCACCAGCTCCCGCCCAACGATCAAAATCGACGGCGAACAACGCGAAGACCTGCAACAGGCCTTGCTGGCGATGCAAGTCAATCTGCCCTTGCACGGCTGCGCGCATGCCGAATTGCAGTTGTCCAATTGGGGTAGGCCGGAAGGCGGGCAAGATCCTGACTTTGCCTTGAACGACATTGCCTTGGGTGCCGGCGTCGAGATCGAAATGGGCAGCGATACCCCGCAACAGCTGTTCAGCGGCGAGATTACCGCGATAGAGGAAAGTTACGGCGAAGGCGCTCCCAACATCGCACTGCTGTTGCAGGACAAGCTACATAGATTGGCGCGCAGCCGGCATAACCGCAGTTTCGAGGATCAAAGTCCTGACGATTTGGTGCAAGCTATCGCGGGCGAGGCGGGCCTGCAAACCGATGCGTCGTTGTCTAGTATCACCGCCACCTGGCATCAACTCAACGAAAGTGATTTGGCCTTTCTGCTGCGCATCGGCAATCGCTTTGACATAGCCGTACGCTTGGAGGGCAATACCCTACGGGCCAAGGCCGAGGAGGCCGATACCAACCCGGTCGAGCTTAGCGCCCAAGACAGCGCCTTGAAAGTGCGCTTGATCGCCGATTTAAACCATCAACCGCTCAGCAGCCAAGTCAACGGCTATAACCTGGCTAGCGCCGACGCGGTGGATTTTACGGCCGACGCAATGACGCCGGCACCCGTCGGTATCAGTGCGGCGGCGGCTTTAGGCAATCTGAGCTGGCCCGGCCCGGAAATCGTCCCGCAGCCCTTTCCAGGCACCAGCAGCGAAGCCGAAGCCTATGCCAAGGCCGCATTCAAACGCCAAGCCAAACGCTTTATTCAAGGTGAAATTGTTTGCCAAGGCGAAGCGACTTTAAAACCTGGCCGGGAGATCGAGTTGGATGGCGTGTCGCCTCGGCTGAAAGGCCGCTACCAGATTGTGCATTGCGTGCATCGTTTCGATAACAACAGCGGCTTCGAAACCCATCTTAAAGTCAACAAAGGCGGGTGGCAGTCATGAATAGCCATGCCTTAGGTAATCTGCACAGTTTGCAACTCGGCCAAGTCACCGATAACGCCGACCCGGACAGCCGCGGCCGGATAAAGGTGCGCTTGCTGGCGACGCAGATGGAATTATGGGCCGGGGTTGTCGCGCCGTCCGCCGGCCAGGGTTATGGCGCCAGTTTTGTGCCGCGCCTGGAAGAAATTGTGGTGCTGGCTTTCATCACCCCGGAAATGCCGCTGGTGCTGGGCAGCGTCTGGGCTGGTAGCAGCAGCGTGCCGGCAGAGGCCGACCCGCAGGAAGATCATTACGTGATCCGTACGCCGCAGGAAACCGTGTTGGATTTCGACGACGGTAGCGGCCCGAAAGTGGAGTTGCGTACCCGCTCCGGTTACAAGATTTCGATAGACGAAGCAGGTGGCGGGGAAATCGTTATCGAGCGCGCCGACCAAAGCGTCACCCTTAATAGCTCAGGCATTGCAGTGCGCAGCAGCGGCAGCGTCACGGTCGATGCCAGTACGGTGACCATTAACGCCAGCATGGTGACGGTGAATGCCAGTATGTCCAAGTTCAGCGGTGTGGTGCAAGCCGACACAGTGATCGCCACTTCAGTGGTGGGCAGTTCCTACACGCCGGGCGCCGGCAACATTTGGTAAGGGATTATGAAAACCGAACAAGTTCTGCATCCCATTAAACTGAAACCGCCGTTTTATCAGGAGGGCGGACAATGCGGCTTGCATCGTTATCTGGATGCGGAGTTCATCAACCGCTTCAAGCAGGATATGCAACGCCGCCAGTTCGATTTGCCGCAGTTCAACGCCTGGCAGCAGGAAGAGCGCCACAGCCGTCATGGCCAACAGCCGGTGCTGCGATTACCGCTGCATCGGGCGTTTCATATCGTCAGTTGCGAAGTGGTCTGCGACCGCTTCGGCGAGCCGGCGCTGGATCCGCAAAAAATCAGCTCGGCCGGTTTCGTGATTCGCCGGCTCAGCGGCGGCCGTGAACAGGCCTGGATGCTGGAAGACGGCGAGGCCTTGGGCTGGCAAGACGCCCCCAGCGAACTGCGCGACCCGGATTTGCATCGCCGCTTGTGCGCCAACGGCGTGCTGCATAAACGCGACGATCAGGCGGCCTATAGCGGCGAGGAAGTGCACCCCTTGCATGTATTAAAAACCAGCGATGCCAAGCGTAAAACCCACACGCTGTTATTCGGTTATTTGCCGCTGGGTGGTTTTTATTATCTGCGCGATGTCAGCCAGGCGTTCGATAGTACCGACCAAGCGCAAACCGCCAGCGTCGCCGCGGCAATGTTGCCCTGGCCGTTCGGTTATCGGCAGCCGTTGAATCAAACCTGGCTAAGCGAACACAGCAAGCCTTTGGCGCAAGGCTTGCCCAGTAAAGCTTTTTTTGAATTGCTGAGAATCCTGGTTAACCGCTATCACCTCGGCGAAGCCGGCATTGCCGAGAACACCGCGCTGGAAAACCAATGCCAGCAGTTGTGGCTGTACGACGAAGCTAAACTGCCGGCGGGTTTGCAAGGCCAAGCCTATACCGAAACCAGCCTGGGCTTGTTTACGCCATATCGGCAACAAACCTTGTTTAGCTATCTGCAAGCCTGCTTTGCGATGGGTGGCGATAACCCGTTGGTGCGCTGGTTGATTCAACAAGAACAAGCGATAGACGCGGTGGGCGGGCTGGACAAACTGGCGGCATTACCGGCCTTGCCGAATGCCAATGGCGTCGGCAACCTGAGTTTGACTTTGTTGCTGCTGGCCGCCGATGCCCAGGAAATTCGAGTGTTGCTGGGCCAACGCCTCAGCGATCAGGCTCTGAGCAAGGTCAAGGAAATCCCCTTGCCCAAATTCGCGCAAAATGCCGGCGATGTCTATCAGGTGGTGGCCTTCGTCCGCGCCAAAAACGATCAGGGGCAAGAACAGATTCAATGGGCCAATGCCGACGCCCGCAGCATACCGTTTCGGGTCGCCGCGCCCTTCGATCCGGACGCCAGCCGGCCGGCGTTGATTCAGATGCCGTCGCTGGCTGATTTGCGACGTGGTCTGGCCAAGGGCGCGGCGATGATCACGCCCGCTGATACCTTCGATTTAATGAACAAACTGAAATTAAACAAAGGCGCCAGCGAAGACACGGTCAAAGACACGTCCGGCCCGGACTTTGGGATTCAATGGATTTGTTCGTTCAGCTTGCCGGTGATTACGCTGGTGGCGATGATCTTGTTGATGATCATGATCTCGCTGCTGAATATCGTGTTTTTCTGGCTGCCGTGGGTACGGATTTGCCTGCCGTTTCCAAAAATCAAGGGAGATTAAGCATGCGCACGCCGGTACCCGAGATTTTGAGTTGGCCGCTGGGCAATATCGATGCCGACGGCCGCTTGAGCTGGACCCGCGACGATCAGAGCATCCGCGAGGTGATGTTGAATATCCTGCTGACTCGGCCCGGCGAACGCTTGCAACGCCCGACTTTTGGTGCCGGTTTATTAAACTTCGTGCATCAACCCAATAACGAAACCACCCGCCATTTGATTGCCGGTGTGGTGCGCAAATCGCTGGAGACCTGGGAGCCTAGAGTGGAAATCGACGAAGTGCAAGTGCAGGCCAGCCCGGCCAGCGTCGCCGATGTGCATATCAATATCCGCTACCGGCTGCGCAACAGCCAGCGCCCGGCGGAACTGGGATTCACGCTAAACCTGAGCCTGCCGGCTTGAGGCTGCAAGAGAGGCCGTTATGCCATTACCGGTACCGAATTTAGACGACAGACGCTTCGAGGATTTGGTTGCCGAGGCCAAGGCCCGGCTGGCCAGCCATTTGCCGGAACTGGCGCAGATTGCCCCCGGCGACCCGCTCAACAGCTTTGTCGACTTGTTCGCCTGGCTGACCGAAACCATTTTGTATCGCGCCAATTTAATTCCGGAGCGCCAGCGCCGGGTATTTTTGAATTTGTTGCAAATTCCGGTGCGCGCCGCTCGGCCGGCCAAAGGAATCGTCAGCGTTGACGCCGGACCGACCAGCGTGTTGCCGGCGGCATTATTGGCGGACGGCAGCCAGCTGCGGGCCGGTAAACAAATTTTGACGGCGGTCGGCGAATTGCAACCCACCTGCCTGAGCTTACAAGTGTTGATTAAACAGAAGTTGGAGGCTGCCGATCTGGCCGCACTGGGTTTGACCTTACAGGACTTGCAGGAGCAGTACGGTTTGCGCAACGGCCAACGTCCCGAGCCGTTTCAACCGCGCCGCTTCCAGCCGGTTAAGGAAGTGCTGGATCTGACCGGCAGTCTGGATCGCAGCTTTTACTTGGCTTGCATCGCGCCCCGGCAGCTGGAAGGCCAGATTGCCTTGCTGCGCAGCCATCTGGCCGGCGTGGCCTTCAATATCGGCATCGCGCCCGCCGACAATCTGGACGGCGACGCGATCAACGAACTGAATCCGCGCAAGCTGATTTGGGAGCTGGTTTCCACCGGCGAGGCCGGCGAAACGATTTATCTACCCTTGGATGTGCTGGCCGACAGCTCCAAAGGCGGCCGGCAAACCGGTGTGGTCCGCTTGCGCTTACCCAAAAATCCGACGCTGTTTCAGGCGTTTGTACCGACCGATCCGATGTTCAGCGGTGTCGGCGATAGGCCGCCGGAATTGGCCGATCAAGTCGAAGCCGGTCGGGTGGCGTTTTGGTTGCGCTTGCGTTGCCCGGAACATCCCAACTTACAACTGGGCTACCTGGCGCTGAATGCCGTCGATGTGCTGGCCCAAGGCTTGAAACAGGATTTACTAGTGGGCATGGGGACCGGCCAGCCCGATCAGGTGGTGGTATTGCCGGATCAAAATATCGAGGCCGCGACCTTGCAACTGGATGTTGAGGAAAATGGCGCTTGGGTACGTTGGCAGCAAGTGGCTTTTCTCGCTGGGCAAGCCGCCGATGCCAGAGTGTATCGGCTGAATCCGCAATCCGGTTACGTGTACTTCGGTGACGGTACGACCGGGCGACGGCCGCCGTTGGGCAGCCGGATTCGTATCGCCGCTTATTTATTTGGCGGCGGTAGCGCCGGTAATCTGCCCGCCGGTAGCATCAAGGAAGTGGTGAACGGCAGTTCGCGTTACAAGCTGCGTCACGAATGGCCGTTAAGCGGCGGCATTGATGCGGAAACGGTCGAGCAGGCGGAAAAGCGCATCCCGCAATTTCTGACCCATCGCAACCGGGCCGTTACGCAACAGGATTTCAAAATCATCACCGAAGCCAATCCCGTCAATCCGGTGGCCCGCGCCGAAGTGTTGGTCGGTTTTTTGCCCGGCGCCAGTATTCGTGCGGCGCGCGACGGCGTACCGGGCGTGGTCAGCGTGTTCGTGCTGCCGCCGGCCGAACCGGCTGTGGGTCACACGCCCAAGCCCAACCAGGGCTTGTTGAAAGACGTGTTTGCCTATCTATTGCAGCGGACCATGGTCGGCACCGAATTGTATGTGTTAAGCCCGGAGTTCGTGCCGATTGCCGTCAGTGTGAAAGTGCAGGTGCGCGACATCGAAACCGAGCAACAAACCCTGCGCGACGTGCAGCAGACGCTGCTGGAATACCTGTGGCCGCTGGCGCCCGGTGGCGCGCGCGGCGCGGGTTGGCCTTTGGGCGGCGCGGTGCGCGCCAACGAATTATTGACCCAGGTGGCGCGGGTGGCCGGGGTGCAGGCCGTGAATGCCTTGAGCCTGTTTCAACGCGGTAGCCAGGGTTGGCGACGTTTGCCCGCCGATGAGCCGGTCAACTTGACTAAATTCCAGTTGCCCGAGCTGCTGGGTGTGCGCGCCGACAGTGGTTCCGGCACACCGGCCTTGCCGGACGGTATTGGTTTGCTGGAAGGCCAAACCCCGGACGACAGTCTGGGCGTCGCAGTGCCGGTGATTCCGGACCTTTGTTGAGGCCTAGCGATGGACGTCAACAACACCCCGTATTTTTTACTGAAAGGCCAGGCCGATTTCGAACAGGGCTCCAGTCATTTGAACTGGAATGCCGGTTTGCAGGCGCTGACGCTGGCGCAAAATCAGGTTTTGCGCTTGCCAGCCGCCGATCCGGCGGCGGCTTTGCTGGCGTGGCAGAACAGCGCGCCGCTGGCTTTGGACAGTTTTAATCAGATCGGTCGTTTGAGTGCCGACGGTGCGCGTGTCGAATTTAACAGCGGCCGTGGTTATCTAAGCTTGCAGGACAATGAATTGCAGGATGTCGTCGCGCCGCAAGGCCGATTTACCGACATGGCGTTCGCGTCGGTCGCGGCAGGCGGCAAGCCGGGCTTCGGGCAACCGGCCGGCGACGGCAGGTTGGCTTTGCCGTTCAGTGACGGTATCAATCAGCATGGTTTGCTGCTGTTTCATCTCGCCCGCCGCTGGCAAACCTCCTGTACATGGGGCAATGCGGAAGGTGAGGACGCGGCGTCGCAAATGCCGCTAAGGGCATGTGTCGACGCGGAGCAGCGGGTTTGGCTAATCTCCGCGACAGGCTTGATGTTATGCAGTGGCGAACCGCTACCTTTACCCTACACGCCGCAACCGGTGCGCTTCGAACCCGAACAGGCCAATCCGCATCCGTTAACCCGCATCTGGCAGCAAGCCTTACCCGAGGGCTTGCAGGCCCTGGCCCTGTGTTGCGATTTGCAGCAGCTTTATATCTTGTGCCACGACGGCGCCGGCGCGCAGGCCATATTGACGCGGCCTCTATCGGCATTGGTCGATGCGCCATTCAAAACCTTCGTCTGCCCGGCCGAGTTGCCGTTTGCTGTCGATCTGGCGCTGGCTGCCGATTCGGCTTTACCCGACAGCGGCCGGCTGGCGGCTTTGGTGCCGCGCGCTGCGGATGATCTGAATTTTGCGCAACGCGATTGCCCGGTGTTGACGCTGCATTGGGATAGTGAAACCAATACCGGTCAGGCCCGCTTGCTGTACGAGCGTTATCCAATGTTGTCGCAAGCCGTGCCGCGTTTTGTCAGCAGCGCCGACGGCCAGTTGCGTTATCAAGCCGATGCCGATGCCGATTTTCCGGCGATAGCTCCGCGCCCCAGAGAGTTGCATGCCTTGCGCCGCCCGCAGTTTTTTCTGGAAGGCACGGCTTTACTGCATGAGCTGGATTCCGGCCAAGTCGATACCCAATGGCACCGACTGTATCTGGACGCCTGTATCCCGCCGGGCTGCGATATTCAGATTGCGGTGCGGGTGTTTGCCAGCCGGCAGGCGGTGCGGCCCAAGCCCATCGACCAGCCCGCGCCACTGTGGAATCCGCTACCGTCGGAACTGCCGTTCGCGGCAAGCCTGGCCGGCCAGCAAGCCGGCACTAGCGGTTTGTTCGAGATTTTGTTGCAACAGCCTTCCGGTCGGGTGCGGCAGTTGCGCGGGCGCTATCTGCAAATTCAAGTGACTTTGCGCGGCGACGGCCGGCAAAGCCCGGCTTTGCACGCCATCAGGGTGTATTACCCGCGGTTTTCCTATCAGGAAGCTTATTTCCCGGAATTTTACCGGCAGGAACTCAGTTACGATCCGGTGCAAGCCATCGGTCCGGCCAATGGCGCCGATGTCCGCGAGCGCTTGCTGGCGGCCTTCGAAGGCGTTCTAACGCCGTTGGAAGGCCGTATCGCCGCCAGCGAGCAATTGCTGGCGCCCGAAGCAACGCCTGCCGCTAATCTGCCTTGGCTGGCCGAGGCCGTAGGTGGTCAGCTGCCGAGCCACTGGCCGGAAGCCCGGCAGCGGCGCTGGCTACGGGACCTGACCTTGATGCAACAATACAAAGGTACGCTGGCGGCCTTGAATCTGGCTTTGGACATCGTCAGCGACGGTGGCGTGCAGCGTGGCGAAATTGTGGTGTTAGAGAATTTCCGTTTGCGGCGGACCATGGCGACGATACTGGGCATAGACATGGACGACGGCGATCACCCCTTGACCTTGGGTACCGGCATGAGCGGTAACAGCATCATCGGCGACAGCCTGATTCTGTCGGAAAGCGATGCCCGGCAATTTCTGGCACTGTTCGCCCCGGAGCTGGCGACAGTTGACGAGGCGGCGCAGGTCAAAGCGTTTTTTGAAGAATACGCGCACCAAGTCAGCATCTTGCTACACGGGCGGGCGGTGAGTTTGCGAACTGCTGTGGAAGACATTTTGACGGAACAGCTACCGGCGCATTTGCAATACCGGATCATCGAAACCGAACATCCCTTCGTGCTGGGTATCGCGCCGCTGCTGGGCATGGATACCTTCATCGAAATCACGCCGCCGTTCCGCCGCGTCACGCTGGATGACACTTATCTGGGCCGCGAAGGGATTTTGAAAAACCCGGCGGCCTTTTCACCGGAGGACATCAATGCACAGGCTTAGCGGTTTTCCTGGGTTGGTTAACAACCCGGTCCTGTCTATCACGTTGATTTCCTTTGGGCTGAGTCCTTCGACTGGTTCGGCGCAACCGGCTTGGCGGATTCCGGTTCCTGTCAGAGGCTGGGGAAGAAGCTCCCTCTCCTCGCGGGAGAGGGTTGGGGTGAGGGGGCTCGAGCAATGTGATCCAACTGTTTTTAGCCCCTCACCCTATCCTCGCCCGGAGGGCGAGGGGATTTATGCTGCCGGATTCCGAGATTTTGGCATTTCCTATTGGGCACCACACACGGAGGCCGCATGGACACCCTAGACGATTTCACCACACTGGAACAGGACGCTACTTTAGACGAGCCCCTGCGCCGCGTGGCTTACGAGGCCGGGATGATGCTGGGTCTGGAAGCAACCCGCGACGAGCAGGCCTACCATCGCCGCCGCCTGACCCGCCATCAATATTGGCTGCAAGGCTATGGAACGTTGGCGGGCATGCTGGTCAGCATGGCGCCGGCGACGCATCCCAACAATACTGACAATCTCACGGTGCGCTTGCTGGTGAGTCCGGGCATAGGCATCGACGGCCTGGGCCGCGAGGTGTTGATTCACGAACCCTACTGCATCAATCTCGGCGATTGGCTGGCGGCGCAATCCGAGAGTCATCTGCGCGAAGGATACAGCGACGCCGATAATCTGCTTTGGCTGAAAATCTGCGTGCGGCAAAAAGATTGCCCGGTGGCAATGCAGCCGGTGCTGGCGCGCAAACTCAATCTCAGTACCGACGCCGTGCAACCCAGCCGTACCGCTGACAGTGTGCGTCTGGAATTGATTCCGGAATTGCCGCCGCCCGCGGGCGACGATGCCTACCAACCCTGGGCTTGCCATCAAGCCTTGCCTGCGGCGATGCCGGCCTTGTCGGTCGCCGAACAAGCCTGGTTGCAGCAAGTGCAAAACGATAACTCTCAGGCCGGCGCGCAACTGGCACTGCATGCCCGTTTGCTGCATGCGCTGGACAGTAGTGGGGTTAATCCGCAGCAATTGAATGACGAACTGGAGGAGGGCGCCCGCTTGCTGCTGGCCAGGATTAGCATCAGCGTCGCCGACATCAACGCCATTCTGGTTAACCCGCAATTAATCTCGATCAACAACTTGGTGCGGCCGTTCCTGGCCACCGCCAGCCAATTGGCCTGGCTGGCGCGCCAGCCTTGATCATGGAGGGACTATGAGCGAAATTCTATTTGAACCTCTCGGCAATCCGATTGCCGCCGGACTGGCGCTGGATCAGGTCGCCGACATCGATCCGCGCCTGACTCGCAGCCATTATTTCGACGGTCGCTTGCTGACCGCCGAAGACCTGACCCGCGATCAAATCTACCTGGATCAGCGTTTGCGGGAACTTGGCCGGGTGCTGGGCAGCGGTATCGTCGGCGGTCTGGCCTTGAGCTTCGACCGTTTTACGGGCCTGCTGACGCTGGAACCGGGCATGGCAATGACGCCGGCCGGCCGGGTGCTGGAGCTGGGCAGCCGGCTGATCGTCAATTTGCGCGACCGGGCCTTAATTAGCGGCTTGAACGAGGGCAATTTCTCGAATCTGAACCGGGGTTTGTACGCGGTCGTGCTGCGTTATGTCGATGTCGGCACCGACATTGCCGAAGTGTTTCCGAAAGATTTGAGCGCCAAGCGCGGCTTTCAATACGCGATGATTACCGAGTCGGTGCAGATGGGCCTGGTGCCTTTGCCGATTCCGTTGCCGCAACAAAGCCCTTTGCAGATTCGGGCACGTTTGATGAGAGAGTTGCTCGGCGATGATCAATTGCACGGCTTATTGCCGGAAGACGCGGTGGCACTGGGTTTGGTGGCGATTCAAGAAGGCGCACCGCAATGGCTGGATGCGCAATTGCTGCGCCATCCCTTGCGCGCCGAGCCGGGCATAGACGCATTGCAAAGCGATTTGTCCCGGCAGTACGAGGCTTTATTAACCGACATATTAAGCAACCGCCGCAGCGGCGGGTTGACCGGCGATTTTCATGCCAGCGATTATTTTTCGCTGTTGCCGCCGGTCGGCGCTCTGCCCAAGGAAGCGATCGATCCGGTCAACGGCCGGCAAGGTTATTTTCCGGAAAACTATCAGGTCGCTATCGCACCTTTACGGCAATCGGACGTGGAACAGATTCGCGCCGAATCACTGGCTTTGCCCCCCATTGATTTAAGCAACGGCGAGCCGGTGGACATCGTCGTGCTGGTGCCCTTGTCCAACCTGGATTACGGCCATTATGCCGCGCAACTGGAGCGCAATTTCGATCCGAATAAACGCCTGCTGCCGCAACTGGATTTGCTGCGCCTCAAGCTATATCCGGTCAGGCCGGTGCATGCACTGGATACCGACCAGGCCGCTTGGCAAGCCATCTGGGACCGCTTCGGCAGCAACGCGCCGTTGTACGTGCGCCGGCCCAGCCGCGCCGCAGAAACCTCGATCAGCGGTATCGTGTTAGCGCTAGGTACGTCCTTGCCGACACCGCCCGAAGTGGTGGGTGGTCCGGCCGATGGTGGCGGTTTGATCGACGACGAGGACAACGTGTTCTTGAAACGGGTGAATTACCCGATGCTGGCCGAGCTGCGGGCTCCGACCGACGATGCTGGCCGTGCGGCATTAGCGGCGTTGGTGGCGTCCTTCAATGAATCAACATTGGTAGCCGCCAGCCAGCGCATATTGCTGTTGGTGGAACGCCAATACGACGCCGTGATCTGGCAAACCCTGCAACAACTGGCCGCGGCTAACAATCTCGAAGCATTTGTGGCAGGAGTGCGCGCCAAGTCAGCCAACCAAACCACCGGCGCCTGGGTCGGAGAGAGCGGTGCAGGATTGGGTTTGGAGAATGGTTTAATCGGGCAATGGGCTGCGTTGGTGCCGTGACGGGGATTAAGAAAGATTTAGCTGCTTTGCAATGCTTTCAGAGGATGGGGAAATTGGCGGTTTTATATCCCCTCACCCTAGCCCTCTCCCGGAGGGAGAGGGGACTGTTTCGACTTTTTATGAGTACTCAATAGCTTCGAGTTGGAGGCGAGTTTTATCCCGTATGCCGCGCCGAGCACCGGAGCTTTTGAACGGATCAGCCCGAAGGGGTGCGGCATGGATGCCGCACGTTGCCGAAGGGGCAGGAAGCCCCTTTCGGCAACCCCGTTCAAAAGCGAGGAGCACAGGGGATAAGCGGCATTCGGGTGTCTTTTCTTTTGGATACTTTTCTTTGGACAAGCAAAGAAAAGTATCTCGGCTGTCGGTCCGAGAACCGACATCAACAACATCCGTCGCGATAGCGACACAATAAAAGCTGTTCCAGGTCGGGGAAGGTTTATGCAAACAAAATTTCCCCAACAGATATGGAAAGAAGAGTAAGGAGTAGCCATCATGTCCATGATTCTGCTGCATAACCCCATCGCCAGCTCCCGCAGCTTGCAGCGGGTGCACATGTTTCCCGGCCGGCATCTGGGCGAGGAACAGTTCGACCGCGAACAGTCGTATGCCGACGCGCGGCTGGCTACCGTGTTGCAGGGCAGAACAGCCGGCATCTTCCATGGCCTGGATTTACAATTGGGGCCGAACGGCATAGCTGAACCCGGTTTTAGCGTCAGCGCCGGCTTAGCTCTGGCGGCCAATGGCCAGGCACTGGGTCTTTACTATCCGCTACGTGCCGAGTGGCTGGATTTGATCGACGCCTACCTGAATCGTAACCAGGTCGCCAGCGCGGTCGGTGTTTATTATCTGATGCTGACCCGCGGCGACCGGGAAATCGACGGGCCGGGTGTCGATCCTTGCCAGCGTACCGAACTGGACCCAACCCGCGACACTCAGAGGGTACTGGCCGGTAGTCTAGCGTTACAGCGCATCAACATCAGCGACGCGGCCGTCAATACCTGGCCGCGCGACCGCATCGAAAACTGGGTAGCCGCCGACCGGGTCGATGCCGGTTTCATGGTCAAGCTGGGCCATGCCGTACCGCTGGCCTTGCTGGCGGTGGTCAGCAACGAGGATGCCAGCTACCGCATCGCCTGGCTATCCCAAGAAGCCGGGCGCTACGAAGCGGTGGCAAATAGCGGTTACCGGGTGCTGCTCAATCAAACCGGCGCGGCGATGCGGCGGGTGATGCAATCCGCTGGTTTGCCGGCTAATATCGGGATTCCGCTGCCGCAGTTTTTACAAGACAATCTGCATCTGGATTTTCTGCCGGCCGCCGGCCAGTTGCCGCTGGACTGGCTGCAAAATCCGGCCGCGCCCGCGCCAAATCTGCTTTGGCTGCCGACGCATCTGGGCATAGACATGGTGCCGGTGCCGGAAGAAGCGGTGATCGAGCTGTTGAACGGCCATATCGCCCGCCGGGTGATTGATTTGCGCCAGCCGGCCGGCGACAAGATTAGATTGTTGCTGGCGGTTAACGAGCCGGATTATCGGCCCAATCTTTTGGATATTCCGCAAACCGACAGCGTGCTGGAAAGCGATATTTTCCGGTTTTACATGCGCGCTTACGAAGCCTGGCGCAAATGGCGCCAACAATTCGATGCGCTCTATTTCGTCGAACCCTCCAACACCCCGCCTCTGGCTGGCGGCATAGGTGTTATCGAACATGCGGTACTCGATCCGGCGCAATTTAAAAATCTGGATTTGCCAAAACCGGAAATGCCGCCGGCCTTGCCTTTGACGATTTTCGAGAAAGTCATCGTCCGCGCCAACAACGAACAACAAGACTCGCAAAATCCCGGCACGCCCTATCCCTATAGCAAAGGTGTGCCGGCCTTACCCAATTTTTATAGTAACTGGCTGGGCGCAGACGGCAATCCGCCGCCGATAGCCGTGCCCAGCGACGACGGTTTGGTGGTGCAGTACGCGGTGGCCTTGGTAGAACTGGAAGCCATCGAAAATCAGATTCGGGCGATCCGCAGCCGGGTCGAGAAAACCCGCGACTTTCTATTAGTGCAACGCCAACAACTGGATTCGCAAACCGTGGCCTTGGCTGCGCTGGCCGGCGGCGTGGCCGGCGACGGCACCGGCTTACAGGTCGCCCGCTGGCTGCCGTACGCCAATCTGAATGCCACCGATATTCCCAATAACGTCGAAAAAGCGGTCAGCACGGAAAGCGTGGTCAGCAATGCACCGAAAGCCGTGTTTGTCACCGCGTCCGCCGGCTTATTCAACAGCGCGATCAGTCAGATGGCTGCGCCGAAAATCAGCGCCAGCAGTGCCTTGAGCAACAACTTATTGAGTAACGCGCTGGCCTCCACGTCATCGGTGTCCAAGTCGGCGTTTTTGTTGACCAGCAAGCCGCAAACCTATTCGGCGTTTGAATTGGGCATCAACAAAAACCGCCTGGATATGTTGTCGCGGATTACCAAAGAAGCGGTCAGTAAGCCGGCTTTCGAGGCCAAGGAATACCGCTTTGGCGTGATCGATCATATCAGCCCGGAAATTAACGAATATGCCAAAGCCTATTACGGGATGAAGGAATTGCTGGCCACGCTGACCGATTTATTCGACCCCACCGATGCCGCCACCTTGCGTAAACAGATGGAAAAAATCGGCGTGGTGGAAGACGATCAGGCCGGCGCCAATGCCAGCAATCCATTCGAGCGTAGCGGCAAACTGGAATCGCCAGCGGTGCTGGATAATCTGGCCGACAAAAACGCCCCGAACAATCCGCAGCGATCCAGCCTGTTAAAAACCCAATACCGCTACCACGCCTTGTTCAAGGCCGGACGGATTTTGACGCAATGGATCGCGATTTTCGAGGCGCGTTACAACAATATCGAACGCAAACTGCAAGGCAAATTACGCGAACAAGCCAACAAGCTGGCGCAGATCGACAAACTGGCCGGTTTGATCCGGGTGGCGCGGGAAACTCTGGAAGGTATGGATAGATTCCGCGTCGAACAACTCGGCGACTACGGTGTCGCGCAGCGCTTGCTGGATGAAGATTGGCGGCAGGTGTGGGCTTTGAATAAGGAACGTACCCGGATTTTGACCAAGGCCTTGCGCGGTTTGTATTACGTCAGAGTGCGCGGTACGCCGGTCAGCGCTGCCTTGGTCGACCCCTTGGCCTTGCGTTACGGCAGCAGCAAGGACATCGTCCCCGGCTGCGATTGGGAAGAGGAAGTGGATTTGCCCGCGGCGCTGGACCCGTTTTTCGCGGCGATCTGCGAGATTCCGATGGACGACTGGGCCGGTTTAAGACCGTTGCGGCCCAAGCTGCCGCCGTTTCAACAATTCGATTATCTGGGACAACTGCGTCAGGCCCGCTTCAAGGCCAGGCCCGCCAGCTTGCTGACGCCAGCCAATACCGATACCTTGCAGGCCCGCCTGCAGACCGTGCATCTGCAAACCCAGATCGTCATGCAGCAGTGGGCCGGTTTCAGCTTGCCGGCATTTACCGCCAGCAGTTTGCAAACTCAGGCGGCAGCCGCCAAAGTGTTGGCCTTGGCAGACCTGGCCGGCGCTGCCGGACCGCTGCGCAAACCAGCCCACGAATTGCGCGAGCAGTTGGAGCACTGCCAGTTTTGCTTGCTGGAAAAGCTCAATCTGTTGCCGCCGTCCTTGCGTTTGCAATGGGGGCAGCTGGCCGAAGACGATCAGATTCGCGTCGAGGACGTATCTTGGTGGCCGGGCATGGATAGAGCGGAAGCCGACGATTTTAACGCGGCCCGCACCGTATCGGAATTAATCGCCTGGTGGTTTCGGCAGCTGGACCGCGATGCCTCCGCTGCCAGCCGCAGCGCGATGCGCAATATGATTCGGGCCGTGCTGATTCATGCTTCCTTGGGCGATCCGCAGGAAATTATTCGCGGTAATGTGCATGTGCCGCCGCGTCTGGCTGCGATAGGTGAGCGCTTGCAGGTTAAGTTAAACCGGCCGCCGTTGCCGGGTACCCGGCTGCAATTGCTGGATACCGAGCAGCGGGTGGTGGCGGTGCTGGCGGTGGAAGATCATAGTCCGCAAAGCACCCAAGTCACCATTGTCGATATGCTGCAAAGTGGCGTGAAGATCAACACCCGCTTTAGCGTCGTGGCGAACAAGCTGACGCAGCAGCGCTTGTAAATTGCGGTTATGACCAAGCTGGCCGCCGACACCGTTGCGATACACCGTCTGACCGTCCGTGCCGGGCAGCAACGGGCGGCTGAAAGCGTGCGCGACAGTTTGCAAAGTGCGGATTGGCCGCAAGCCGGGCAGGACAACTGGGTGTTTATTCGCCGCCTGCAAGTCAGCGGTGCGGCGCGGCAACTGCCTCTGCATTTGCTCGAGCAAACCCGGCAGTACTTAACACAAAGCAACAATCCCGAACAGGTGATGCGCTTTGCCAGCCTAGCCGAGCTGTTGGCGGCTTTGCTGACGGATCTGCTGCGCGGCCGCGCCGGCTTGCATTGGTATTGGCGACGCTGGGCGCATTGGTTTGAATTGCCGGTGTCGCGGGCTATATCCGGGATAGTGTCCGAACATCTGACTTTACTGCCGGCGGTTTGTGCCCGATTGGCGCAACGAGAAAAATTAGCCGCCGTCTGCTTGAGTCTGACCGACAGCGATGCTCGGCAATTGGCGGTCGAACTGGCCGGAATGAGTGGTTTTCGCTTGCCGTCGGTTTTGGAAATCGCCGAGGTGCTTGGTTCTGAAATCGATAACGCAGACCGGCAAACCCCTTTAGCCGCCAGTCAGCAGACTTGGGCTGAGCAACTGACGCCTAGGCCCGGATTGCTGGCGTATTGGCGACCGCTATTGCAAGAACTGGATGTCGCCGACGGCCGTTATCAATTGGCCTTATTGCTGATCGGCCAAGACTTGGCGCCATTGTTGTTGCAACAACAGCCGGCTAGGCTGCAGGCTGTTCTATCCGCCTGTTTTGCGGCTATGCTGAACGCCAAAAAAGCGCAGACGAGTGGTGAGCCCAAGCCCAAGCCGGTATGCGCGAAGGAACAGATCCATCCCCGGCAAGTAAAACCCCCTTTGCAAGCGCAGCCGCTTAACCAAGTCCATCAAGCCCGAGCGCAAACAGACGGCGAGGCCAATCCGAAACTGGATGCCGACACCGAGCGGCAGATACCGGCGCCATTACCGCAAAAGCCCCTTGCCGAGCATGATGGCAACTATATTCGGCAATCCCGGCAAACGCCGATGGCTGAAAGCCTATCGTTAGCCGACTCTTCTTTTCCTGCCAAGGCGCTTGCCCAGGGCTCTTCTCCAGAGCCGGCCAGCGCAGACCTGGAGTTTGCGGGATTCCATACCCGGCAAGGCGGCTTGCTGTATTTATTGAATATCCTCAACCGGCCTGAAATGCGCTGCTTGATGCTGGAGCATGCCGAAACCTTGCCTAGCGGCTGGGGCTGGTTGTACCGGCTTGGGCAAGAGTTGCAATTGCAAGAGGACGATGCGCTGGTCGATTTCATCGCGCGGCAATTGGGCCTGGACGATAGCGGCGAACTGGGCCGATTGCCGCCGCTACCAGCCCGCGAACAGGTGTTGGATTTGGCCCTGCGCTGGTATGGCAAGACCGGGGTTTGGCAGCCTGAGTTGTTGGCGCTCACCGGGCAAATTCACTACAGCCCCAGTCATATCGATTTGTACGCGCCGATGTCTGCGATCCGATTGCCGGTACGCCTGGCCGGGTTGGACATCAATCCGGGCTGGCTGCCGTGGCTGGGCCGAGTCGTGGGTTTTCATTATGACTAAGCCGCCGCAGCCCTTGGCCGAATCGCTAAATCTGCAAGCACCTAACCGGCAGCAACCGTTGGCGGCCTTGGTGCGGGTCGGTTTGGCAGAGTTCTGGGAGCGGATGATGCCGGGCGACACCGAACTGTCAGAGCAATTGCGGCAACAAGCCGCCCGGCTGTTAAACGTGGAAGTGCTGCCGAGCTGGATACAAATGCGCGAACACGCAGTGGCCCAGTTGCATGCATTGCCCGGCCCATTTGGGCATTGGTTGCGCGAACAACAGATCGATCTGCCGCAAGCCTTTTTGTTGGCCGTAGTTGGCAGCGCCGAGACCGACTATCTGGTGACCCTGACGCTCAGCGAATTGCAAGCGCCCAATCCCGGCAACCGCCTCGCCGCGCATCTGGCGCTAACGATGCTGGACGAATTATTCGGTGCCGGCACACTGGATGCGCTGGATTTGCATGCTACGCCGTTGGTGCAACAGCAGGTGTTATTACTGGAAGGATCGGGGCCGCTGTCGCTCCGGCCATTGCGCATCGAGCCGGCCTTGTGGTCGGTATTGTGCGGCCGGCCGACGATTTGGCCGGGATGCCGAGTGGTTGCGTTGACTGACCGGGAATTGCTGCCGCAACGTATCCGCAAACAATTGCCGCATTTGGCGACCTTATTGGCGAAAGGCGAAGTGCGCGGCTTGGCGATACGCGGCAACAGCGGTTGCGGCCGGCGGGCCTTGGCCGCCGAGCTGGCCGGTTTGTTGGGATTAACGGCCATCGAAGTGCCGAGTGATTTGTGGCAACAGCAGCTGGCCTTACCGCTGGCCTGCCAACTGGCCGGCTGGCTGCCGGTCATCAAGGTGCAGGTCGCGGCCGGCGAAAGCTGGCAGTTGCCGGCGATACAACCCAATATCGCCCATGTGATTGTGCTGGGTATGACCGATGCGGTATCCGGCCAGGATTTGTTGGAATTGGAAATGGGCGTGCCCGACGAAGCCGAGCGCCGCCAGCTTTGGGCGCGTTACCTCGCCGATCCGGAATTGGCCCGCCGTGCCGCCAGTGCCTTGCTGAGCGGTCCGGTGATCCAGAAAGTGGCGCGCAATGCGGTGCTGCGCGCAGAACAAAGCCGCAGCGTATTGAATGCCGAACACATTGCCCAAGCCCGCCGCGATTTGGGGGCGGAACGCTTGCGCTTGCTAGCCGAGCCGGTGCGGCGGCGCGTCGAACGCGAAGCGGTGGTATTTCCGCCGCTGGTGGAGCAATACCTGCACGATTTCATCGCCCGCGCGCACAGCCGCGAATCGTTGTGGGAAGCTTTGGGCGTAACCTTGCAAGCCTCGCGCAATGCCGGCCTGCGGGCCTTATTCGTTGGCGACAGCGGCACCGGCAAAACCCTGGCCGCCAGTTATGTCGCGACCGCGCTGGGCGCGCCGCTGTACTGTGTGGACTTGGCGGCGATCATGAACAAATATGTCGGCGAATCCGAGAAAAATCTGGGCCTTTTGTTGGATCTGGCTGCCGCCGCCGATGCCATCCTACTGTTCGACGAAGCCGATTCTTTATTTGGTCGGCGCACCGAGGCCCAGCAAAGTGGCGAACGTTACGCCAATATGCTCACCAACTTTTTATTAACCCGCATCGAAAACCACCCCGGCATCACGATTCTGACCACCAACAGCCGCGAGCGTATCGATAATGCTTTTACTCGCCGGTTGGATGCGATTGTGGATTTTCCCATGCCGGGGTTTCAGGAGCGCCTGGATTTATGGCGCAGCCATTTCGGTCAACGCAGCCCCAGCGACGATTTATGCAAAACGCTGGCTAGCTATTGCGACATCAGCGGCGGCCAGATTCGGAATGTGGTGTTGACCGCTGCCGGTTGCAGTCCGGCGGATCAGCCTATCGGCATTGAGACCTTATTGTCGGCTTTACAGCGCGAATATCAAAAACTGGGCCGCAATCCGCCGGCGCAGTTAAAACAGTTAAGGAGTTAGCTTATGGCAACCCTGGCCTCCAAACTCCGTAAAAAGCAGCCGCAGCGCAAAACCAGTGCGCCGCCCAAACCCAATGAAGAGAAAAAACAGCGCAAACCGGCGTATCTGCAACGCAAGATGGCCGTCAGCCAGCCGCATGACCCCGAAGAAAAGGAAGCCGACCAAGTGGCGCAGGAAGTCAGCCGCGCTAAAAAATCCGGCGATCAGCCGGGGGTGAAGGAAGACAAGGAGATGATTTCCAGCAAGCCGGTGCCGAGTGCTCAGCGCTTGTTGCGGCGGCTGAACCGGGCTGTGGCGGATGCAGCCAAGCCGGAAGAGGAGCAAAAACCGGTGCGCCGGGCGAAAAAGCCGGATGAGGAAAAGAAAAACCCAGCCGCGCAGCGCTCTGTGGAAACCGAGGACAAAAAAGAAGATCAGCTCAAACGTCTGAGTCGTAAAACCAAGGAAGAAGAAAACCCCAAGTCTGCCCGGCTATTTCGTAAGGCCGCAGGACCCGAAAAAACAGACGAACAGCAAACGACTGCCGCCCGTTTGTTACGTAAATCCAAACCGGCGGATGAGGAGCAAACGGTCGCCCAAACCCGCCTGCACAGGGCTGCCGCCGAACAAGCAGAGCAGCCTGACGATACCGAATCAGCCGCGTCGGCAAACACAGTCGAGCAGTCGGTGGAGGCGCGAATCGAGGAAAGCCGGGGTAAGGGAGCGCCGTTGCCGGAAAGTATCCGGCGCGAAATGGAGCAACAGCTTGGTGCGGATTTTGCCGGGGTGACCATTCATAACGATGCCGAAGCGGCGGATCTGTGCAAGCAACTCAATGCTCGCGCCTTTACCGTTGGTAACGATGTTTACTTCGCGCCCGGCGAGTTTGCGCCGGAAGCCGACGCCGGACGCGAACTGCTGGCGCATGAGTTGAGCCATGTGGTGCAACAAAGCGGCGGGGTGCAGCGCGTGATGCGCGCGCCGCCGGTGGCACCTGCTGCCGCTCCGGCCGCGGGCGGTGCCAAAAGTGCCGGTAAAGGTACGCTGAAGGGTGGGGAATTGCATGTGCCCCTGCTGACTTTGCCGCAAAAACCGGGCATGCAGGAGAAATTCAGCGCCAAATACGGCGGGCTGACCAATTGGAAATTACCGCAAGCCGACGAGCGCACCAACCAGATTGACGACTGGAAAAAGCAGATCAAACCGTCGTCCGGCGGCTGGGATTTAAAACCCTACCTCGGCAGCGATAACACTTTGCCGGATACCAACGGTGCCAGCACGCAATATGCCTTGAAGCTGAAAGCCGGGGGTGGCGGCCAAGGCTATCTGATCGGCTCCGAAAGCGACATCCGCGAGCAGGCTATTCTGCCGTGGTGGAATAGTCAGGGCGCCCCGCACCTGTTCGATGTCGATCATATTCTGGAGCTTCAATTGGGCGGGGATGCGGACAAGCTGGAAAACTTCCAATTACTCGATGCCAGCGCCAATCGCAGTTCGGGTAGCAAGATTAAAAACGCCATCGATAAAGCAATACGCGCGGCCATCCCGCCCGAAGTGGAAGGTGGTGGCGACTTGCCGGAAAATCTCTCCAAACCGTTGCCAGGGCGGGGCAAAGCCGCCCCTGGCGCTGCACCGGCACCGGCTGCGAATGCCGCGGCGCCTACTCCGGCCCCAGCTGCGGGAGGCGGTGCAGCACCGGCTACCGCCGCCAAAGATCCGGCGTCGGCTGCACTGGACGCGATCAAAACCAGCTATCAGGATAAGCTGATTTTCGACGAAGTGAAATTCGAGGGGGCCGTCGGCGGCAATCCGGGCATCTGTTGGCAGGCCGACCGCGTCACGAAGATGGAACATCTGAAGCCGTTGGAAAAGGCTACCAAAACCAATGCGCCGGATCTGTTTGCCAACGATAAATTGCGGCTGCTGCCGCGTCCCGGTGCCGGGGTGATGTTTGTTAGCGCCTTGAAGGGCGACCCCGGCAGCGAAACCTTCGACGCCGGTAGTTGGGGCGGCATGTCGGTGGTTGGCGGAACCTTCAACCGCAGCGCCGGTAGCGGTACGGTGACGCTGACCATGCCCAAAACCAAAAAAGTCGATGCGCAGAACACTACACTAAATTTTGTCAGCAGCGGTGCGCCGACGCTATGTCATATTCCGCCCGGCCAAGTAGCCGATGCTTATCGCAACGCCTTTAAAGCCAAGACTTTGAGCCCGATTGCACTGAACAACGCCGATATGGATGCCAGCGCCAATATCGTCGGTGGCGGCGTCTTAACCATCGACGGTATTCCGCTGTTGGCTGGCACGACGGTTGACGTGGCGTTGGTCGGCGGCGATCTGGTGTTTTCAAAAACCTTTTCTACCGACGAGTTCGATATGAAAGGGCCGATTCAGCTGGATAGCAGTTCGCTGACGCTGAGCGCCGGCGCGGCCACGCCGATTGCCGCCGCCGGCTTGGTGGAGTTTCATATCGGTGAACTGGCCAAAGGCTATTTGGAGGGCAGTGCCACCGCCGGCGGCTTTGCGATGGCCGGCCAATTGGAATTTGATAAACAGCTGTTCACCGGTGCGGGGCGTATCGATTATGACAGCGCTAAAGGCATCAAAGCTTCGGGTACGCTCGGCCTGAAGCCGGGGGCGTTGAAAGGCATCAAAAAAGCCAGTTTTACCCTAGCTTACGACGATGCCAAAAAAGCCATCGATTTTGCCGGCGATGCCGAAGTTTCCGTGCCCGGTTTTAAAGGCGCCAAACTGTCTGCGCATGCCGACGATACCGGCAACATCAGCTTGGGTGGCGAGGCGACGCTGTCCGACACCATCCCGCGTATCAAGGGCGGCAAGCTGAACATTGCTGCTGATCGGAAGGGCGATGTCTGGTCTTTGGGCGGCGGCGGTGAGCTTGAGCCCGATTTGAGCGGATTGGACGCCAGCGCCAAAATCAAACTGGATTATAAAGATGGCTTATTGAATGGCAAACTCACGGCCAATTACAAACGCAGCATGCTGGCCGGTAATATCGATTTGAATGCCAAAGCCGTGGTCGGTGAAGGTGGCGGCGAGGCCGAGCCCATCAAGGTGTGGGGCAGCGGCACGGTCGATGTCACTGCCGCGCCGTGGTTGAAAGCGACGGTTGGATTGACATTGGACGAGAAAGGCGAGATTACCGTGTCCGGCGAATTGGGTTTACCTAGTTCGTTGGAGATCTTTCCGCGCAAGGAAATCAACAAATCGCTGTTTGCCGTTGCCACGCAAGTACCGATTGTGCCGGGTATCGTCGCGGAAGTGGGCGGCAATCTCAGTGCGACGGCTGGCATTGGCCCCGGCAGCCTGGATCAGTTGAAAATCGGCTTGACCTATAATCCCGATCACGAGCAAGACACCAAGATTACCGGCGACGCGCATCTTAAAGTGCCGGCCGATGCCGGCTTGCGCTTGGCGGTGCGGGCTGGTATCGGTCTGGGGATTACCGGCGCCAGCGCCACCGGCGGCCTGGAGATAGGCGGCAAACTGGGTATTGAGGGTGCGGCGGAGGCTGGCGTGCATGTGGATTGGACGCCGGCCACAGGCCTGGATTTGACTGCCAAGCTGGCGGTGTCCGCGCAACCCAGCTTTACCTTTGATATTTCCGGTTACGTAGCCGTGACTGCATTGGGCTTCAGCGTGTACGATCAGCGTTGGCAACTGGCTTCGTATCAATTTGGTTCGGATTACAAGTTTGGTATCAGCCTGCCGGTGCATTATCACGAAGGACAACCCTTCGATGTATCGCTGGATGACGTGCAGTTCGAGGTGCCGGACATTTCGCCGGGCGACATTTTGAGTGGTTTGATTGCCAGGATAGCCTGATGAATGCGCTTAACGATTTGCTCAGAGAAGGCGTGATAGCCCATCAGTCCGGTAACCTGACCGAGGCAGCGCGCTTATATCGGGCGGCGCTGGAATTGGACGCTGACAATGCCAGCGCGCATAACAATCTCGGGTTCGTGCTAGCGCAGCGGCAAGAGTGGCCGGAGGCCTTGGTGCATTTGCGTACCGCGTTGCGCCTGAAGCCGAATATGGCGATGGCGCATTGCAATCTTGGTCAGGTGTTGGTGAATACCGGTCGTGCCGGCGAGGGTTTGGCGCATTTGGAGCAGGCTACCGCTTGCGATCCGGATAGCGTCATGGCATGGGATAATCTGGCACGGATTAGAGTGCTATTGGGCGACTTTCAGGGCGGAGAATATGCGGCGATCCGAGCCTTGAAACTGCAACCCAACGCGCCGCAGCTGCATACTCGTCTGGGCATCGCCGTGGCCGCTCAGCAACGGCTGCCGGAAGCCTTGCAGCACTATCAACAAGCTTTGGCATTAGACAGCAAACATCAAGAAGCCTGGGCGCAACTGGGTATTACCTGTTTCCTGCGTAACGATCTGGGCAGCGCCCGCGATGCGTTGGAAACCGCGCTGGCGCTGAATCCGGACGACAGCAATGCCTTGCGGCATCTGGCCTTGGTGAATCTGAGTCTGGGTAACCGCGATGTCGCCATCGCCCAGTTCGAGCATCTACTAGCGCATAACCCGGACGATGACGACTCGCGCTTGGATTTGGCGGTGGTGTTGTTATCCGGCCAGCATACGGCGGCGGCTTTGGAACAGCTGGAGTCGATAAACGAGGCTGCGCGCGCATCCAGCAAATATCGGTTTTATTTGGGTTTGGCTTTGCAACAAAACGGCGAACAGGAATCCGGCGCGCAATTGCTGCGGCAACTGGCCGATTTGCCGGATGATGCCTACGGGGTTAAGGCGCGGAAGATGTTGTTGGTGAGTTGAGTTTAGTGAGGTGGGAGGGTTTTGAATTCGAATCGGAGGATTTCGAGCATTAAAGTATTTAAGCGATTTGTTGAAATGGAATATTTGAGAGGCGGGAACCGGCCACAGAGCAGTCTTGGAGGAATGACGGCAAATTGGCACATTGCCCGATGGCTTCGCTTCATTGATCGTCCGACTGGACACGGAAACATAACAACCTCTAAAACAACTATCGGTGTAGTTTGGATGATATACAGAAAGGAAAATCCTTGCTGATCACAAACTTATTGTAGCGGCGCAGGTTTCATGGTAGATGTTCAGAAACTATCTAATAACTAGTTAGCGCCCATGATCCGGACAAAAATCCTCTAGGAGGTTAGCGATGGATGTTGGTACCGCCATAACAGTGAGCAAATCCCTGCTGGAATTGGGGCAAGACATAGCCGAGGTTGTTAAAAAAGCCCAGGACAGTCCAGACGTCACGAAACGTGTTCTTTTATACTTGGAATCGGCGCGGGCAGCAGTTAACGCTTTAGGCCTCGAACGCCAACACATTCTCACAGATGTGCGGAAATGTGACGTCGGAGAACTTGATCAGGTAAACGCTCTCTGGGCGCGACTTGATCGTTACCTTCATGAGGATAATATTCGCCCTCAGTTGGAGAATTCAATCCGCGGGCTGTACGCATGCCATCAGGCAATCGAAAAAGAGGCAAAGGGAATCTGGTGGCGTAAGCGCGATAAACAACTCGCTGTAAAAGCATTCACAAATACCTTAAGTGAACTGGAAGCCATGTTGCAGGGCTTGAGCTCCAACTTCTATCCTGGCGGGAGCGGTATGGGAGTCCAAACGCTTGTGCCAATCTTTGAATTAATCAGCAAGGTTCGTGAGGACCGTAAATTTGGCCGGTTCCAAGACACTCAAGTTGAATTGGTTCATGAAGAGCTTGGCGAATTGGCCTACCAAGGCGTATGTGACGAATCACACGAGGAATGGTTTCGGATGGCTGGAAGGGTTGAAGCGTTAGTTGCGCAACTGCAATTAGCGTTCTCGGTAAAGATAACGAAGGAACATGCAAGCGGCTTCTGACAAGCGGCCAGGGCTAACATTGCGCTCAAGCCGACCCGCTTCCGCTTCACTCCAGCAGTCGGCTTAGCTTTACGTTGAATGTCAGCTAATTGAATCCCTCCCGACATTGAGTGCAAAGCTTCGAATGTCGCCTTGGGGGCGATGGCTACAGTTCACCAGTTCCAAATGCCATTATTCAATACGGCTGCAATCTTATCGGTACTGGCGGCCTGATTTAGATCTGGGCCGGTGGCGGTTTTAGCTGCGATGAAGGGATGGATTTAAAAAGGAATAGTAATCACAAAACCTCCAAATATTCGCATCCGTCATAGCTAGTAAGTCTAAGTTATCTGGGCTCCCGCGCAGGCGGCAGTCCAGTAAAAATCCTGGATTCGAGTCCAGCTTGATGCCTTAGTTGTTGAAACTGCCCCAATAACCGCCCGCAAAATCAATATTCCCGCTTGAAAAAATCGGCCGTAAGGCCAGAATGAAACACAGAGCACTACTGCGGTGTTAACACCGCGCAAGCGGTCGATGACGAGTGGAACAAATGAGCGGCAACGCGTGTCCTGTCTGAGGATTGAACGTTAGAGGCAATTACCACGTAAAGAGCGGGTACGGAAAGATTCAAATTGGTGCATAGTGGCGTCGAATCCCTCGAGCAATCGTGGTTTCGTATTTTGTTCATAATTGGCTGAAATGATGGCAGATGTCTTGGTTAGTGCGGCCTCACGGTAAATTTCGGGATTTCTGACTGACTACAGACCTCGAGTCTGACCTCGTCAACGGCATCGGCGGTAGGCTGGCGGGTTGGAGGCTACAGTTTAGGCTGTGGAATCCCCCGCCGGCGGGCTCATCATCCAACTCCGGTTATTTCTCCCTTCCTGCTTCTCGAATCGCATCCCAACTGTTTTTCGGTGTTAGCGGCAAACCTCTGGAACCTTGCCTCCGTATCCAAACATGCACCGATTACATTTAAAATTCCGTGGAATAGGCCTAACCGGTCAGCATTGATACAATAAGGCATTATTTCTCAAAGCCACATTATCCAGGGAGTACTTCATGATTCGCTTTCCAGCAGAATGGGAAACACAATCAGCCGTTATCATCGCTTGGCCGCACCACAGCGGCGACTTTACCAATCTGTCCGCCGTCGAAGACACCTATCATTTTGTCGCCACTACCATCAGCCGGTTTCAGCCGCTGGTGATTATTTGCAAGGATGGCGAGCATCAGCAGCATATTCAGACGCAACTGGGCCACAACGAAAAAATTCATATGGTGCAGGCCGATTACAACGATATTTGGCTGCGGGATACGGTGTTTTTGACGATGGAGTGGCAGCACCCCAAAGCCAGCGTGCAGTTGCTTAACTTTCGATTCAATGGCTGGGGTAAGAAATATCCGCATGCGGCCGACGACGCCTTGAATTTGGCCTTGTTTGCGCATCCGATTTTTAAAGGCCATCCCACCGCGACCTTGGACTTGGTCTTGGAAGGCGGCAGCGTGGAGTCGGACGGGCAAGGCACCTTGATGACGACCAAAAATTGTTTGCTCAACCCCAACCGTAATCCGGATTTGTCGGAAGCGGCGATAGCCGGTCAACTGCAAAATTATTTGGGCGCGAAGCGGATTTTGTGGGTCGAGCAAAGCAATCTGGCCGGCGACGACACCGATGCGCACATCGATACGCTGGCGCGGTTTTGCGATGCCAACACTATCGCTTATACCAGTTGCGACGACAGCGCAGACCCGCATTTCGAGAGTCTGAAAAATATGGAAGCGCAACTCAAAACCTTTAAGACAGAAGGTGGCGATGCCTATCGGTTGGTGGCGCTGCCATTACCAAAACCGATTTTCGATGAACAAAGCCAGCAATTACCGGCCAATTACTCGAATTTCCTGATTATCAACGGCGCGGTATTGGTGCCGGTTTACGACGACGCGATGGATGCGGTGGCGCTGGAGCGCTTGAAAGGCTGCTTCCCGAATCACGAAATCATCGCCACGCCGTGTCGGCCGTTAGTGCATCAGTATGGCAGTTTGCATTGCGCCAGCATGCAGGTGCCGGCATTTGTTAAATTGAATTTCTAAGCATCTGTCCGACTCATGAAAAAATCGATTATCGCCTGCGCCGTGCAGCAGCCTTGCAATCGCGGCCGGGAAACCAATCTGGCTTATTCGATTAGTCAAATCGAAACAGCCGCCCAACAAAATGCCGACTTAGTGGTGCTGCCGGAACTGCATCTGGACCATTATTTTTGCCAAAGCGAAGACACCAGCTGTTTTGATTTGGCGCAGCCGATTCCCGGTCCGACTTGCGAAACGCTTGCCGAAGTGGCCAAGGCCAACAAGGTAGTGATCGTCTCGACCATTTTCGAGAAACGTGCGCCGGGTTTGTACCACAACACGGCGGTGGTGTTCGATAAGGACGGCAGCATCGCCGGCACCTTCCGGAAAATGCATATCCCTGACGATCCGGGATTTTACGAGAAGTTTTATTTCACGCCTGGCGACCTGGGTTTTACGCCAATAGAAACGTCGATAGGCAAGTTGGGGGTGTTGATCTGCTGGGATCAATGGTATCCGGAAGCGGCGAGGCTCATGGCGTTGGCCGGTGCTGATGTGTTGATTTATCCCACCGCTATAGGCTGGAATCCCGAGGATGACGCTGTCGAGAAACAACGCCAATGCGATGCCTGGATTACCGTGCAACGTGCGCATGCGGTGGCGAACGGCATTCCGGTGATTTCCTGCAATCGTATCGGTTTTGAAGCGGCGCCGGATCAAGCGCCGGGCATTCAGTTTTGGGGAAACAGCTTTATCGCCGGCCCGCAAGGCGAGATTCTAAGCAGCGCTGACGATAATCAGGATGTGTTGTTATTTGCCGAGCTTGATTCGCAGCGCAGCGAAGATGTCAGACGCATCTGGCCGTTTTTGCGTGATCGGCGGATAGATGAGTATGCGGATTTGAAGAGGCGGTTTATCGATTAAACGCTGATGATGTCAGCGATTTGAGAAAGCCGGACAACAGCTAGAACTGTTGTCCGGCTTTTTTTATCAGTCTTCGCTGGCGCTGCGGCTGACAGGTTCTTGAGGTGTTTCGCTGTGGCGATTGTTGCTGCGCTCGGCGAACTCTCTGTCATAAGAGCGCGGTTGGCTACTGGCTTCGCCGCTTTCGGAATAGCTTGGAGCTGGGGCTGGACGTTCGCCGCCTTGATTGCCTGTTGAGCTATTTTCGCCCGCTTCGCCAGCGGCGTTTTGCTCGGGGCGTCTCTCGCCACCGTTGCGCGGGCCACGTCTGCGGCTGCGGCTGCGGCGGCTGCGTTCTTGGCCACCGTTGCCGTTTTCTCTTTTTGCGGTTGTAGTCGCGTCGTCGGTATTTTCCTGGTCAATCACCACGGCTTGCTTTGGCTCGACTGGAGCGCTGCCCGTAGCTTCGGTATTTGCCGGGTTGTTGGGCGGACGGCGATTGTTGTTACGGCGGTTGTTGTTACGGCCTGATGCTGAGCGCTCGCCCCTCTCTCCTCTGTCGCCGCGATCACCACGGTCCCGGCGATTGTTTCTGCCGGATCTGGGTTTGTCTTCGTTGCTTTTTTCAGAGGCTTCGCCGATTTCGGCGGCTTTGCTATTCCCGATCAGACGCTGCCAGAAACGTTGAATTAGACCGGCAGAGGTCTTTTTGTTTTGTACGGGGGCGGGGGAGTCCGGTAAAAACTCCTTAATCGCGGCTTTTTCGGCTTTAGGGCCGGCCTGCTTGGCAAATTCCGGTACCGTGATGTCTTCTTCCTTGATATGCAAATGGCTGGCTTTTTCTTCGCTGCTTTCGCCTGCGGATTTGATGCGTTCGATGTCGTAAGACGGGGTTTCCAGGTGTTTGCTCGGCAGAACGATAATGCCGACTTGCAGTCTGGTTTCGATTTCCTGAATCGCCGCGCGCTTTTCGTTGAGCAGGAAGGTGGCGCAATCGATAGGCAAATGGGCGATGACGCGCTCGGTGCCTTTTTTCATCGCTTCTTCTTCGATCAAACGCAATACGGCCAGGGTGACGGATTCGACGTTACGGATGGTGCCTTGGCCTTTGCAGCGCGGGCAAGTTAATTGTGTGGAGTCGCCCAGCGAGGGACGCAAGCGCTGTCTGGACATCTCCATCAAGCCGAAGCGCGAGATGCGGCCGGTCTGGATGCGGGCGCGGTCGATTTTCAAGGCATCGCGCAGACGGTTTTCCACTTCGCGCTGGTTTTTGTTAGACATCATGTCGATGAAGTCGATGACGAACAAGCCGCCCAAGTCGCGTAAACGCAGTTGGCGGGCGATTTCGTCGGCGGCTTCCAGGTTGGTATTTAGCGCGGTTTCTTCGATGTCGCTGCCTTTGGTGGCGCGCGCCGAGTTGATGTCCACAGAAGTTAAGGCTTCGGTGTGGTCGATGACGATCGAGCCGCCGGATGGCAATGACACTTCCCGGCGATAGGCCATTTCAATCTGGGTTTCGATCTGATAGCGGCTGAACAGCGGCACGCTGTCCTGATACAGTTTCGCCTTGTGCAGATTGTGCGGCATCACCTGCTTCAAGAAGTTATGCACCAGTTTGAAGGCGCCTTCCTGGTCGATGAGGATTTCGTCGATGTCGCCGCGCAAGTGATCGCGCAGGGCGCGGATGATCACGTTGCTTTCCTGGAATATCAGGAATGGCGCGGTTTGTTCACTGCTGGAGCGGTCGATGGCTTCCCAGAGTTGCCGCAGGTAGTTCAAATCCCACTGTAGCTCTTCGACGTTTTTGTCCGAGCCGGCGGTGCGGATGATCAAGCCCATACTGTCCGGAATTTCCAGGGCGGCCATGGTTTCGCGCAATTCACTGCGGTTGTCACCCTCGATACGGCGAGAAATGCCGCCGGCCTTGGGGTTGTTCGGCATCAACACCAAATAGGTGCCAGCGAGACTGATGTAGGTTGTTAGCGCCGCGCCTTTGTTGCCGCGTTCTTCTTTTTCAATCTGAACGACGATTTCCTGGCCTTCGCGAATATTCGATTTGGAGGATTTACCCTCTTCGACTTCACCGGTTCTGTATTCGGGGGCGATTTCCTTGAACGGCAGAAAGCCGTGTTTTTCGGCGCCGTAATTAACGAAAGCTGCTTCTAAACTGGGTTCTACCCGGGTGATGATGCCTTTGTAAATGTTAGATTTTTTTTGTTCTTTTGAAGGAACTTCGATGTCGAAATCATAGAGTTTCTGACCATCTACCAATGCCACTCGCAGCTCTTCGGGCTGCGTGGCGTTGATAAGCATTCTTTTCATTAAATTATCCTTATTGTAATTTGTATCCTACTTAGAGCTTAAACAGGTTTGGTTGTCGCGGATAAAGGCGGCGTGTTTCCCAATATGTACTTAAGTGAGCGGCCAGACTGACGGAAAACTGCAATTAGTTGTAGTAATTGTCGCAGCGGGTTATCGGCATTGCCGAGGGTGGCGCTTGAAAAGTGGGAGGTCTGTTATACCGAACTCTATTCTAAGGATGCAGCTCGCTCATCATGGGTTGAGCGATAAAACCCGAAAAAATTCTTTTAGGTCAGCGCGAAGACACAACGCTGAAACCCCGGTCTTTAAATTTTTATAGCTAAAGTCTATCCAAAGATAAACTAGCCTAATATAGCAATGTTTATTGACAGCAGCAATTTTAAACATGGCTGGCGGATATGTTGTTATTATTTGCCGCATGAATACCGCAGAAAATCAGACCAATCCGCAAGTCCAATGGCTGGAGATTACCGAGGCAAACAGCGAACAAAGGCTCGATAATTTTCTGATCACTTATCTCAAAGGCGTTCCCAAAACCCGCATCTATCGCATGGTCAGAAAGGGCGAAGTGCGGGTCAATAAAGGCCGGATCGACGTCAGTTACAAGTTGCAGTTGGGTGATATTGTGCGAATCCCGCCGGTCAGAGTTGCGGAAAAAAAAGACGAAATCATCGTCCAACCCACCTTGAAGTTCAGCCTGGAAAACCACATTCTTTACGAAGACGAGGGCTTTATCGTGTTGAACAAGCCGGCCGGCTTTGCCGTGCATGGCGGCAGCGGCGTCAGTTCCGGCGTGATCGAAGGACTAAGACAGATTCGGCCGCAACAGAAGTTTTTGGAATTGGTGCATAGGCTGGACAAGGAAACCTCCGGTTGCTTGTTGATTGCCAAGAAGCGTTCAGTATTGAAGCTATTGCATGAACTTTTTCGCGGCGATGGTATCCAGAAGACCTATTTGGCTTTATTGGTTGGGCAGTTCCAACGCAAGAAACAATTAGTCGAGGTGCCCTTATTGAAAAACGTCGCCCAGGGCGGCGAGCGGATGGTAGTGGTCAGCCAGGCAGGCAAATCCGCCGAAACCTTGTTCACGCGGCTGAAGCAGTTTCAGGATGTCACCTTGGTACATGCCGCGCCTAAAACAGGCCGTACCCATCAGATTAGGGTACATGCTGCTTGGCTGGGGCATCCGATTGTGGCTGATGATCGGTATGGCGATGACGATACGAATAAAGCCTTTAAAAAGCGCGGATACAAGCGTTTGTTTTTACACGCCGAGCAACTGCAGTTTGCGCATCCGGTCAGTGGCGACTTGCTGCACTTTACCGCGCCATTGCCCGAGGATTTACAAGAATTGCTGAATCATGAAAAACCGCTTTGATTTAATCATTTTTGATTGGGACGGTACTTTAATGGATTCGGTGGACTGGATCGTGCATTGCATCCAACAAGCGGCGATGAGTTGTGAATGTGCAGTGCCGGAAGCGCAGGCGGTCAGAGACATCGTCGGCTTGAGCATCGAAAATGCGATGAAGCAATTGTTTCCGAATGAAGAGTCCGAGATCCGGCAAAAGATCGCTGCCGATTACACGAAAACTTTTTTTAGCAAACAAATCGGCCCTGACGACTTGTTTCCCGGTGTGCATGAAATGTTGAAGCAGTTTCGTGACCAAGGGTATCGTCTGGCTGTGGCGACCGGCAAGAAAAACGCGGGTTTGCATGCAGCAATGAATGCGACCGGTGCAGCGGATTTGTTTTGTACTACGCGCTGTGCGGACCAAACGGCTTCCAAGCCCAATCCGCTGATGCTGGATGAAATCATGGCTGAACTGGGTGTGGATAAACAGCGCACCTTGATGGTCGGCGATTCGGTGCATGATTTGCAAATGGCTCTAAATGCCCAAGTCGCGTCAATCGGTGTCACTTGCGGGGCGCATTCCGCGGCAACCTTGCAAAAATACAATCCCTTGTTGTGTGTGAACTATCCCACCGATTTAATCGGAATCATATAGGAGACAAATGGTGGAGAATAAACAAGATCTTCCCGAAGATATTGCTGAAAACAGCCCCGGTTGGGAAAAGTCGGTGCTGGAGAAATTGGCGTTTGCCGCAATCGACGAACAGAAAGCGGCGCGCCGTTGGGGAATATTTTTCAAGTTGCTGACGTTTGCTTATTTGGCCGTTGTGCTGGGTATAGCGATTTATCCGAAATTCAAGGAGGATATCGAGTCCGGCACCTCCGAGCACGTGGCTATCATCGATGTATTGGGGCAGATTGTCGAAGGTGAGGCCGCCAGTGCGGATGTGGTGATCGAGGGCTTACGTGATGCGGCCAAGGATAAAAATGTCAAGGGTATCATCCTCAATATCAACTCACCCGGCGGCAGTCCGGTGCAATCTGCGTACATTTACGATGAAATCAGGCGCTTGAAAGCCAAGCATCCGCAATTACCGATTTATTCGGTAGTGGGCGATATGTGCGCATCCGGCGGTTATTATGTGGCCTCGGCTACCGACAAAATATTCGTCAATCAGGCCAGCATCATCGGCTCTATTGGAGTCATCATGAACGGCTTTGGCTTTACTAATGTATTGGACAAACTGGGCGTGGAGCGGCGTTTGTTAACCGCCGGCGCACACAAAGCCATGCTCGATCCGTTCTCGCCGGTCAATCAGCAAGAAAGCAAGCATATGCAGTCATTGCTGGACCAAGTACACCAACAATTCATCGGTGCGGTGCGGGAAGGACGCGGCAAGCGTTTGAAGGAAACCGAAGCGCCCGAGATGTTCTCCGGGCTGATTTGGACCGGCACCGAAGGCGTCAGGCTGGGATTGGCGGATGATTTCGGTAGCGTTGATAGCGTGGCCCGCGACCAGTTCGGCACCGAAGAGAAAGTAAACTTTACGCCGCAAGAACGCCTGATCGACCGCTTGGCCGGCAAGTTCGGCGCTTCGTTCGGTCATGCTATCGCCAGCCGTTTGCCTGTGCCGGCGATGCAGTAGTCCGGCGGGCATTATCCAAGTTATTTACTTAATTTTTGGCAAGACAGTTGCTTATCGATCAGCTTTTATGGATAATGCGCCACTCTTCAGCGTCTTGCTGATGTTTTATGGTTACTGTGTCGGTCCTCTCGCAACGATACGCTGTAAACCCCGCCAGGTCCGGAAGGAAGCAACGGTAGCAGCGGACTCGTGTGCCGGGATGTGGCTGGCGCAGTAGCCGCCCAACTCTTGCCTTTCCGCGTTGCTAATGGCTTATCAGGTTCTTGCCAGAAAATGGCGTCCCAGCAACTTCAAGCAGCTTGTCGGTCAGGAGCACGTCAGCCAATCGCTAATGCACGCCTTGCAACATGATAGATTGCATCATGCCTATCTGTTCACCGGCACCCGCGGCGTCGGCAAAACCACGGTGGCGCGGATTCTCGCCAAAGCCATCAACTGCGAAAGTCTAAAAGATTTCAACCCTTGCGGCGAATGCCGGGTTTGCCGAGATTTCGAGCAAGGCCGGTTCATGGACTTGATCGAAGTCGATGCCGCCTCCCGCACGAAAGTCGAAGATACCCGCGATCTCCTCGACAATGCCCAGTACGCACCCAATCAAGGCCGCTACAAAGTCTACTTAATCGACGAAGTGCATATGCTGTCCGGGCATAGCTTTAACGCCTTGTTAAAGACCCTGGAAGAGCCGCCGCCGCACGTCAAATTTCTGCTGGCTACCACCGATCCGCATAAAATTCCGGTCACGGTATTGTCGCGCTGTTTGCAATTTAATCTAAAACGATTGCTGCCGGAGCAAATCGACGCGCAAATGCAGTTCATCTTGGGCCAGGAACAAATTGCCTTCGAGCCTGCTGCGCTAAAAATGTTGGGCAGAGCCGCTGACGGCAGCTTGCGCGATGGCTTGAGCTTGCTGGATCAGGCCATCGTGTACGGTAGCGGCAGCGTCACGACGGATGCGGTGATCGGCATGCTCGGCACCGTGGCTCAGCAGCCTATCGACGATATGTTGCAGGCCTTGGCGGCAGGCGATGCGCGGGCTTTGCTGGCAGAAATCGCCGATGTCGCGGAGTTGACGCCGGATTTTGCCGATATTCTGCAGCAGATGTTGCGGGTGTTGCATCGGGTCGCGCTGTTACAGCAAATGCCGGATTTCGTCGATCAGGAATTTGATAAGCAATTATTGGACACTCTAGCCAAGACTTTATTGCCCGAAGACGTGCAACTGTATTATCAGATTGGCTTGCTTGGCCAACGCGATTTGCCGCTGGCGCCCGATCCGCGTAGCGGTTTTGAAATGGTCATGCTGCGGATGCTGACTTTCCGGCCGCAAACTGCGGAAGCCCAAACGCTTGAGCCGGCCAAATCGCCGGTCGTTAAGTCGGTTGCCAGTACGCCGGCGCCGGTTGCGGTTGTGGAGAGCAGCGCCAAATCCATCGAAGAGCCGCGTCCGTTATCAGTCTCACAAGTCGTCAAACCGAGCAATTGGACCGAGATTATAGCCGCGTTGAATATCAGCGGGCGTACCCGCGAACTGGCGAATAACTGCGTGTTGGACGGGATCGACGACAGCAGTTGCCGCTTGCTGCTCGATCCGAGCTTCCAGCAAGTCGGGACTAAAGCCGAGGACAACCTAAGGGTAGCATTGCAAAATTATTACGGTAAACCCTTAAAACTGTTGATAAGCAAGCAAGTAGAGCAGCAAATGACACCGGCGCTGGAAATGCAAAAAGCGCGCGAAGATCGGCAGCAAGCGGCAGTCGATAGCATTAATAGCGATGAAAATGTGCAGGCTTTGAAAGACACGTTTGGCGCTAGAATCATGCCTGGCAGTATCGAGCCACTGAATTAATATTGGAGAGACAATGATGAAAAATGCGCTAGCGGGCATCATGCAACAAGCCCAAAAAATGCAAGACAACCTTAAAAAAGCCCAGGAAGAATTGGGCGCGATGGAAGTGCAAGGCGAGTCCGGCGGAGGCTTGGTGACGATAGTGATGACCGGCAAACGCGAGGTCCGCAAGGTCAGTATCGACCCGTCTTTGGTGGGTGACGACAAGGATATGTTGGAAGACTTGGTGGCGGCGGCGATCAACGACGCGGTGCATAAAGTCGGTAAAATGAAAAAAGAAAAAATGGCCGATGTTACTGCCGGCATCCCGATCCCACCCGGTTTCCAAATGCCATTCTAAGCATGCAAAACCAAGGTCTGCTGAAAGAGTTGATCCAAAGCCTGTGCTGCCTGCCCGGCGTGGGCCCTAAATCGGCGCAACGCATGGCTTTCCATCTATTGCAGCGCAACCGTGACGGCGGCATGCAATTAAGCAAAATGCTCGCAAAAGCCGTCAACGAAATCGGCCATTGCCGCGAATGCCGGACTTTGACCGAAGCCGAGTTGTGCGAAGTTTGCGCTAATCCGCTGCGCGATGCGGAGACGATCTGCGTGGTCGAAAGTCCTGCCGACGTTTGGGTGATCGATCAAGCCACTACCTTCAAGGGCAAATACTTTGTATTGCATGGCCGCTTGTCGCCGTTGGACGGTATCGGTCCCGATCAGCTTGGCTTTGAGTTGCTCGAGCAACGCATGGCGAGCGGCCAGATCAAGGAAATCATCCTGGCGACCAATTCTACCGTCGAAGGGCAGGCTACCGCGCATTTCATCGGCGAAGTCGCCGGCAAACTCAATATCCGCGCCACGCGCATCGCGCACGGCGTGCCGATGGGCGGCGAGCTGGAATTTATCGACAGCGGCACCTTGGCGCACGCCTTTAACGGCCGCCGCGAATTTTAGGAGGACATATGAGTGATTGTTTGTTTTGCAAGATGGGCAGCGGTGAAATCAAGCCGGATGTGGTTTACGAAGACGAGCAACTACTGGCGTTCAGGGATATACACCCGCAAGCGCCCATGCATGTGTTAATCATCCCTAAGCGCCACGTCGCTAATTTAAATGATCTGGACGATGCCTTGCTGGGCGGATTGATGTTACAGACTGCTGCTAAAATTGCCGGTCAGCTAGGCTATGCGGAAAGCGGTTACCGAACTGTGTTCAACTGTAACGATGACGGCGGACAGACTGTGCACCACTTACATATGCATCTACTGGCCGGCAGGCAAATGCATTGGCCGCCGGGTTAACGCGGATATAAAAAGCATAAAAAAGCCGCGAAATTCGCGGCTTTTTTATGCTTGGGCAACTGCTCCATCAATGTCGTTCCAGCCAGTCCTTGATCTCCAGCGGGGTCATGGTCGCGCCACCCAATTCCCGCATAAAAAAGTCGAAGTAGCGCCGGCATTTTTCCAGAAACCGTTCAAGGTCCGCATCGCTGTTCACGTAAGGTGTGCCGCCCGGCATCACCGACGGCGAATGAAAGCTGAACACAAAGATTCGCACACCGTCGGCCAGTAAGGATTTGGTTAAGCGGCGCATCTCCGGCTCGCTGTAATCTTCAGGGGAAAGCCTAATGCGTTCTAGGAGTCGCAGCCTGGCGACTGCTCCCGAAATCTTGGCTTTGCGCAGCCAGGGATGCATCAGCTGCCGGTAAAGAGGCGTGCCACCCGCCCGCAATGTTCCCACGTAACCGCCCGAGCCGGGCAAGCTAAGCAGGCGGCGCTGATTGCCAAACCAAAACGGGTCACTGGTATAGCTGGAGTAGTCCGGGCCGCCGTCGGCGCTGTAATCAATAGACGCGGCCACGCTGATGTCGACCTCGTAGCCCAGTTCTTCGAGAATCTCGCCGGTATTGGGACCGAAGCCGTAACGGCCCGCGAGATAGGTTAACGGCGAGGTGCCGAACGAGCTTTTGATTTGCTCGGTGAGTATCCTGAGTTTTTCATATTCCAGCGCGCGCGGCAAATTGCCGGGATAGGAGTTGCGGGCGTTCAGTTCTTCATCGTGCGGTGGCGACACCCAGGGATGCAAATGCGCTCCAATCAGTGCTCGTCCCGAATCTGCGTAGGCTTTCAGCGGACCGAAAGCTTCTTCTTTCGAAGCAATCGGATAGTCGACCACATAGTTCGGCACAATCCCAAAACTATCGAAAACCTTCTGTGCCCGGTCGATGTGGCGCATATGCTTAACGCCGGTGGCCTGCCTGTCGTGCGGCTTGTTCCAATCGAACTCCTCCTCGGTATGGATGACTACCGACAAGATGGGGCGGGTTTCGCTGTCTACACGAATCAGTTTTCGTTCGCTCACTGGTTTAGCCCCACGATCTCGGAATAAAAGTTGCTGATGTCGGCTTCAGCCAGGGTGTCGCTGCGAAAGACTTTGTTGCGGTAGCCGGCCAGTTCGTGGCAGAGCAGTGGTAGCCGGGGCAGCAGGCGCGACTCGACTCGGGTGTAAAAACAACCTTTCTGTAACAGGTGTGAGCCGATGCTATTGCGGTAAATCAAAAACAGCTCGGGATCGCTGAATCCCAACACCAGCGCGCCGGGGACGCCTTTTAATCTGTTCGGTTTCCAGGTCACGAGACAATACGCGCCTGGTTTTCCAACTGCCAAGTGTCTAAGCCAGGGCAGGTGGCGGTGGTCATGGAATACCTTGGCATCGGCGGGCGCAAGCGCCTGTTCAATAGCATCGTGATCGGTAATTACACGTACGCCGCCAAGGCTGGCAAATGGCCAGGGAAGATTGGGCCACAGTGCGTGGCGTTCGTTCATGGGCTTGAACTTCAGGAACTGTAGCGTCTTCGATACCACTTCGGTCGGCGTTAGATCTGTGAAATGATAGCCGGGCTGGGAGACCACCGCCATCGCCAGCCGCATGCTTTGCGAGCGGAAGGCCTCCAGCACGCACCAGCTGGTGATGTTGCAGAATTGTTCCGGTTTACCGTGAATAATTCGCTCCGCATAAATCGCGCCGATGCCAGCGACAATTTTGCCTTCGTCGCGGATCAGAAAACCGTTGTTGGGCTTGGTTACGCCCCAGTTCTGCTGGAAAGCTTGCGCCCATTGCTCGGCACTGCGCTCAGAGCTCAGGTGTTCCGTGAGAAATTGGCAGAAAGCGAGCAGGTCGCCGTCTTGAATCGGTTCCAGCGTCGGCATGGCCATGATTATTCCTTCAGCGCGGTTGCATCAAATAGGCTGCGGTAGATTGTTTGGCTTACGCTTGTTTGCTGGACAGCAGAAAGTCGGTCATCGCATTAATCGAGCCGAGATTGTCGATGTTCATGTCTTCCTGTTTGATCCGAAAGTCGTAGCTGGCCTCAAACCAGACCACAAGTTCCAGAATGGCGCCGGAATCCAGCACACCGGTGGCCGGCAGGATGTCGTCGTCAGTAACGCCTGAGGCGTCCATGTCCAGCGCTATGGCTAGTTCTATTACCTTGGCGCGTATCGCGGCTTTAATCTCGTCGGGATTTAGGTTCATCTATCGGTGGCCTCTGGTTTATGTGAGTGGTTATGCCGGACGGGATAACGCCAGCAACACCTGTGCGACGTCGAAACCCGTGAGAACGCGGTGATCGTAAGTGGCACCCAGTACGGCCTTATCGGAATTTTTCGGCGCGGCGTGAGCAATAATCAGCGCTGTTTGCGGCGGTAGAATAGGGGTGTGGCGGCTGACATTCCAACGTGCCATGCTCGAAAACGATAGCGTAGCGCCGGTGGCTTCCTGCGGCGGCAGCTTGTGTGCCATGGCGTGGCGTTGTACCTCGCCGAGGGCGCTGATGAATTGTGCTGCGTCCATGTCTTGCGTGTCGCGCACCACGGTTAGGTAAAGCATCGCGCCAGCCTGCACGGTAAAGCCGATATTGACGGGTGTGTATTGAAAGCGCTGACCGTTGACTATCGTGGAGTTTATTATAGGGCGTTCGCGGCCCAATTCCGCCAAACGAAAGGCCATCAATGGCAGCAAGGGCGAGAGCATCAGCTTATGTTCCGCCGCATAGGCGGCGGCGCGTTCTTCCCAGGGTTTGGGGTCGTATTCGACTTCCAGATAGGCCGAGGCCGCAAAATCTCGATGCCAGGCAACTGTATGCAGCATGCCTGCCGATTCCGGCGACAATTCCTGCAAGTCTCCTGCAACCGCAGGTGTATCTTCCCGGCGGTTTACCGTTTGAGTAGTCGCGGCGGCTTTACCGGGCTTACCGCCCTTGCTCAACCAAGTCTCGATGTCGGCTACCGACAGACGTTCGCCGCTGACGGGGACGCGGGACGGGTCGATGTCCAGTTCCTTAAGCATGGCTCTGGCTTTTGCCGTGGGTTGGCGCACGGCGCTTGCTGTTGACGAAGTGTCCTTGGTTTCTTCCGGGATCGCTTCGTCGCGCGTCTCACCCAGCCAGAACATCACGGCGCCGACACGGATTTTTTGCCCCGGTTCGCAGTCGACTCGCAGCACGTAGCCGTCTTGTTCGGCGACCACATCTATCATGGATTTGTCGGTTTCGACGGTGGCGACCACGTCGCCGCTAGTGACGAACTCGCCTTGCTTGACGTCGATGCTGACGACGTCCACGAACTCGTCGTTGATGTTCACGCAGGGGACGGTTTGGAAAGTGGGCATGGCGGTCCTTTAAAAAAGGTCGAGAATTTGCTCGATTATCGATTGTTCGTCGGGAATAATGCTGCGCTCCAGGCTGCGGGCGGAGGCGATGGGCACGGGCGGTGTGCCGATGCGTAGAAACTGGCCCTTGAATCCTGATTCGAGCAAAGCGGCGGCGATTTCGGCGCTGACACCGAAGTCGTGGTGAGATTCCTCGATCACGACCACGCATTCTCGGGCTGCCAGATGCTTGATCAGCGATTCGCGCGGCAACGGCGACAGCAGCGACGGCGAGACGATTTCAACTTCCAGCTCTTCTTCGCTTTCCAGTCTGTTCGCCACGGCTTCGGTCATTGTCAGCATGCCGCCGTAGCTTACTAACGTTACATCAGGTTCATTCGCACCCCGGCGTAGGGTAGGGAACAAGTGGGTCGCCACATCATCCGTGGCCGGCAGCGCGACATAATCCGCCGGGTCCATTTTTTCGCCGTACAGCAGTTTGTGTTCCAGAAACAGCACCGGGTAGTGCCAGCGCAGCACCGCGTCGATTAACAGTTCGGCGACATTGTGCCTATGACTGCCGTAAACCACGGTCAGGCCTGGCACAGACGTAAACAGGTGCTCCGGGCTTTGGCTGTGGGTGGGGCCGTAGCCGCGCCGGCCGCCGCAAGGTGTGCGGATGACTATAGGCACGGAGGTGTCTGCAAACATGCCTGGGAATTTCACGGCATGGTTCAGCAGTTGATCCAGGCATAGCGACAGGAAATCGGCGAACATGATTTCCACGATGGGCAAGTAGCCGTCAAGCGACAAGCCAATAGACGAGCCGGTGATGCCTGCCTCGCTGATCGGTGTGGAAATGACGCGACCGGGAAATTCGCTGGACAGGCCTTGTGTGACTTTGAAGGCGCCGCCGTAGGGGTCGTGCAGGTCTTCGCCGATTAATAGCGTGCGCTGATCGGACTTGAGCAGGAATTGCAAGGCGGTGTTCAAAACCTGCCGCACGTTGCTGCCCGCCGCGATTGGCGGATAACTGGGCACTGGGTATTCAGGTTGAGCGGAGAAGATGTGTGTCGGTGTCTCGGCGAGCGTGGCTTCCGGGGACGCGTTGGCCGCTTGGCGTACCGTTTCCACGAATTCGCGATTGCGGGCTTCGATAGTTGCCAGCGTATCTGCCGGCAACTGCCTGGCCAAGGCGGCCAATGGATCTCGGGCGCGAATTTCTGCGAGTTCGTTTGGATCGCGCAGATCGTCGCCTTTACTGTGCGGGCCCATCCGCCGGGTATCGATTACCAGGAAGCCGGGGCCGCGACTCGCGCGCACTGCGCTGACGGCTTCCGCTACTTTGCGGCAGAATTCAGGATCATCGTCGGCAAGACGCCAAGTGGGTAGTCCGAATGCTGCGCCACGGGCTTGGATGTCGCCGCCCAGATTGTCGCGACTGACGGTAGTCTGAGAAATACCGTTGTTCTCGACCACGACCAGCAACGGTGCGTTCCAGACCGACGCCATATTCATGGCTTCGTAAACCAAGCCTTGGCCGAGTGTGCCGTCGCCTATGATGGCGGCCACGATTCCGGCGCTGTCGTGCAGCTTGCGCGCTAACGCTAAGCCGGCGCCGATGCCCAGCATGCCGCCCTGCACACCGTTACTGTGAAAATTACGATGGACCAGGTGTTGACTGCCGCCCCAACCGCCGCAAGCGCCGGCCTCCCGGCCCATAATTTCGCCAACCAGTCCGACAAAGTCTCCGGAATACGACAGGAAATGGCCGTGATTGCGATGATTGGAAAGCACGGCGTCATCGGGATGGTCCAAGGCGCGCACCACCGATAATGCGGTGAGCTCCTGGCCGATGCAGGTGTGGGTGGTGCCTGAAACGAGGCCGCGGGAAAATTGATCCAGCACCAATTCTTCGGTCAGGCGTATCAGGTGGCCATATGCATAAAGACTTGCCGGGTCGAGCTCGATTTGCGGCTTGCCGTGCTGGTCGCGCGTGAAGCCCGGCACTTGCCAAGTTTTATCGTCCGGAAGGCGAGCTACTGTGTGTGTATCCATGTATTGGTTCCGGCGGTCTTGGCTAGTGCTTTAGTCGAAAGAATATAATTTACGCGAACCTACTGTAGCACGCAAGATGGGATTGAGCTGGTCCGGAATGCAGAATCATGTGTTGGAAGGGACTAGTTGCGATTGCCCGGCGGCATCTTTTCTCTAAGTTTTAAGAAGCGCTGGTAGCGCTCTGCGGCAATTTGGCCCGCTTCTACCGCCAGCCGCACCGCACAATCCTTGTCATTGACATGCCGGCAGTCGTTGAAGCGACATTTGCCGATGTGCGGCTGAAATTCTCTATAACCCCAAGCCAGTTGCCCTTCCGACAAACCGGCCAAGCCAAATATGGCCACGCCGGGGCTGTCGATTAAATCGCCGCCGCCCGGTAAATGGTAAAGCGTCGCGGCCGTGGTGGTATGGCGGCCGTGGCGGGTGATTTCCGATACAGTGTTGGTTCTTAGGTTCCGGTCCGGCAATAGTGCATTCGTCAAAGACGATTTTCCAACCCCGGATTGGCCGGCGAACATGCTGGTCTGCTGTGCCAAAACCTGTTGTAAACCCTGAATACCAACCGCTTGTTTGGCGCTGACTCTATGTAGGCTATAGCCCAAGTTTTGATAATAAGCCAGTTCTGCCTCGACGGCGGGTGATAGCGGCAAGTCGATTTTATTGAGTACTAGCGCCGCATCGATATTGCAGTTTTCGCAAATCGCCAGATATTGATCCAGCAGCAGAAAATCGCATTCCGGTTCGGCGGCGAAGACGATGAAAATGGTATCCAGATTGGCCGCTACCGGCCGGGTGTCGTTGCCGCGGCTCGGGCGTTGCAACACCGAGCGCCTGGGCATTATTTGCTCGATGCGGCCTTGCTCGGGTGAGGACATCGATAGCATCACCCTGTCGCCGACCACCACAGTGTCCAGTTTACGTAGTGTTTGGCAAAGCACGAGCTGCTCGACGGTTACACCGGCATCGTCGCTCACCTCGACAGCAATCCCCTTGCCGAGATGGGCGACGACCAAGCCTTGGTGCAAGTCTGCCATCAGGCGGACTGCATCTTTTGTTCGATATGCGCTATGCGGATCGCGGCGGGCGGATGGCTGTAATGAAATGCGGAGTACAAGGGGTCGGGGGTCAGCGTGCTGGCGTTTTCTTCGTAAAGTTTCACCAAACCGCTGATCATTTTGCTGCCTTGGGCATTTCGGGTCGCAAAGTCGTCGGCTTCGAACTCGAATTTACGTTGAAAATAGGCGCTGATCGGTTGCATAAACGTGGTGAAGACCGGCGATACCAGCATAAATAGCAATAATGCGGCAGCGTTGGAATGGGTAGTGACCCCCAAACCGTCGAAAAACCAGTCCTGGGTAATCAACCAGCCTAGCACCGCAAAGCTGATCAAGGTCATCACCGACGAAGCCACCAGCATCTTGATGGTGTGCTTGCATTTGAAATGGCCCAACTCGTGTGCCAAAACCGCTTCCAATTCTTCCTCGTCCAGCGAATTGACCAGCGTATCGAAGAACACGATGCGCTTGTTATTGCCCAGGCCGGTGAAATAAGCGTTGCCATGGCCGGAACGGCGTGAACCGTCCATAATGAAAATGCCGTTGCTGCTGAAGCCGCAGCGTTCCAATAGGCCTTGAATACGTTGCTTCAAAGAGCCTTCCTGCATCGGCTCGAATTTGTTGAACAGCGGTGCGATCAAGGTCGGAAACAGCCAGCTCATCAACAGAGAGAAACTCATGATGATCGCCCAAGCATATAACCACCATAGGCTACCGATACTGTCCATGACCCATAGAATCAGAGCCAGAATCGGCAAACCTATCGCCAGCGTCAAGCCCATGGACATTAGTTGGTCTTTCACGAACTGCGGCAGTTTGCTTTTGTTGAAGCCGTATTTTTCCTCAATGACAAAGGTTTGGTAAAGGCTAAACGGGATTTCAATTACAGTCATCAGCAGAAAAATGCTGGCCATTGACAACAAGCTGGCCATCAGTGGCGACAAATCGAAGGTTGACCAGAAATCGAACACCAGGCTGATGCCGCCACCCAAGGTCAGCGCCAGCAGAAATACCATGCCGACCACGCTGTCGATGTCGCCCAGTTTGCTTTTCTCTATGGTGTAATCGGCAGCCTTTTGGTGCGCGCTGAGTGACACTCGGTCTTGAAAGGCGGTCGGCACCTGCTCGCGATGCTGTAAAACGTAGGATTTCTGGCGCATTGCCAGCCAAAATTGGATGCCGTAGGAAAGGACTAAAGCCGCTAAAAAAATGCCGGTAAACGTGTTCATCAAGCCTATGTAGGTGGGGTTAACAATTAGCGGTACAGATTAGCTAATGCTACAATTTGCCGCAACATTATTAATACCATGGAATGAAAATGGCTCAAGATGCCGACAATCTTATCTGGATCGATCTGGAAATGACAGGCTTAGATCCTGATAACGATCTGATCATCGAAATCGCCACGGTAGTGACCGACAAAAATCTGCAAATCCTGGCCGAAGGGCCGGTGATGGCGGTGCATCAGTCTGACGCGGCGCTGGCGGCAATGGACGACTGGAACCAGAAGCACCATGGGCAGTCCGGATTGATTCAGCGGGTGAAGGAATCAAAAATCGACGCGGCCGAAGCGGAAGCGCTAACCATCGCGTTTTTGCAAGAATGGGTGCCGGCCAGAACGTCACCGATCTGTGGAAACAGCATTTGTCAGGACAGGCGCTTTCTCTATCGCTACATGCCCAAATTGGAAGCCTATTTCCATTACCGCAACCTGGACGTCTCCACCGTTAAGGAACTAGCCGCGCGCTGGGCGCCGCAGTTAAAGGATGGCTTTAACAAACAAGCCTCGCACAAAGCGCTGGACGACATCATCGAGTCCATCGAAGAATTACGGTACTACCGGGAAACGTTCTTTAAATTCTGATGTTGCAATTGTTCGCGGTCGCTCTTGGCGGCGCCATAGGCTCCATGTTGCGCTATCTGGCCTCCAGCGGCGTATATCTGTGGCTGGGCCGGGGCTTTCCTTACGGTACCTTGACGGTCAATTTGCTCGGCTCATTTTTGATCGGGCTGATGACCGAAGCGTTGATTCTGCAACGTCTGACGATTGCCTTGGAATACCGCACCGCGATTCTGGTCGGCGTGATGGGTGGATTTACCACTTTTTCCAGCTTTTCTCTGGAAACCTTTTATTTGCTGGAACAGGGACAACTCAGCAAGGCCGGTCTGAATATTGTAGCCAGCGTGTTCGGTTGCCTGTTAGCGGTATGGGCCGGTTTGGCGCTAGGCAAAGGCTTGTTTTTCTATTCGCAGGGCACAATTCGTGTGTTCGACTGGCCGTTTCCCTATGCATTGACGCTGGTTAATGGCATCGGCGCGTTTTTGATCGGCATCGTCGCCACGGTGTTGATGCACAAACTGTCCATTTCAATAGAATACCGGGCCATTTTAGTGACCGTTCTGATTGGTTTATTCATCACGCTGTCCGGCTTATATTTGATTCTCTACCTGCTGGAAAGTGGTCATTCCTTCGAATCGCACATGGGTGCGATGCTGACCGTTTTTCTAAGCAACATCGTGTTTTGCGCCGCCGCACTGTGGACCGGCTTGTGGCTGGGCAAGCAGGTATAGCCGTCGTTTTATCTCTTTTTTCAATTCAGGATCTTTAACATCATGCTAGACCCCCGTTTATTTAGAAGCGACCTGGAACTGGTTATGCAACAGCTGCAAAGACGCGGCTTTCAATTCGATGCCGCCGCTTATCAAGCTCTGGAGGACCGGCGCAAAGAGGTTCAGGTCAAAACCCAGGAGTTGCAAAACGAACGTAATACCCGCTCCAAAGCCATCGGCCAAGCCAAAGCCAAGGGCGAAGATGTGCAACCCTTGCTGGATCAGGTGGCGGATTTGGGCGATCAACTGAAAGCAGCGGAATCCGAGTTAAACAACATTCAAAACCAATTGAGCGTGCTATTGGAAGGCATCCCCAATATTCTCGATGAAGCAGTACTTGCCGGTAAAAGCGATGCGGATAACCAGGAAGTGAGCCGCTGGGGCGAGCCGCGCCAATTTACATTTACTCCAAAAGACCACGTCGACTTGGGTGAGCCGCTGGGCATGAATTTCGAGCTGGGCGCGAAAATCGCCAGTGCCCGTTTCGTGGTATTGGCCGGCAAGCTTGCGACCTTGCAGCGCGCTATCATTCAGTTGATGTTGAATACGCATATCAACGAGCACGGCTATCAGGAAACCTACGTGCCGTTCCTGGCCAATGCCGATAGCCTGCGCGGTACCGGCCAATTGCCCAAGTTTGAAGCCGATCTGTTCACGGTCAAAAACGATCCGACGTTTTACCTGATCCCGACCGCCGAAGTGCCGGTCACCAATATCGTCCGCGATGTGATCGTCGAAGCCAAACAAATGCCGCTGAAATTTGTTTGCCATTCGCCGTGTTTTCGCAGTGAAGCCGGTGCCTACGGCAGCGACGTGCGCGGCATGATACGCCAGCATCAATTCGAAAAAGTCGAGCTGGTGCAAATCGTCACCCCGGAAACCTCCGCGCAGGCTCATGAAGCACTCACTGCGCACGCCGAAGCTATTTTGCAAAAGTTGAATTTGCCGTATCGCAAAGTGTTGCTGTGCGCGGGCGACACTGGCTTTTCATCGTCCAAAACTTACGATTTGGAAGTCTGGTTGCCGGGCCAGCAGAAATACCGCGAGATTTCGTCTTGCAGCAACTTCAAGGATTTCCAGGCGCGGCGTCTGCAAGCGCGCTGGCGCAATCCGGAAACCGGCAAGCCGGAGTTGGTGCATACCTTGAACGGTTCCGGTTTGGCAGCCGGCCGCACCTTAATAGCGGTGATGGAAAATTATCAAAACGAAGACGGCTCCATCACCGTGCCGGAGGCTTTACGGCCTTATTTGGGCGGTATCGAAAAGATTCAATAACTTACAATCAGTCAGGTCTTTGGCGGCAGTGAAATAGTTTGGATACGAAACTATCATCGGGTATTATCGCCGCCGAGGCCGTTAAATCAGTCAAAAATCAATAGTTTGCCGATTTAACAGACGCCTCGTAAATTAAAAACTATAACGAGGGGGTATTATGAGTGAAGCAAATGAAGTGCAAGGACCAACTTTGTATGAACGCATCGGCGGCGAAGCGGCGGTGAATGCCGCAGTAGATGTGTTTTACGGCAAAGTGATGGGGGATTTTCGGATCAACCGCTTTTTTGAAAGAACCGACATGGCTAAACAAGCCGAGCATTTAAAAACCTTTATGACGGTGGCTTTCGGCGGTCCCAACAACTACACCGGACGTTCCTTGCGCGACGGCCACGCTCGCTTGGTAAAAATGGGTTTGAACGACTCCCATTTCGACGCGGTCATGGAGCATCTAGGCGCGACTATGCAAGAGCTGAATGTGCCTGCCGAACTCATCGCGGAAGCCGCGGCACTGGTGGAAAGCGTTAGAGGCGAAGTGCTGGGTAAATAGAATGGGTTCCGCTACCTGGGTGCCTGCACAAATCGGGTAGCGGCTTCTCTTGCTAGATATTCAGTTTGAATTGCGTGGTTAGTTTTTGTAAGTTTTCCGCTAGCTGATTCAGCTGGCGGGCTTCGGCGGTAGTCTGATTAGCCCCGCTACTGGTGTGTTCCGACAAATTGGTAATGTGGACGATATTCCGATTGATTTCCTCCGTCACAGCCGTTTGCTCTTCGGCCGCGCTGGCAATTTGCAGGTTCATCGCGTCGATGGTTTCCACCGATTGGCTGATCGCTTCCAGGGATTGCATGGCCTCCCGAGATTTCTCCACACCCACATTAGCTTGCGTACGGCTTTGCTGCATCACGGTGACCGCTTTGCGCGATCCGGCCTGTAATTCGCCTATCATATTTTCGATTACGGCAGTCGATTCTTGGGTACGGCTTGCCAGGCTGCGAACTTCATCCGCCACTACCGCAAAACCGCGGCCGTGTTCGCCGGCGCGGGCGGCTTCAATGGCGGCATTCAATGCCAATAAGTTGGTTTGTTCGGCGATACTTTTAATCACATCCACCAAAGAGCCTATGGATTCGCTGCTTTTTTCCAGACTTTGAATCACATTGGCAGCACCTTCGATGTCTTTAGCCAATTGGCTGATCGATAGTGTGGCGCTTGCCACGACACTTTGACCGTTTTTTGTTTGCTCGTTAGCGGTGCTGGCCGCTTGGGCCGCCGTATTGGTGGTGGAGGCAACGTCCTGGATGGTCGCGCTCATCTGGTTCACCGCGGTCGCAACCGAGGTGATTTCTTCGCGTTGCCGGTCGAGATGAGTCGCACTTTGGTTGGCAACTGTGTAGACTTTTTGCGCCGACGTATGCAATTCGGCACTGGTATGAATGATTTCTTTCAGCAAAGCCGAACTAGTGTCTATCATGGCGTTAAAGTTTTCGGCAATCTCCCGCATTTCATCGTTGGCATCAATATGTATTCTCGCGCTCAGGTCGTTTTGGGCAACGCGCTTAGTTGCGAGGTTAATTGCGGTTATGTTGCGATTGACCGACTTGGTTAAGCCCAGCAATAGCACAATGACCACCAACAACACCCCGATTAACCCGGCCAGCGTAAATTGTAAAAACTGTTCGGCTGCCGCGCTGCGGGTGCGAAAAAGCAGGTCGAGTTCGGCTATCAGTCCGGTGTAAAGCTGGTAAGACTGGGTGATGGCTTGGGTGGAGGTTTCGAATACCGTATCGCTACCAACAGAAATGGTTTCGCTTTCGACCAATTGCTGGCGTAATAAACCGAGCATGGTTTGCAAGGCTGTTCGGTAGTTTTCATTGGTGCCGCGCAAGTTTCGCGACACCTCGGGGTTTTCCGCAAACGCCACGGCCAAGCCTTCATCCACCTTGCGGGCATAGGTTTCTATATTAGCGATTAAGATCAACAGCTTGGTCAAGGATTGCGGTGTGTGACTACCTTTGGCGGCGATGCCGGACGCCAGCGCCCGCGTTTGCCCCATCACTTCGATTAATTCGGGCAAATCGGCCGTCAGTACGAAGCCCATATGAAAGCTATCCAGCTTGGGGTCGAGGATGATGCCGGACGTGTTCGAAATATGGGTTAGTAGCTTCAAGCCATCGGCAATCAACACGTTATGAGCGGTTATCACTGCACTTAACTCTTGATCCTGGGAGTGTGTTTTGATGTCGTTCCACTGTTGGCGGAGCTTGGCGAGCATGTCGTCGGTTTGCAAGGCCTCATGCAGTTCGCGGTCGGTTTTTTCCAGTTCCGCAAAATAGCCATCGATTTCTTCGCGTTTACTCGTGATGCGTTCCTTAAATTGGGTTGCGCCGTTGCGAAACGCGCTGGTCATGCCCCGATGCTGCTGAATGTGTTCGATTGGTTTTCTGAGGGCGGCGATGTAACTTAGGCCATGGCGTTCTTGCGCCAAGGAGTCGATTTCCTGTTGAAATTGTCTGATCAAGGTGCCGGCCATGAACAGCATCGGGATCAGCACGATGCTGAATAGCAGCGCAAATTTTGCGGGATAGCGCAGCCTATCCATCAAGGCGATTGCGGGCGAAATGACAAAATCCATAGTTAAGATCCTGGCGATGTTGTGGGGGCGCGTGTCTGGGCAACTATAGTTGCTTTATGTTTTTTGGAAAGTATCTAGTAAATTTAATCGGCGGCGTGTTTGTTAAGCAGTTTTATGTTCTATAGGCGGGCAATCAGCAGGATCGCCGCCGAAACGATTAAACAGCTTCCCGCCAGCCAAGCCCCTGGACGGGACGGCTTCTTCGAAACTCGCAACATGATGAGGGTTGTCAGGGAAATCAGTAAGGCCGGATACGCTATCATAATCGCCAACGCCGGCAGTGCGGTGTTTGGGCCGGCTTCTTCAAGCGTGTAATAGCTGAAACAGCCTAAACCGGGCAGCGCTAGTATCAGCCCCAAAATCAATAATTTATGATAGAAAGCGTTCACGCTAAACAGCCTTTAGTGGTTGTGTTGCCAAAAGTATATAACTTGTCGAAAACCCTTGATCATGGCTGGCCGGAAGTAGCGCTTCTATAGGGCGGGAAAATTTGCCTAAAGCCTGATTTATTGGATTATGATGCACTGAAACTCGCAAGATGGCGGTTATTTTTTGACCGTCTAACCCGCTTTGAGGAGTAGTTATGCAATACGATTCCGGTGTTTGCCGAACATTGGTAGCTTTCAGTTTGGGTTTTTGGCTATTGCCATGCGCTGCAGCGGAACTCACTCGAGAAGGCGTTATCGCGATTATAGCCGAGGCCGGCAGTCAGCAGCCGAACTTGATCAAGAAAGACCTGTCGGGTTTGGATTTATCCGGAATCGATTTCAATAAAGCCGACCTGTTTTCCAGCAATCTTGACGGGGCAAAGCTAACGGCAGCTAAAATGGTAGGTGTCAATCTCAATCTTGCGCAGATGCGTAATGCGAATTTGCAGAATGCCGATTTATCCTATGCCAGCCTATATGGCGTACTGATGGATTATGCCGACTTATCCGGCGCGGACCTGAGCCGCAGCCGCGTCACCGGATCGCTGAACAATGTTAATTTCGCCGGCGCCAAATTAAAACAGGCCAATTTAGGTCCCAATTCGGCGAGTCCGCGGCAACTGCGCGATAAGTTGGAAATGAACAATGCGATACTGAACAATGCGGATTTGAGCGACGCGAATTTTAATTACGCGCTGATGAGCAATACATCGCTCCGGCATGCCAATTTGAGCGGCGGTCAGTTTATTTGGGCTGACTTGTCCGGCGCCAATTTAGATGGCGCGACCATTTCCGGCGCGGATTTTAGAAGTGCCAAGTTTGATGATGCAAATTTGACTAATGTGACAGGGGCCGATACAGCCCTGGGCTTTAAAAAATGAGCGTATGGCCGGCCAGGATGAGTTCAAGCTAAGACATTGCTGCAAGCATTGCGCCGGATGTCGATAATCGCAAAGCCGACAAAGCGGGCAGCGGATAGAAGCCGGCGCAATTAATATCGGCAAAATGCGCGTCATCGGCAAAAACTAGGTTCAATTGCGATGTCAGCCGGTTGGGGACACGATACCAAGGCATTAAACCGCTCGGTTGAGCATCGACTGGGCCCGTTGCGTTGAAATCCAGCTTGCCTTGTTCATTGCAATAGGCCATTTGCGTATAGGCATTGGCAATAAAATTCAGCCGTTTCCAGCCGCGCAGTTTGGCATGCCAGCGCGACTGGTCTTGCTTGCGGTTTTCCAGAAACGCCGCGTAATTGCTTCCCGATAAAACCGATTCCACTTCATACGCAAAAGTCAGCGCCTGACTAAAGCTCCATTCGCCGGGAATCCCGGCATGCACCAGCGTAAAATTAAGCTTGGCATCGTGATGAATCAGGCTACGCAGTCGTAGCCATTTCAATAATTCGTCCCGGTCCGGGGCGGTAAGAATTTCATCCAAGGTATCTTCCGGGGCCAATGGCGTATAGCCCAGCGCAACGCTCAAGAGATGGAGTTCTTGTTTGCCCAATACCACAACAGTTGCTTTGCCCAGGCTTTTCACGTAACGCAGTACTTGTAAAGATTCCGGCCCGTGATTGATAAGATTGCCGGCAAACCACAGTCGATCTTCCAATGGGTCAAAGCCGATGGTGGTCAGCCGTTGCATCAGTGCTCGGTAATCGCCGTTTACGCTGCCGATGGCATAGGTAGTCATAGGTATTTAAATTCCAAAGCCAGGTCTGAACAAATCTCCGGCCATGACCGGAAGGTCAGCGCAAAGCCGGCATATTGCCTGAACCCTATCAATTTTGATGCCATTAATCTTGGCGCCGGATTTCAGCGGAAGACGATCCTGCCAACTCACTGATTATGTGTTGGAAATAGATGAAAATGGCCAATATGCTGATCGGACTAACCTGGTTCGTTCCCCACTAAATCCGCAGTTTTGCCGGTGAAATGTAAAGTAATCGACACGCTTTGCCGCGCTGATTAACTAAGCCCATCATTCCTGCTGGTGATACTCAGACTGTCGCTTTATTCGACAAGCCGGCAAGGAATTCACTATATGTAAAATCTATTGAAGCCATAAAAACAATCAATTTTATTTACTCCAGGAGTTTGTTCACAATGGTCTCCAAGCTGGATCGGTTGAATTTCCAATCAGAATTCCAGTGATTTATTAACCCAGGCCGACATACCGTTCTTATCGAACGAGATGCAGAAACAGATAGGGCCGGGTTCATAACCATTATTACCAGGAGACCTATCATGAAAACCTTAAATACCATCCAATTGGCTATCGTCCTTACTGCCGCTCTTGTCTCGACAAGTGTTCAAGCACAGGGTGATCGCATCGCCTCCGGCGGCTTTTTAAATAGTTGGGTTGCTGAAGTGGTTTACGACAATCCCGCGCACAATCGCGGCATACATAGTTATCCCAATCCGCTTGCGCCGGTTGTGGTAGCGGAAAAAGATATGATTTATGTTGATAAAGCCCATGGTCAAGCTATTTACAGCTATCCCAGAAATACCAAATGAGCTCAACTCACGGCGGACGCCTTCGGGCGTTCCGCCAGTATTGCCCAAATAGTCACTTCGCTGTAATGCTCGCGAAAGCGGGAATCCAAGATTACCATTGAGCGAAGATAATTAAGGGCCGGGCTAAAAGAATTTTATCTTCCCGGAAACCAAGGTTTTAGGCGCGTCTAAGGGCGTGGTTGATAATCTTGAACAGGTTCAAACCAGCTGATTGGAATAAGCGCTTACAAAGCCCGTACTAATAGCACAGGCATCCACGGGCTCACCAATAACAGAAAGCCGGTAAACCAGATATCGAAGGTAGGGCGCAACGCCGGAGCTTCCAGTTGGTCGGCGGCCGGATTGCTGGGGGCGAATATTAATACCAAAGCCACCAACAGCATCAGCGGCGGCGCGAACAAAAATCCGAGCAATATTCCCCAGGCCGAAGAGCCGATGTCGCGGCAGCGTTTTATCATGGCGGATACCCCGAATAAGCCGCATGCCAGGGCGATAATCAAATAGAACGGCACGGCATATTCGTCGGACGACCCGCTGGTCGTTATCTGATGCGCATACAGGGGTAGCGCCAAAGCATTCAGCAAAGCCGGCAGGCCTAAAGCGATGTATCGAGAACGGTCGTAACGCAGCATGGTTCTATCTATTCCCTAAATTTGCAGTTAACCGGATCGCCTAGGTTAGCTCAGCGGCTGGCGATTGCCAATTTTTGCGTGTTTTTTGATGATCCCCGCACTAGGATTAGGGGTTGTTTTGGTGGCTTTATTGGTTACTGCTCCGTTCATGACTACTGCTGATACACTTACAGCGAACCCGGTCCTATTCATAACGGGTATGCCGCCATAGTCGCAATCCGCCAGGCAAATGCGCAATGATAAAAAAAATCGATGTAGCCGACCTGAAGCCCAAGATGTTTATCCACGACATCAACTGCCCGTGGATAAACCACCCGTTCTTGCGCAACAGCTTTTTGATTGAATCCGCTCAAGACATCGAAAAAATCGCCGCCTACGGCATTTGCCAGGTCTACATAGACACCGCGCTCGGCCCGGATATGCCGGAAGCTCCATCCGTTCATGACATAAACCGGCAGCTTGACGAACATATGCAGCACTTGGGGCGCACGCTCAAGCGCGTGCCGCCGCAGGTTAGCGTCGAAAAAGAACGTGTAAAAGCCAAGCAAGTCTGCCGCGAAGCCAACCGCATCGTACACAACGTCCTCCAGGATTGCCGCTTGGGTAAGCAGGTCGAATTGGAGCAGGTAGAGCCGGTGGTTTCCAATATCATCGATTCGATTTTCCGTAACCCGGACGCCATAGTCAGTCTGCTCAGAATCAAGCAGGCTGATAAATATACTTTTCAGCATTCCGTGGCGGTCGGCACCTTGCTGATTAGTTTTTGCAGAGCTTTGGATATAGACCGCAAGCTTATCGAACAGGTCGGCCTGGGTGGTTTATTGCACGACATCGGCAAAATGCAGGTGCCGAATAACATTCTGAACAAACCTGGAAAACTGACGGAAAGCGAATTTGAGATCATGAAAAATCATGTGCGCTACGGCTGTCAATTACTGGAGAAAACGCCGGGTATTTCACCCATCACGCTCAATGTCGCAGCCGAACACCACGAATGCTACAACGGCAGTGGTTATCCACTAGGCCTGAAGGGCGATGAAATCAGCCTTTACGGGCAGATGGCTGCGGTAGTGGACGTATACGATGCACTGACATCCACGCGGGTTTATCACACCGGCATCGAACCCACCGAAGTGCTAAGAAAGTTATTGGAATGGAGCGACCATCATTTCAATCTGACGCTGGTGCATCAATTTATTCGCAGCATCGGCATTTATCCGGTCGGCACCTTAGTACGACTGGAGAGCGGTTATTTGGCCGTCGTGGTCGAGCAACATCATGAAAACCTGCTACATCCCCGGGTGAGAGTGGTATTCAATGCCCGGACGCGCTGCTACACACCTCCCGCAGATTTTGATCTGTCCAAACCCGGTTGTAATGATCGGATTACCTCGTTTGAGGTGCCCGCGAAGTGTGGGGTCGATCCTCAGCGCTATTTATAGTCACAGTGAAGTTGCCGTCTGATTTTATGACGCTGTATTGGGCTACCTACGCGGCCCAATACAGGTTTATGCATGTTTTGGCTGGCAACAGCTATTCAGCTTCTATGGCGATAGGCGCGCCTGATTCATCGACTGGCTGCACAAATTCAAATAACTTGGAGCCGGTATTGATCACTTCGACGTTACCCTGAAAACCACTGCGCGCAGCAACATTTTTGCAGAATGTTCTTTTGATAAAGCCGGTCGTACATTTATTGGTGCCGTTGCTCAGATCGTCGGCTATGGTCCAGCCTTCCGGACAAATAATCGTGGGAATATCGAAGGTTTTACATACCGGTTTAGGTGTGGTGCCGCCACCGGTCGGCTGGGCATGGGCAATGGCGCTGGCGCCGAACAAAACAGTGCTTAGGAAAAATAATTTTGGCGTTTTCATGTGATACCTCTTCGATGATGATCATTGATCAAGCTCCCTGGGGGGGGTGGCATGAAGAATCCCTTTCGAAGAGGAGATTAAGATTTAGGCGCGGGTTTTGATATGAACTATTCCATCCGGCCCGGCGGGATTAATTCACAGCTATAGCCTGCGCTATTGGATTTATTTGAGCACCTATTAGGCTAAGCACAATCTTGCTGCCAATCATTGATGATCTGACATATTTGGGCCAAACCATCGCTAAGTGCCGCCGGTCCTGGCTGTAAAATATCGCAAGATTTAATTTCGTAGACTCGTTGTTGTTGTACGGCCGGAATGCTGTCCCAACCGGGGCGGGCAGCCAGGTGATCCGGGCGGAATTTTTTACCGCACCAGGAGCCGATGATGATGTCAGGCGCGCGCCTTACCACTTCCTGAGGATCGGCGATGATGCGCTGTTTGGCGGAATGTTCCGTGGCCAATTCGGCAAAGCAGTCCTCACCGCCGGCGATGCCAATCAACTCCGATACCCAGCGGATACCGGAAATCATCGGCTCATCCCATTCTTCAAAATACACCTTGGGACGTCTGGCAAAACTTAGGCTGCGCAGGCGGGTGGTTTCCAGTTGTTGCCGGTACTGCGCCACCAGCGTAGCAGCTTTTTCCGGGACGCCGACCATCGCGCCCAGCAAGCCTATCATCTGCAAAATACCGTTGACTGAGCGTTGATTGAACACATGCACAGCAATACCGTTACGGATTAACTCCGCCGCAATCTCAGCTTGCAAATTCGAAAAGCCCAGCACCAGATCAGGCTCTAGCGCTAGGATTTTATCGATTTTGGCGCTGGTAAACGCCGAGACCTTGGGTTTTTCCTGGCGAGCCTGCGCCGGTCGGACAGTATAGCCGGAGATGCCGACGATACGAGCTTGCTGGCCCAGCAAATACAAGGTCTCGGTGGTTTCGTCGGTTAAACAGACGATGCGTTCGGGGTAGTCCATTAGTTTTCCAAATTAGGTCATCAGGGGTTTTTAACGAATTTCCAGCGGCCAATAAAAACCGCCTAACAGCGTATAGCCGAAAGGCGGTGTCATCAGCTCAGAATGCTTTACGGCTTAGCTGGCTTTGATCAAGCTAGGATCGTAATCTTCCGGCGCTTCAAAACCCAGCAGATTCAAAATAGTCGCAGCCACATTCGACAAGCCGGCTTTCGGCAAATCGTCGCGGAGTGCGTAGCCAGGATTTTCCCCGGACACCAACACGAACGGTACCGGATTCAAGGTGTGCGAGGTTTTGGCCTTGGTGCGGCCCTCTGCATTGCGGGTGACATTGCCTTTTTTATCCAGCTCGTACATTTCGTCGGCATTGCCGTGGTCGGCGGTGATGATTGCCGTGCCGTTCATCTCCAAAATCACCGGAATCAGACGTGCCAATTGCAGATCCAGGCCTTGCATCGCGGTTACCGCCGCCTCGAAATTGCCGGTGTGGCCGACCATATCACCGTTGGCATAATTGACCCGCAGGTACTTATATTTGCCGCTACGCACCGCGTCGATCAGGGTGTCGGTGATCTCGGCGCATTTCATCCAGGGCCGTTGTTCGAAAGGCACTACATCGCTGGGGATTTCCACGTACGTTTCGGAGGCCTCGTCGAATTTGCCGGAGCGGTTGCCGTTCCAGAAATAGGTCACGTGGCCGAATTTTTGGGTTTCGCTGATGGCGTATTGGCTGATGTCGTTTTTAGCTAGGTATTCGCCCAGTGTGCGGTCTATGGTAGGTGGCTCGACCAGAAAGCGTGGCGGCAGTTTGGTATCGCCGTCGTATTGCATCATGCCGGCGTAAGTCACTTTCGACAGCGGGCCACGCTCGAAGGGGCTGAATTGTTCTTCGGTAAAGGCGCGGGAAATTTCGATAGCGCGGTCGCCGCGGAAGTTGAAAAAAACCACCGCGTCGCCGTCGACTATAGTACCGAGAGGCTTGCCGTCTTTGGCAATCACGAAGCCGGGCAAATCCTGGTCGATAACATTGGCTTCGTTGCGGAAGGTTTCAATTGCTTCGTGGGCGCTGGCAAATTGCCGGCCCAAACCCAGCACGTGGATGTCCCAGCCGCGTTTGACCATCGACCAGTCCGCTTCGTAACGGTCCATGGTGATTTGCATGCGGCCGCCGCCGGAAGCAATCGCCACATCAAAATCCGCGCCGCGCAAGCCGTCCAGATAGGCTTCGAACGGATCGACGTACTCCAAAGCTGACGTTTCGCCGACGTCGCGGCCATCCAGCAAAATGTGGATACGCACTTTAGCCACGCCTTCTTGCTTCGCTTGCTCGATCATCGCTTTCAAATGGTCGATATGCGAATGCACGTTCCCATCGGAGAACAGACCTAAGAAATGCAAAGTGCCGCCTTGTTTGGCGGTAGCGACCACCTCATGCCAGGCATGGCCTTGCCAGAGATGGCCGCTGCTGATCGATTCGGCGACCAGTTTCGCGCCTTGGGCAAACACCCGGCCGGCACCGAAGGCATTGTGGCCGACTTCGCTATTACCCATGTCTTCGTCGCTGGGCATGCCCACTGCGGTGCCGTGCGCCAGCAGCGTGGTCATCGGATAGCTGGCCATGTAACGGTCCAGATTTGGGGTGCGCGCGGCTTTAACCGCGTCGCCGTCTTCGCGCGGCGAAATGCCGACGCCATCCAGAACGATGGTAACGACAGGGCCGGGGCAGGTGGGAAAACGGGAAGATTTTGTTAATTTCATGGTGTTATGTCAGTGAGTGGTACGTCAGAAGTTAAAAGAAACAGGGTTTAGCGATTTAGATTTGTGTGACGGCTGAGCGGTCAAAATGCCCGACATCATACCTGATCAGCGACGTCCAGCAGCGCGTCAGGATAAAAGAAGGCGTTGGCGATGGTGACTTCATGTAGCATATGTAAGTGCGGCAAGGCGTGTCATTTAGCGATTGATCTGCGCGGACGCCTCGCCGTGCAAATAATCTTCCGCGCTTAATGATAATTTTTTCTGCCAGAGCCATCTTGAATTTGCCTTGGATATACAAAACGATTCTAACGGTTGCCGATGCAATGTGGAACCCTTGTGCCAAGTATTTCGTCCGAACTACGGATTGAAAAAACGTCTGTGCATTTTGGGTTTGACACAAATCCACTTTGTCAAACCAGCGAGCGTACAAATTAAACCATCACGCTATTTACCTAGATTGCATACATTAGAAAGGTGCCGCCATGACCATTGTCAAACCGCAAAACCCGCTTGAGCCCTTGCTGGAAAATGGCCGCTATTTTGAATATACCCAAGCCGCTGACCCAATTGGCTCCGGCGCTATCACTAAATTGCCGTTCGCCAATTTCGGCAGCGAGTTGCATCGAACCGGCGGCACCCGGATTATCCCGCTGGATGTCAGCGAGCAATTGCGTTGCCCTGGTCCAGCCACCAGCCCGGCCTTGTGCGCGAATTTTGTCAGAATTCTGGCTGGCGAGTCGCTGGCGACTAATTTCAATGCTACCTCGCTGTTGTTTTACGTGATGTACGGCGGTGGCCGCACTGAATTCGATGACCTGACCATCCCCTGGCAAGCCGGCGATTTTGTGGTGCTACCGGTGGGCAAGGATATTCGACATTTTGCCGACAGCGATTCGGCCTTTTATCTGGTGCACGACCAGCCGCTGTTGACTTACCTGGGGGTGACAGCCGACAGGCCATGCTTTAAACCGACGCTTTATACCGCAGAGGATTCGCTGCGCGAGTTGGCGGCAGCGCAAAAAGCCGCCGAGGGGATAAATCGCAACCGCATCAGCGTCTTGCTGGCTAACAAAGCCATGGACCAAACCCTGACCGTGACGCATACGCTGTGGGCGATGCTGGGCGTGCTGCCCAAAGGCGCGGTGCAATTGCCGCATAGGCACCAATCGGTGGCCTTGGATTTAATTCTGGATTGCGCGCCGGGTTGTTACACCCTGGTAGGACCGCAGATTTCGGCGAACGGTCAGATCGTCAATCCCACCCGTGTCGATTGGCAACCCTATTCCGCTTTTATCACCCCGCCTGGCTATTGGCATGCGCATTACAACGAGTCCGGCAAAGAGGCGCATTTGCTTCCGCTACAGGACGCCGGCTTGCAGACCTATTTGCGCAGTTTGGATATTAAGTTTGTGTTGCCGGATGGGAGTGTTTCGGGGTGAGTTTAGAAACCGCAAGGTTTGCGAACGATGCGGTGTACGTTGTTTAGCGCATCCTCGTGCTGACGGCAAGGCGGATTTTTCAATGTTTCTAGCCCGGCCGTCAGTTCAAGTTCACGGTTTAAGCGGTTAAAGGCCCCTGACGCGAGAATAAGTGAAATTCGTTGCAAAGTAATTAACGGCTGTATAAAGAGCTTTGATCTCGCCTTCCAACACGTCTTTGTTGGTTGGAAACATCGCTCCCCCTTGTCCCCGGTAGAAGCCAAAATTTGGTTCTAGAAACACAATGTCGGAGCCGGCGCCTGTAATGACAATCGCTTCGTGATTATTCTCGGTCGCGGAGGCCGGTGCCTTGTCATTTAGTGCGCCGAACCATAAGCCGATCCGGTAAAGCGAATTGATCTTCAATGGTGTGTTTAGCGATGGGTAATTGTCCTGTGGTGTGCCATGGACCCCACCGCCCTTTTGCGCAAGATTTTTAGCTTTACCTGCCTTAATTATTGTGGAAGGTATGACGCTTTCGGCGGCTTTGACCGCATCTTTAAAAGCACCTACACCGGGTTTGGCCCAGATTTTCTCTTCGACATATTCGCAGATGTAATAGCAAATCCCTTCCGACGAATAGCCGAATTCACCGAGAAATTTAGCTTGGGCGAGTGATTTCAATAAGGTGATTGGCATAAGCAGAACCCCATAATTTGGTTGATTGATCGGTTAACTGCGACTTTTAAGGAGATCAAGACGATAGTATCGTTTATTCACCGCCAGCCGCTGTTGAAGTAGTTGGTTGAGCCGTTTTCGCCCCACTCGGTAACAAATAAGCAATCGCCACGCCAATTTACTTAGAGTAGATAACTCTATGAATTAAAATAGATAAATTTATCTTCGAAGGGTGGAAATGCTTATACCAATATCAAATTCGGACGAAATACCGTAGATCTACGATATTTCGCAATTTGTCGTGTGCTGAATTAGTAGCATCCAGCAGACCGGTGATAAAACGCTGATATATCCATAGCCCACAGAGTCCGTGATTTTTTATTCGCCGGAAGCCGTCATTGGGCGTAGGTGGGCGAACTCCACACCAGTTTCGGCGTAAACACACATAGGTTCAGAAAGCGCGTGAGGTTATACCCAAGGGAACAAATACGCAGCAAAGAAGAGCAAGGCCTGGATGATTTTGCGGTGTTTGGGGGAGCAAACGTTTTGCCGCGAGCGGTAAGGTCGTCGACGGCGCTACCGGCCTTTTTGCGGGCCAAACGGGTCTTGCTATCTTGAGTATCGAGTCCGTGGACGAACGCCGGTTGGTCATAGTCCTCGTAGCTCTGGATAGCGAAGAGTATTCGGAGGGATTAAGGTGTTAGATTTGTTCTATTACGTTTAACTAACGTTATTTACATTTCTGGAATTCCAATTTGTAATGTTTGAGCATCTCTTGCAGCGTCAACAGGTTTTGATCGCAAATCGCTGCTTAGCGTTTCAAAAATTGTCTCTCCCTTGGATTTGCGTGTTTATTGGTCTATCGATAAGTCCGAATTTTTGAAATCGCGGCGTTTATGAACCACTGTGACAACATAGGCTTGATTAAACTTAATTTGGTAAATGATTCTCCAAGAATGCACGCCGATTTCCCTTAATTCCTGTTGTTCAAACTCGGGCACTTTTTTACCGAGGTAAGGAGACACCGCCAGGCTGTCGGTTTTTTGTATCAATTCCCGGATGATGCGTTTGGCAGTAAGCGGTGAATCCCGCGCGATGTAATCATGAATGGCTTTGAGGTCTGTTCTGGCGCGAGGCGTCCAAATTACCATTGCTCGATTTCGCGTAGCAAGGTCTCGCTGCTAATGCCCTTGCCTTGCTCTACATCTTCTAGCCCCTGATATATTTTGTTCATAACGTAGAGCCGGTACACGATTTCTTCAAAATTCACCGTGTCTGGCAATAGATTGATGGCGGCGATGGCTTCTTGCTTGGCGGTTTGGCAGCGCGGCATATTCCCTCCAAAAATTAATATCAAGATTTAGGTACCAATCGTACCAACAACTTCTCCAAAAACACCACCTTATCCTCCATATCCTTAAAGGCCTGGGTAAAGCGTAATTTGTCCGCGCCATCGAATTTATAAACTTGCGACTGGCTTTGAATCATCAGGATCAACTCGCCGGTATCGATCTGCGGTGACGCGGTAAAGACGATGCGGCCGCCGGTGGCGTGGGCTTCGATTTTGCGGATGCCCAGATGTGCGGCTTGTTGTTTCAGTTCGGTGATGGCGAACAAGGCTTTGACCTGATCCGGCAACAAACCGAAGCGGTCTATCATTTCGATTTTTAATTTGCGCAAGTCGTCTTCGGTTTCGGCGCTGGCGATGCGTTTGTACAGTACAAGGCGGGCGTGGATGTCCGGCAGATAGTCTTCCGGAATCAGCGCGGCGATTTGCAAATCCACTTCCGGGCCCGTTTCGAACGGTGCGTCCAGCTCGGGTTGCTTGCCGGATTTCAAGGCTTTGACCGCGCGTTCCAGCAATTCGGTATACAGCGTAAAACCGATTTCCTGAATCTGCCCGCTTTGTTCGTCGCCCAGCAACTCGCCGGCACCGCGGATTTCCATGTCATGCGAGGACAGCATGAAGCCGGCGCCCAGCTCGCCAGAGGTTTCGAAGGCTTCCAGGCGCTTGATGGCGTCCTTGGTCATCAACGACTTGGGTGGCACGATGCAATAAGCATAGGCGCGGTGATGCGAACGGCCGACCCGGCCGCGTAACTGGTGCAACTGCGCTAGACCCAGCTTGTCGGCGCGGTTGATGACGATGGTGTTGGCACTGGGGATGTCGATGCCGCTCTCGATGATCGTCGTCGCGATCAGAAGGTTGAAGCGCTGGTGGTAAAAATCCAGCATGATCTGCTCCAGTTCGCGCTCGGCCATCTGGCCGTGGGCGATCTGAATTCGCGCTTCCGGCACCAGTTCGCCCAGTTCGCGCATCATTTTTTCCATGGTTTTGACGTCATTGTGCAGGAAAAACACTTGGCCGCCGCGCTTGATTTCCCGTTGGCAGGCTTCCTGTACTTGCGAGTCTATCCATTCGGTCACAAAAGTTTTAATCGCGTGGCGGTTCGGCGGCGGGGTGGCGATGATGGAAATATCGCGCAGGCCGGCCATGGCCATGTTCAAGGTGCGCGGAATCGGTGTCGCGGTCAGGGTTAACAAATCCAGCTCGTGGCGCAGCTTTTTGAAATGTTCTTTTTGCGTCACGCCAAAGCGGTGTTCTTCGTCGATGATCACCAGGCCCAAGGCCTTGTATTTCATTTCCTTGGACAGCAATTTGTGGGTGCCGATGACGATGTCGACCTTGCCGTCGGCCAAGTCGTCGGCGATGGCTTTTTGCTGTTTGGGGGTGACGAAGCGCGAGGTGACTTCGATGCGCACCGGCGAGTCGGCGAAGCGGTCGCGAAAGTTTTGATAATGCTGCTGGGCGAGCAGGGTGGTGGGCACCAGCACCGCGACTTGTTTGCCGCTTTGCACCGCCACAAAGGCCGCGCGCATCGCCACTTCGGTTTTGCCGAAACCGACATCGCCGCAAACCACGCGATCCATCGGCTGGGTGGCGGCCATGTCTTGCAAGATGGCGTCGATGGCGCTGAGCTGGTCCGGGGTTTCCTCGAACGGGAAGGCGGCGGCGAAGGCGTTGTAGTCGCTGTTATCGATGTTAAAGGCAAAGCCTTCGCGGGCGGCGCGTTTGGCATGAATGTCCAGCAACTCGGCGGCCACGTCGCGGGCGCGCTCCATGGCTTTTTTCTTGGCCTTGCTCCATTGGTCGGTGCCTAAACGATGCAACGGCGCATTTTCGGCGCTGACGCCGCTGTAACGACCAATCATGTGCAAGGACGATACCGGCACATAAATCTTGTCGTTATTGGCGTATTCCAGCATTAAAAACTCCGCGTCGATGCCGCCGACGTTGAGAATCTGCAAGCCTAGATAACGGCCGACGCCGTGTTCCTGATGCACCACCGGCGAACCGATGGTCAGCTCGTCGAGATTATTGAAAATGTTTTCCAGCGCGCGGGCAGCGGATTTGGCCCGGCGCCGGCGTTGCTGGACTTTCTCGCCGCTGAGCTGGCTTTCGGTGATGATCGCCAGCGGCGGCAATTGTTCCAGACAATTTGCCGCACTTCCACCATCCATGGCGGTCGTTGCCTTATCCAGCCAAAGGCCATGGTCCATCGGCGCCACGACAATACACGGCGAATGATCGGCTTTTAGAAACTCCGGCCAGCTTTGTACTTGCTTGGCGGCCAGTTTGACGCTTTTTAATTTGTCGATCAGGCCTTCGCGGTGGCCGGCGGTTTCGGCGACGAACAAGATTTTGCCATCAAAGCCTTCGATGAATTGGCGCAGACGTTGTGCAGGTTCTTTTAAACGACTGTCTATCGCCACATCCGGCAGTAACTTGCAGTCGAAGGAGTGGGCGGTTTCTGCTTGGTTGTCCAGCACTACGCGAATAAAGCTATCGGTGTGTTGCTGGATTTCCTCGGCTGACAAAAATAGGCGCGTCGGCGGCAACAAGGGCCGGTTGGTATCGTATTTGCGTTGCTGATAGCGCTCGTCGGCTTCGCTGTAAAAGCGCTGGGCGTTTTTGGCAAAGTGGGCCGGCAGCACGAACAATGCAGTCTTGGGTAAATAGGCAAACAGCGATTCGGTGCTTTCGACGAATAGCGGCAAGTAGTATTCGATGCCGGCCGGGGCTATTTGTTTGGAAACATCCAGATACAGATTGTTCTTGGGCGAAGCGTCCGGGAATTGCTCGCGGAAGGCCTGGCGAAAGCGTTTGATGGCTTCGTCGGTAAACGGAAACTCGCGGGCCGGGAATAGCTCGACTTTTGGCATTTTGTCCTGCGACATTTGTGTGTCGGGATCGAAGCTGCGGATCGATTCCACATCATCGTCGAACAATTCGATGCGATAGGGCTGCTTGGAACCCATCGGAAACAAATCCAATATCGAGCCGCGCACCGCAAATTCGCCGTGTTGATAGACTTGTGAGACGCATTGATAGCCCACCGCTTCCAGTTTGGCTCGTGTGACTTCCAGGCTCAAAGTGCCGCCGACTTCGATGGCAAAACTGTGCGCCAGAATATGTTCACGCGGCGCTAGGCGGTGCATCAAGGTAGCGACTGACAAAATCAGTGCACCGCGTTTGGTGTCGGGTAGCAGCGCCAAGGTGCGCAAGCGTTCCGAGATGATCTCCGGTAACGGCGAGAATACGTCGTAAGGCAGGGTTTCCCAATCCGGAAAATGCAGAATCGGCAGGCTGTTGTCTAAGAAAAATGCCAGCTCGTGTTCCAGACGCAACGCGGTTTGCGTATCCGGCGTGACAATCACCAGCAGGCGCTTTTCCTGAGCAATCGTTTGCGCCAGCGTCAGCGAGTCGCCGCAGCCGCTCAGACCACTCCAGTATATCGTGGTGCCTTGTTGTGGCAATGCAGTTGCGGGGATTGTTGGTAAGGACATGGCGTTAAATCAGATTTTTGAAGCGCGCAATTATAACCAGTAAGGTCACACTTGGACTAAGCGTCCGCACTTTGTCAATGGCCGGCAATGGAAAACTGCCTTGGTGAGTATATGCTGCGACTATGCGGCCTAAAACCTATGCTCAGCTGTTTGGGATTTAAATGCTTAGATTCTTTTGCTGTAATTCGATTTCCTGCATGTAGCGTTGGAGGTTGTTTTCGAACACCTGCGGAATATGGGTGAATTTGCAGCCTATGCGATGTTGATAGGTTGTGGCGCTGGCTCGAACATTGTTCACGCTTTTAATGACAAAACCCACGTGGGCCCTGCTGCCATCGTGCAAATACAAGGCGCATTCGTCTATGACGGTATCAGGCACTAAAAGGTCGGCAATTTTTGTGTCGGGATTTAAAAACGAAAATCCGGAAATGCTGATGTCTGCCACGCTGAACACTTTGGCTTGCGTATCGACTTCGCCGGCTTCATTTTTTGTGGCAAGGTTGAGTTCGCAGGTGCTGTTTTTATGAGAAAGAGGCACTTTAACGCGATAATACTGGCGGCGTTGCATCCAAAAAATGGCGTCCGGGATAGGCATCGCAAACACCGGGTGACCGTCGCTTTGCGACTTTTTGATTGCTTTGCCGCGGAATGAAACTTTGATGCCTTCGTATTCGGTGCGGAACAGCACTTTGGCTGAGCCTAGCAACTGCTTATTCAGTAATTCCGTAGGCGCAACATCCAGTGTAATCAAATTGGCTTTTTGATCGAGATCGATAATGGTGGTCAAAAATGATTGGTTATGTTCGCCAAAATGCGCAGAGATAATGCATTTCTTTTTGACTAGATCGCTTAAGTGACCAAAAATCAGCCTCGCGCTTCTAACAAGATAGTCGGATTCTTTTTCCATTAAATTACTAAATATTGCGGATAGGTAAGAGCACTGCTGTAAAATACCGCAGATTATAGTGCATAGGAAAGGAGTTTTGATGGGTTGGTTGCTATTGTTCGCCGCGGGTTGCTCGGAAATCGTGTTTGCGATAAGTCTTAAATACAATGACGGGTTTACCAAGCTATGGCCGAGCGTAGTGACCGGCGTATCGGGGGCGGGCAGTTTTTACCTGTTAATGCTGGCGATCAGAACTTTACCGCTGGGTACGGCTTATGCGGTGTGGACCGGTATGGGGGCAGTGGGTGTCGCGATAGTCGGGATTTTTCTGTTTAAGGAATCGGCGGACTGGTTCCGCTTAGCGTCTATCCTGTTAATCATCGTCGGCATCGTCGGTTTGAAGCTGACGCATGTGGAATAATGCTGCATTTGTTATCGCAATTGCCGTTGCAAGCGGCGCTTATCGAGCGCATTGGCAGCGGTGACGATGTTGTCTTGATGGATGGTGCGGTGTGTGCCGCGCGGATCGGGCATAGCGGTAATGCGTTGTTGCGGCAATTGTTGAGTCGGTCGTGTCGGGTTTATGCCTTGCAAGAGATGTTATCGGTTCACGGTGTCCAGCCGCAATTTGTGTTGTCAGGTTTGGAAGTGGTTGATTATGCGGGCTTGGTCGAACTGACCGTGCGGAATCCGGTAATTCATTCGTGGAATTGATGGTCGGCGGTGTTGCGTTGCCAACCAGCGACGATGGCTTTTTGCGCGATGCCGGGCAATGGAATCGAGCGGTGGCTGACGAGTTGGCGCGGCTAGAAGGTATCGCGATCAGCGATGCGCATTGGGAAATCCTGTTGTACATTCGCGACTACTATCAAAAATTCCAACACCTGCCCAATGCCCGGATGTTTGTGGCGGCTATCCGCAAACAATTTGGTGAAGACAAAGGCAATAGCCGCTATCTGCAAAAATTGTTTCCACAAGGGCCGCTGAAATACGCCTGTAAAATCGCCGGCTTGCCCAAGCCGCCCACCTGTTTATAAAAATGTTTTCAAGAGAGTTTCATGAGTAACCCCCGTGTTGGATTTATCAGTTTAGGTTGCCCAAAAGCCCTGGTCGATAGCGAGCAAATTTTGACCAAGCTGCGTAGCGAGGGCTATCAGGTGTCGCCGAATTACAAAGATTCCGATCTGGTGATCGTCAATACCTGCGGCTTTATCGATGCGGCGGTCGAAGAATCGCTGGACAGTATCGGCGAGGCTTTGGCGGAAAACGGCAAGGTCATCGTCACCGGGTGTTTGGGAGCGCGGCAAGACGAGATTTTGGCTCGGCATCCGCAGGTTTTAAAAATCACCGGCGCGCACGCCACTGATGAAGTGGTGTCTGCGGTGCACGAGCATCTGCCGCCTGCGCATAATCCGTTTACCGACTTAGTGCCGCCGCAAGGCATCAAGCTGACGCCTAAACATTACGCTTATCTAAAAATCTCCGAAGGCTGCAATCATCGCTGCACGTTTTGCATCATTCCGTCGATGCGCGGCGATTTGGTGAGCCGTCCCATTGACGATGTGATGCGGGAAGCCGAACGGCTGGCCGATGCCGGCGTTAAGGAGCTGCTAATCGTTTCGCAAGATACCAGTGCTTATGGTTTGGATTTGAAATATCAAAGCCGGCGTTGGCGCGGCCGGGAAATGCAAACCCGGTTTTACGATTTGGCCGAAGCCTTGGGTGAGTTGGGTATCTGGGCACGGATGCATTATGTCTACCCGTATCCGCATGTTGATGACGTCGTGCCGCTGATGGCTGAAGGCAAGATTCTGCCGTATTTGGATATTCCGTTTCAGCACGCCAACAGCCGAATTTTAAAACTGATGAAACGTCCGGCTGCGGCGGAAAATAATCTGGAACGCATCAAAGCTTGGCGGAAGATTTGTCCGGATTTGACTATTCGCAGCACGTTTATCGTCGGTTTTCCCGGCGAAACCGAGCAAGACTTTGACGAGTTGCTGCAATTCTTAAGCGAAGCGCAAATGGATAGGGTGGGCTGTTTTGCTTATTCGCCGGTGAAGGGGGCGGTGGCTAACGATTTGCCCGATGCGGTGCCGGAAGCGCTTAAACAGGAACGCTTGGCGCGTTTTATGGAACATCAAGCGGCTATCAGCGCAGAGCGCTTACAACGCCGAGTTGGCCGAATCGAAACGGTGTTGGTCGATGAGGTGGTCGAGGAGGGTGCGGTGGCGCGCAGCAAAAGCGATGCACCCGAAATTGACGGCCAGGTGTTTATCGATGACGCAAGTCATTTACAAGTCGGCGATTTCGTCGATGTCGAAATCGAGGAAGCCGACGAGTATGACTTGTGGGGTAAACTGATCTAACGAAAAAGCCGCTGGTTAGGCGGCTTTTTCAGTTCAATTTACAGCGGTGTTACGTTTTCCGCTTGTGGGCCTTTTTGACCATTGGTCACTTCCATCGTGACTTTTTGGCCTTCTTTCAAGGTTTTGCGGCCGTTGCCGTTGATGGCGCTGAAGTGTACGAATACATCTTTGCCGCCTTCTTGCTCAATGAAGCCGAAGCCTTTTTCGTCATTGAACCATTTTACTTTGCCTTCTACTTGAACTGACATAAATCTCTCTTGCTAATAAAGTGCTATTCGCTGGTTTGTAACTAGGGTTGGTGAATAAAGCAGGTAGTGGAAAACAATGTTTGTTGATCCGATTGCAGACTTGAAAAGCGACAACGATACCGAGCTAAATCGCCTCCATTATACATCGCAATTGGCGGGTATCCACAAAAACTAGCTAGATTTTGCTTGTTAAATGATTGTGACAATAGGTTGTCGGCTGTCTTTGGACGGTGCAAATGTCAGGCTAACGTAGGTTGCGGGTGGCTATTGGCGGGCTAAGATATTGAAATGAAGTGATTTTTTTTAGGCTTTTATGGAGAGTCGGCTTGACTGAAATCCGCTTTTGGCCGCTTGCAAATGCAAATTTGATTGCCGCAAAAAACAAAAAAAATACTGAATTTTGCAATTGGCCTATTGGGCAGGCCATGAAAAAGACTGCCCAATAGAGCTTGTCGCGTCAAAAATAGCTACCGTTAATCAGGAAATGCGTGGCAATGCTACCGAAAAAACCGATCAAAATGACCGGCATCCATTTCAAGTGTGCGCTAAAGGAGTAAACGCCTTTCATTTGTCCCATCAAGCCTACGCCTGCTGCCGAGCCGATTGCCAATAAGCTGCCGCCCACGCCTGCGGTTAATGTGACTAACAGCCATTGGCCTTGCGAGATGTCGGGATGCATGGTGAGTACCGCAAACATGATGGTACCGTTATCAATGAAAGCCGACAGGATGCCGACCACAATGTTGGCGATGGTGGGGTCCATGCCGACGTATAACACATCCGAGGCCATGGTCAGATAACCAATGAAACTCAGGCCGCCGACGCTGATCATGACGCCGTAAAAAAACAGCAGGGTGTCCCATTCCAGTGTGGCGACGCTTTTAAATACATCGAATTTTTGGCTTGGCCTGGCGTCGGGAACCGCAACGTTAAATAATTTATACACGTGGGCGAAATCGCTAATTTTGCCGTTGTCTTTATCAGCGGTTTTTTGCAAATAAAAGCCCAGGAATTTTAGATAAGTCAGGCCGGCCAGCATGCCGGCCGCGGGTGGTAGTTTCAACATGTTTTCGAAGCAGACCGCAGTAATAATCGTCAGTAAAAACAGCACGATCATGGTCATTGCGCCGCGTTTCATTTTTGGGGCTTTACCGACTGCGGCAGGTTGCTGTTTGGGTATCCAGAAATGCATGATTATCGCGGGCAGTGCGAAATTGACTATGGCCGGGATGAAAAGCGAGTAGAAATCTTTGAACGGTACAACCCCGCTTTGCCAAACCAATAGTGTGGTGATGTCGCCGAATGGGCTGAACGAACCGCCGGCATTCGTGGCTACCACGACGTTGATGCAAGCCAACGTAACGAACTTGCGATTGTCTTTGCCCATGGCTGCGATCACTGCGCCCATCAGCAGTGCAGTGGTCAGGTTGTTGCAAACCGAGGACATGAAAAACGACATGATGCCGGTAATCCAGAATAACTTTCTGTAGCTAAAACCTTTACTGAGCAACCAAACCCTCAGATTATCGAAAACGCCGCGATCTTCCATCGCATTCAGATAAGCCATCGACACCATGATGAACAAAAACAGTTCCGCATAGCCTTCCAGACAAGCACGGAATGCGTGTCCGGCCTGCTCGCTCATGCCATTATTCACGTAAATGCCCGCGATAAAGGCCCAGATCAAGCTCGCGGCTAATACCATGGGTTTGGATTTGTTTAATTCGGTGACCTCTTCGGTCATTGCCAGCAGATAGGCAACGGCAAATATGCCGATAGCCAAATAACCCACCCAATGCTTAGTCAGATTAAGGGCTTGTGCTGCTTGTTCTGCGTCTGCCCAAGCTATTAGTGGTGAGCAGGTGAGTAAAATGAGTAGAAGGATGCGCGAAAACACGGGTGAACTCCTTTCAATAACTGGGTGCTGGACAGCCACGGTAGGGAGTGAGTTCCTCGACCGTGACTGCTTTTGCCGTGCCCGCTTAACTACGGGTTTGGCTATCACGATAGTACAAAGTTTGTAACTTTACAGCGAGTGTAGTTTAGCATCGCTAAAGCCCGGATATTCCGCTAGGAATGCTTCGGTTTTATATGCTTAACCCTGCCATTAATCCAATATATTCGTCACTCCCGTGCAGGCGGGAATTCGTTAAAGCCTTTTGTCTCCGGCCTTTGCGGGAGCGACGATACGGATCGGGTCTGTAGTCTACCGGGGATAGGCTTAATGTCTGCCTATCTTGTTATCATTGGGCTTCGAGTAAATACGTCAGCCAGAGTGAGGACAGTTTTTCCTGTACCGTGTTTTGCCGCAGGCGGGCTGCCAGATTCGGGAAATCCACATAATCCAGCGCCTGATCCTGGTTGTAACAAGAATACATAAAGCTCTCTTCGCCGCTTTCCGGATCCACGTGTTTGCATAAGCATTGGGCGCAGACGCCTTTCATCATGCATTGCATCGGCGAGTTGATTGAGCCGACCGCCTCGTGGCCTTCCTTCAAGTACGGTTTTAAAGCGGCAAAGCGTGCGGCTTTTACCGCTGCCATCATTCGATCCGAGCCGATAACGATCAGGTGATCCACGTCTTGCAGACGAATGCTGGTGTCACCTAATTTTCCGGTGGCGTAAGACACCATGGCTTCGACGATGTTGCCGACGAAGGTTTTATCCTGTGGCCGAGTGACCGGGATCGCTTCGTTGCCGGGTCTGTCGTCTACCGCCCAAACAATCACGTCGGACGCTTCTTCAATTTCCGGCACCTTGAACAAGTCTTCGCTGTTACGGTAGCCGGCGAAATACAGCACCTTGTTTCCCGCATTGCGCATGGCTTTACCGATTGAGAACAATACCGCGTTACCCAAACCGCCGCCCAGCAACAGCACGGTTTTACCGGTTGGAATTTCGGTTGGGGCGCCGGTTACGCCCATCAATACCAGCGGATCGCCGACTTTCCAGGTGGCGCATAAGCGGCTGGAGCTGCCCATTTCCAGGGCAATCAATGATACCAAGCCTTTTTCTTTGTCTACCCAGGCGCCGGTTAGAGCCAAGCCTTCGGCGGCCAGTGTGGTGCCTTCGACTACAGGGGCCAGTGATTCGTAATTTTGCACCCGGTAGAACTGGCCGGGTTCGAAATGTTTCGCAGCGGCGGGCGCTTTGATGACCACTTCGATGATGGTGGGTGTCAGACGATTCACTTCGACGACATGCGCCAGGAAAGTCGCATCCAGTCTGTCCTGCAAGTCGCGTAATTGGGCATCCCGTTGTGCTTGCTGTGAGGCGTCCAATCCAGCAAGCTCGTTGGCAAACAGTTGAACGATATACGGATAACCGTCTTTCGCGCTGGCCATGGCTTTTACCACGTTGCCGGCATAAACCGGATGGTTATCGCCATAGAAAGTGATGTAGCGGCCGTCGCTAACATAAGACGTAAACGGTGCCGGTTTGCCCACTTTGACTTGCGCTTCATCGGCCATCGGCGCCAGTTGCGCTTTGCCGTCCAACCAGTCGGGTTCGTGACGTTTGTAAAATTTGCCTTCCATCGCGAAAGTGCGCGGATGTTCGGACTGGTAGATCGTGTTGGGCGCTGTGCCGGCGGCGATGAACAGGCCGCGCAGCTTCACTTTCACTTCATCGGCTTTGCGCCATTTACCGTCTTGCTCGGTCAGCCTCTCAAAGCGTACGGCTTGCAAATGACCGTATTGATCTTCGATCGCTTCCAATGGGCTCATGCCTTCGGCCAGATAAATGCCTTCCGAGAGCGCTTCGTGGATCTCTTCGTGGTTTTGCCGATATGCTGGCGAGTCTTTGATGCCTTTACGGTAGAACAGCGTCACGCCGCCCCATTGTTTCAGGAAAGGCAGGAAGTTAGGTGTTTCACCAGCGGCGGCGGCGCGTTCGCGCTCCTGTTCGATGACGCGGCCATGCGCCAGGAACTCTTCCAGAATTTCCAGTTCTTCACCATCGTAACGGCTGCGCACCGTCGCTTCGCCGTATTTGGCCACCAGTTTTTCGTAACGATGCAAAATCTTGCTGACTTGACCAGGATAGTAAGCCAGTAATTCGGTGGTGGTATCGATGGCTGTCAAGCCGCCGCCGATGACGCCGGCCGGTAGCCGAACTTGTAGATTAGCCAGCGAGGATTCTTTAGCCGCGCCGGTCAATTGCAGGCCCATCAAGAAGTCTGACGCTTTGCGGATACCACGGGTCATGTTGTTTTTCAGATCGATCACCGTTGGTTTGCCGGCGCCACTGGCAATGGCGATGTGGTCGAAACCCATCTCCCAGGCTTCGTCGATGGTGATGGTGCCGCCGAAACGCACGCCGCCGTAGCATTTGAAAGCGTTGCGGCGTAGCAAAGTCAGGTAAATGACTTTCAAAAAGTTTTTGTCCCAACGCACGGTAATGCCGTATTCGGCCACGCCGCCAAAACCTAGCAACACACGTTTATCCAGGTCTTCGTAAAGGTCTTGGAAGTCCATGATGGGCATCGGCACGTTATCGCGGTCGCCGGTTAGATGCAGGGGGAGCGGCTCGATTTTCAAGGCATCGATACCCACCACGCCAAAGCCTTCATTCAGCAAATAGTGCGACAAGGTATAACCGGCCGGACCCATGCCGGCCACCAGCACGTTTTTGCCGTTATACGGTAGGGCGGTGGAGCGCTTGACATTCAGAGGATTCCAGCGGGTCAACAGGCTGTAAATTTCAAAACCCCAAGGCATGAACAATACGTCTGTCAGCACATTGGTTTCGATTTGCGGAATATTCACCGACTCGGTTTTTTGGTAAATACAGCCGCGCATGCAATCGTTGCATATCCGGTGGCCGGTGCCGGGGCACATCGGATTGTCGATGATGATCATCGCCAGCGCGCCGATATTGTCGCCTTGGCGTTTGACCACGTGCATCTCGGAGATTTTTTCTTCCAGCGGGCAGCCGGTCATCAGTGCGCTCAAATGATTGGTTTTGAACGTACCGTCTTTTTTGTTCTTGATGCCTTTGGAGCAGGAATCGTTATCGCGGTCGTGGCAGTAAATGCAATGATCCACTTCATACAGCACCTGACGTTGTTTGAAGCGCTTGTCGGTCAAGGCAAAGCCGTCGCGGCGACGGTGATGGTGATCGTCGCAAGCCCATACGTCATAACCGTTTTGTGCAACGGTTTCGTGGTCAACCAGATTGTCCAGATTGGTTTTTTCCGGCACCTTGAAACTCACCCATTTGGCGACATAGGCTTTTAATTCCGGGTCGTGCTGGGCGGCAAAACTCCAGCGACGGACGATGTCCAGCAGGCCGGCTACCAGCGCAGCAGGGCTGTCGTAGCCGCTCAATTGGTCTTTGAACGCGGCAAGCTCGGCATCCGTAATGTCCGCCTGTTGCGACAAGCGCCATAAATCGGCGCCGATTTGGCTAATCGCCAATTCCGGATCGGCCTGGAATAAATCCTGTTTGTCAGCAGCGGTCAATAAGCCATTCAGTTGGCTGCGCAGTGCGGCAATATCCCAATCTTCAATGGTTTGCCCTTTGAACAACTTGCTCAAATTGCCAACGATTTCTGTGCGATAAACAAATATTGCGTCGAATTCGCCACGAATATGGCCGATTTGTTGGTCGCGCACATCGCTGACATTGAATAAACGCGCGACGAAGGTACCGACTAGCGGTGCCATTCTTACCAATAATTCGGAAACTTCCTCGGGCTTCATGCCTTCGCTGCCGCAGGCGCGGTAAGCAGTAATTTCCGCAAACAAGGCGGCATCGTGTTGCTGTACCGACTGATCGAATACCGTCAACAAATCAGACAGGCGTTTGGCATCGTACAAGTCTTTATAGGCAAATCCGGGAATGCCGAGGGTGAGTTGGGTAAGGTCGCGAGTATTAAGCTTTTGTGTCATCAAGTTATTCCGTGAGCGTTCGCTTGAAGTGATAAATGAAAATTCGGGTTAAGGCATGTCGTCGACGACGCTGTCTTTGGCGGGCGGCATCAGGTCGTCGCGGCTCAAGCCCAGGCTCAAAGCGAGCGAGCTGGCGATGTAAATCGACGAGTAGGTGCCTTTAACGACGCCGATCAGCATAGCAATCGCAAAGCCGTGGATGGTTTTGCCGCCGAGGAAAGCTAGGGCCAACAGTGTTAAGAAGACGGTTAACGAGGTCAGAATGGTCCGGCTCAGCGTGTCGTTCAGCGCGGTATTGACGATGTCGTTAATCGATTCCTTGATGCGACTGGTGCGGACGGTTTCACGAATCCGGTCGTAGACCACGATGGTGTCGTTGATGGAATAACCGATCAACGCCAAAATCGCCGACAACACGGTCATGTCGAATTCCCAGCCAAATACCGAGAAAAAACCCATCGTGATGATACTGTCGTGGAATAAGGCAGCGATCGCGCTCAAGGATAATTTCCACTCAAAGCGAATGCTGACGTAAAACATGATGCCGACAAAAGCGAAGAACAGGGCCAGGCCGCCATCGTTGACCAAGTCATCGCCCACTTGCGGGCCGACGAATTCCACGCGGCGCAGTTCGCCGGGTTGGCTTTGGCTGCTGTTAGCGACATTTAGCACTTTTTCGCTAAGCTCTTTTTGGCTGATGTTTTCTACCGGCTTCAAGCGGATTAACACGTCAGCCGCGCTGCCGAAATGTTGCAGATTGGCATCGGCGAAGCCTTGTTGTTCCAGAGTGCTGCGCATTTTGTCCAGATCGGCGGCTTGGTTGTAATGCAATTCGTAGACGCTGCCGCCGGTAAAGTCTATGCCCAGATCCAGACCCTTGACGAAAAATGAAACAATGGAAATTAACAGCAGCGTGCCGGAAAAGTAAAAGGCCAGCTTTCTTTTACTAAGAAAATCAATATGTGTAGCGGAAGTCATGCCAATGTTCCTGATAAGTGGTAAGTGTTGCGATCCGGGCACGCTAAATCTATGTTGTTTTTATAGAGGGCTTGCGGACGATAAGGCGACGAATTGTACTATTTTCTCCAGAAAGTGGGTGTAAAAAGCACGATTAGCGTAAAGACTTCCAGGCGGCCGAGTAACATGGTTATTGCGCAAATCCAGGTTTGGAAATCACTGAGGCTGGCGTAACTATGTGATGGGCCTAGCTGGTTTAGGCCGGGGCCGGCGTTATTAATACAGGCGATTACGGCGCTAAGGGCGGAAATCGGGTCCAGTCCGGTAAAGATCAGGGTGAAAGTCATCACCACAATAGAAATGAAGTACAGAAAAATAAACGCCAGAACGGCGAAGATGATTTTGTTGGCAATCGGCGTGTCGCCAATCCGAATGGGATTGACCGCGCGGGGATGCAGCAGGCTGAACATTTCCCGTCCCGCCTGTTTCCAAAGCAGTAGGGTTCTGAACATCTTGATGCCGCCGCCGGTTGAGCCGGTGCAGGCGGTAATGCAGCTCAGGTAAAGCATCCACCACGGCACAAACGGCGGCCATGCGTCAAAATCCGCGCTCATCAACCCGCAGTCGGTGGCTATTGATACCAGGTTGAAGGTCACGTGGCGCAAACTGATAAAGAAATCAGGATAGGTATTGAAATGCCATAGATAGCCGCTGCAAAGCAAAATGCTGCCGGCTAACACACCCAACATTGGTATTGCTTCGGGGTCGGAGAGATAAGGCTTAAGGCTGCGATTGTGCAGTACGGTGTAGTGCGTGGCGAAATTCATCGCGGCGATCAACATGAAAATAGTCAGTACCAGTTCGATGGCTGCCGAATCGTAAAAGCTGATGCTGGCGTCATGCGTCGAAAACCCGCCCAAGCCGAGCGTGGCAAAGGAGTGGCAAATGGCATCAAACCAACCCATGCCGGCCAAATTCAATGCCAGGATACAGGCTAAGGTGGCGCCGGCGTAGACTAGCCAGAGCAAGCGGGCGGTTTCGGTGATGCGCGGGGTGATTTTGCTGTCCTTGACCGGGCCAGCGATCTCGGCTTTATACAACTGCATACCACCAACACCCAACAACGGCAAAATTGCCACGGCCAGGACGATGATGCCCAATCCACCTATCCAGTTTAGCTCGTGTCGCCAGAGGTTCAGTGACGGTGCCAAATTGTCCAGACCGACTAATACTGTGGCGCCGGTGGTGGTAAAGCCGGAAACGCATTCAAAAAAAGCGTCCGTGAACGACAGGCCGGGTATGCCCCAAATCAGCGGCAATGTGGCCGCGGAAGACATCAATACCCAGAACGAAGCTACCAGCAAGTAGCCGTCTCGGGTTTTCACATCGCCGCGAAAGCGCATCGTCACGCCCGAAAGCAGGCTGCCAATCCCTATATTCAGCGACATGCCGTTTACAAAGTGATCGACCATGCCATCCTCGAAATACAGCGAAGTGGCTATGGGTAGCGCGTAGGTCACGCCGAAGACCATCAAGATCAGGCCGAGTACAAAACCTATAGTGCAAAAACGTTGCATAGTGCCCTGATTAAAACCGAAAAGGTTTTGCCGTGTTGTTATAGATCGCCGGTCTCGAACGCGCCAAACAGCCGAGTGCGTCGCAGCCGGCAATTGTAACAAACAATCGCCGAAATGGGCCTGTCACATAAGCTTAAACAAAGCTTCATATTGTTGTCACAAAGCATCTCTAAGCTGGCCTCGTCATCAGGGATAAACGTGAAACGGAAAATCGACGATTTCCAACTGCTGCGTGAAGATCGCGGTCGACGCGCGCGGCAAACAACGAGGGCCAGACCATGAAGCTGATTTACTCCATTCATAAGTACGACGTGACGATGTTTACCTGGTTGAACAGCGTTGCCATCCATGCCTACCTAGTACGCTTTTGCCGCATGATTTCCCGCACCGCTGACGGTTTGCTGTATGTGCTTCTCGCGGCTTGGCTGTATTGGGATCAAGGCAGCAACGATGCGTTGTTACGCGCCATGATATTAGCGTTTCTAATCGAAAGACCGGTCTATACGCTGCTAAAAAAAGGCTTTAAACGCAACCGTCCGCAACAAGCGCTGCAGGATTTCAAGAGCGTGATTACGCCATCGGATCAATTCAGTTTCCCCTCCGGACATACCTCGGCCGCGTTCATGGTAGCCACCTTGCTAGGGTATTTTGCGCCGTCGTTGCTGCCGGCTCTTTATGTTTGGGCCGCGCTGGTCGGTTTTTCCAGAGTGGTTTTGGGCGTGCATTTTCCCACCGACACGCTGATGGGCGTGGTCTTGGGGGTTGGCGCGGCAATTTTTAGTCTCAATTACATTTTATGATGAAAATTTTTTATGGTGTGCAAGGCACGGGCAATGGTCACATCACCCGCGCCCGAGTGATGGCGAAAGAACTGTATGCGGCGGGTTTTGATGTGACCTTCCAATTTACCGGCCGGCGGGCGGACAAATACTTCGATATGGAAGTATTCAACGGCTATCAAGTCAAAACCGGCTTGACCTTTAACACCCATAACGGCCAGGTCAGTTACGTAAAAACCGCGTTGGAGGCCAGTCCTATCCGCTTTATCAGAGACATCAGCAGCCTGGACTTAAGCGCTTACGATTTGGTGATCAGTGATTTCGAGCCGGTCACAGCCTGGGCGGCAAGGCGGCAAAAGAAAAAAGTCTTGGGTGTCGGCCATCAATACGCCTTTGGACACAAAATTCCCCGGGCCGGCGGCGATCCGATTGCCGAGCAGGTGATGAAGTATTTTGCCCCGGCGGACATCGGCATAGGTCTGCACTGGCACCATTTCGGCCAACCGATTTTGCCGCCGATTATCGAAACCCCGGCGTTTCCGCAAAACACCCAGGCCAATAAAATATTGGTGTATTTGCCTTTCGAAGATCCGCAAGTAGTGGTTAAGCTGCTGTGCCCATTCGAAAATTTTGAGTTTCATGTGTACTCGCCGGAACCGGCGGTGTCGAAATATCCGCACATCGTTTGCAAGCAACTGTCCAGAGCAGGTTTCCAGAGGGATTTGTACGATTGCGCCGGCATCATCAGCAATGCGGGCTTCGAATTGGCCAGCGAGTCCTTGCAATTGGGCAAGAAGATCCTGGTCAAGCCATTGCACGCGCAAATGGAGCAGATTTCCAACGCCGAAGCATTAAAGCAACTGGGCTACGGCCATACGATGTTTGATTTGGATGACGCGGTGATCGAGGACTGGCTGCACAATCCCCATGCGGTGCATGTCACCTATCCCAATATCGCTAAAGTGATCGTGCAGTGGCTCCAGGATGGCATGCCGGCGATGGATGCGGAGTTTACTGAGCGGGTTTGGGAATCGGTCCAGGTGTTGCAGATAAAACACTAAGCCGGCTCTAATCCTTGTCCTCGTCCGGTATCAGGCCTTTCAATTGTTGCGATAACAGCGTTTGCGCGCCGGTGGTCACTATTTCTTCGCCGGGCCGCAAATCGCCGGCGACGAAATAACCTTGGCTATTGCTGCTGTATTGCTTGAGCGCTCGGCGGCTGAAATGCTCCGCATCGGTTTTGATAAACACAAAAGCCTGACCCAGATGCCAGACCAAGGCCGGTTGCGGGATATTGACGCCGCTACTGGCTTGGCCGCCCTCTGGAATCCAGGCGGTAATATGGGTGCCGAAGGGCAGGCGGCAGTCCGCGCATTTGAAAAAATAACGCGGGCCTTGCGACACAGGGTCGACTTGCGGCGAGGCGGAAATCAGCGCGGCGGGCAAGGCGGCTTGGCGCTGGCCGCGTTCGTGGATATGAATAAGTTTGACGCCGGGATCGAGCCGGCTATTCGCGGGCAGGGTGATTTGCAGTAACTGGGCGCGATGTTCCAGCAGTTGCATGGCGTTTTTATCCTGAGCATGGGTAAACCAGTTGCTCAGGGTGTCGCCCCACACTAGGCGGCTGTTGGCTGCTATGAGTTGCTGCTGATAGCTGTTGGCAGCCAGATTGGCTTTGTCCGCCTGCCAGATAGCTTGCTGTTCCTGCAAGCGGCGGGTGGAAACGATGTCCTGTTGATGCAGGTCGCGGGTGCGGTTCAGGTTTTGCGCCGCTTCGCTGTAGCGGGCTTGGGCGCTGTCTTGCTGGGCGCTGGCGGCCAGGAATTGCTGGCGGATGCTCAGCAGTGGTTCCGGATTGACCACCGTGCCGTAAGCGGCAAATTCGGGCGTTTGTTTAACCACTACCAGTGTTTGGGTTTGAATGCCGGCCCGCTTTTGCGCGGCGCTGTTCAGCTGTAACACGTCGCCGGCGGCGTTGCCGTCGGCCGGTTTAGTTCGGTCGGTGCTTGCGGGGGCGTCGTCATCGTCCGCCCTGGCGGCGGTCGGAGTCAGGCTAACAAAGCCAAGCCAGCCTGCTAGGAAAAGTGCTATGCGCATGAATTTTGTTGAATGTAGTTTGACGTCTTAATGGCCGAACTTGTTGTAAGTGCTTCCCATAGAGTCGGGATTATAAAGTTTGGGCTGGCGTCTGTAATTTTTTGTTGTGTTAAAAAAATAGCCGGTTATCCTTTCGGATTACTGTGACGGCTTGAGGGAAATGCAAATGAGTGAAACACCTGAAAATTTGAAATATGCGCAAACCCATGAATGGGCCAAGCTGGAAGACGGCAATCTGGTGCGCGTCGGTATCACCGACTTCGCGCAGTCCGAATTGGGCGACATCGTTTTTATCGGCTTGCCGGATGTCGGCCGGGTCGTAAAAGCGGGCGAACAACTGGCGGTGGTGGAATCGGTCAAAACAGCTTCCGATTTGTTCAGCCCGGTCAGCGGCAGCGTGGTTGAAGTTAACGAAGCGGTGACAGACGAGCCGGAGTTGGTAAACGACGGCGCGTATCAAACCTGGCTGTTTTGCATCAAAGCCGATAACCCGGCGGAACTGGAACAATTAATGGATGCCGATGGTTATCGGACCCTGATCGAGGAGTAGGAATAAGTAATGGCAAATCAAAATGCAAAGGGACTTAAGCGGCTGATTAACGCCTGCTTTTTTTCGGTCGCCGGCTTTAAGGCTACCTGGCAGCACGAGGAAGCGTTTCGTCAGGAAGTGGCCTTGTTCGTGGTCACAACGCCGCTGGCGATCTGGCTGGGGCAAACCGCTATCGAAAAAGTCTTGTTAATCGGCAGCGTGGTTTTGGTGTTGCTGGTGGAGTTGCTGAATTCCGCGGTAGAAGCGGTCGTGGACAGGGTCGGTTTCGAGCATCACGAGTTATCCGGACGCGCCAAGGACATAGGCTCGGCGGCAGTCATGTTGTCCTTGATTTGGGCCGGCGTGACCTGGGCGTTGATTCTTTTGTAAGGGATAAAGGCAAGGAGAGCGGCTGATTTTGTCGCTTTCGTCTTGTGCCTGTTTCAAACATCCGTTACCTTAAGGCGGCTAAAATCGTCAAACAAGGATAATAATGAGTGCATTGATCTGTGGCTCCATGGCCTACGACACCATCATGGTGTTTCACGACAAATTTAAACATCACATCCTCCCCGAGAAAGTACACATGCTTAACGTGTCTTTCCTGGTGCCGGCCTTGCGCCGCGAATACGGCGGTTGCGCCGGTAACATTGCTTATAACCTGAAATTGTTGCAGGAAGAGCCGTCTATCATGGCGACCGTCGGCCACGATTTCGAACCCTACGCCCAATGGCTGAGCCAATGCGGCATTTCCAGCCGTTATATCAAGGTGCTGGACGATCATTACACCGGTCAAGCCTATATCACCACCGATGTAGACGATAACCAAATTACCGCTTTCCATCCCGGTGCCATGAGTTTTTCGCATTTAAATACCGTGCCGTCTGACTCGGGCATTACCATTGGTATCGTCTCCCCGGACGGTAAGCAAGGCATGCAAGAGCACGCCCAGCAATTCGCCGAGCAAGGCATTCCGTTTATTTTCGATCCCGGCCAAGGCATGCCGATGTTTGATGGCGAAGAATTGTTGGCGTTCCTGGAACTGGCTAATTACGCCACCTTTAACGACTATGAGTCGGAGTTGATGCAGCAGCGCACAGGCCTGACGTTGGAGCAAATTGCCGAAAAAGTCGACGCCTTGATCATCACCTTGGGCGGTAACGGTTCCAAGGTATACACGCGCGGCGAAGTGATCGATATTCCGCCCGCCAAGCCCAAACAACTGCTGGACCCCACCGGCTGCGGAGACGCTTATCGGGCTGGTCTGCTGTATGGTCTGATCAACGATTACGATTGGGATGTTACCGGGCGGATTGCTTCACTGTTGGGCGCGATCAAAATTGAGCACAATGGCACCCAGAACCACACCTTCACGATGGCGGAGTTCAAAAAACGCTATCAGGATACCTTCGGTTCGACATTTTGAGTTTGACGAAAACCCAGGAATTGCTGGCGTTGATGGCCCGCTTGCGCGACCCGGAGAGGGGTTGCGCCTGGGACGTCAAGCAGGATTTCCATAGCCTGATTCCCTACACCATCGAAGAAGCTTACGAGGTGGCCGACGCCATCGAACGTAACGATTTCGACGATTTACGTGGCGAATTGGGTGACCTGTTGCTGCAAGTCGTGTTTCACTCGCAAATTGCCGATGAGCGCGGTTTGTTCGATTTCGAGCAAGTCGCGGCGGCAATTAGCGAAAAGCTGGTGAGTCGGCATCCGCATGTGTTTGCCGAGGTTAAATTCGATACCGATGAGCAGCGCCAGCAAGCCTGGGACGAGGCCAAAGCGCAAGAACGCCGTTTGAAACAGCCTGCGCAGCACACCGAAAGTGTGTTGGCCGGCGTCGCGCAAAGCCTGCCGGCGCTAGTGCAATGCGAGAAAATCCAAAATCGTGCCGCTAGCCACGGTTTCGATTGGCCGGAAACCGAGCCGGTATTCGACAAAGTGCGCGAGGAGTTGCAGGAAGTCCACGAAGCTTGGCAGTCCGGCGATCAAGCCCATATCCAGGAGGAAATCGGCGATTTGTTGTTGGTGGTCGTCAATCTGGCTCGGCACCTGAAAGTCAATCCGGAAATCGCCTTGCGCGAAGCCACTAAAAAATTCACCCGCCGCTTCAATTACATCGAAAAGCAAGTGGAAGCCTCCGGTCGCGAGCTGCGCGATTGCGAATTGGCGGAACTGGACGGCTTATGGGATGAAGCCAAACGTCACTTAAAGCAATTGCAGCCCCATGGCTAGTCGGCGTAGTAGTGATTCCAGTCGCCCGATATACCTGGCGTGTTATTTGAGTTTGCTTTTTAGCGTTTGGGCATACAGTGAAACAGCCGCGGCCGAATTATTGGGCACAATCTCAGACGACACCGCGCCTATTGTTAGGCCGCTAGAACCTAAAACCGGTAAAAACGAAGACCGGAAAATTATCTATCGAGTCATTTGCTCACCTGAAGATCAAGACTTGCCGGACTGCGACCGGGCAGCCGTTGATGACGGCAGCGACGCTGCCATATTGCCGATGCCGGATTTGCCGCCGGATAGCGCGGATCTGGCAGAGCAGTCTGCGCAAACTGACGCCGCGAAAGTGACAGCGGAGGAAAATCCACGGAAATCCGCGCATAAAAAAGTCGCCAAGTCCGCAAAAAAGACTGCTACAAAAAAGACTGCTACAAAAAAGGCGGCAGCCAAAAAGTCGGATAGCAAGAAAAAGCCACACAAATAGAGCGTGGACGACCGCAGCAAAGCCCATGGTCTGATTTTGCCGCAAGCGGAACTGCTGGCCCGGTATACGGTCGAGTGGTTCTAAACTTTTCACGAGGCGTCCCCATGAAACTTCCCGGCATCCCCGCAATTCCCGCTTCCGAAATCACGCCGCGCGAGCTGTTTTACCAGCGCCGGCATTTCATGCAGTTGGCGCTTGGCGGATCTGCCGCTTTGCTGGCAGGATCTGCTGTTGGCGGAGAAAAACTGGCAAGCAGTCTCTCCGAAGCTTACGGCTTGACCGATAAACTGACGCCTTTGGAAGATGTCAGCCAATACAATAATTTTTACGAATTCGACACCAGCAAGGAAGGTCCGGCCAAAATGGCCGGCCGTCTGACAACCCGGCCCTGGACGGTAAGTGTCGAAGGCGAGGTCCGCAAACCCAAACAATTTGCCATCGAAGATTTGCTGAAATTGGCACCGATGCAGGAGCGCATCTACCGTCTGCGTTGCGTGGAGGCTTGGTCGATGGTCATCCCCTGGTTGGGTTATCCCTTAGCGGAGCTGTTGAAACAAGTGGAACCGACCAGCGAGGCGCGTTATGTGGAATTCGTCAGCTTGCACGACCCCGAGCAAATGCCCGGCCAGCGGCGGGCGGTATTGGAATGGCCGTATCGCGAAGGCCTGCGGATCGATGAAGCCATGCATCCCTTGGCTTTGCTGACTTTTGGTTTGTACGGCGAAGTCTTGCCCAATCAAAATGGCGCACCGGTGCGTATTGTCGTGCCGTGGAAATACGGTTTCAAAAGCGCCAAATCCATCGTCAAGATTCGTTTGGTCAAACAGCAGCCCACGACCAGTTGGATGCAAGCCGGTCCAAATGAATACGGCTTTTATGCCAACGTCAACCCGGCAGTCGATCACCCCCGCTGGAGCCAAGCCAAGGAACGCCGCTTGGGCGACTTTCTAAAACGGCCGACCTTGCCGTTCAACGGCTATGCCGAGCAAGTAGCCGGTTTGTATACCGGGATGGATTTGACTAAAAACTTTTAACTATGAATTGGAAAGCGCTTGACGATAGTCACCTGCGGAGTCTAAAACCGCTGGTGTTTTTGGCGGCTTTGCTGCCCCTGGGGTTATTGCTGACGGCGGCCTGGCAAGACCAATTGGGTGCTAATCCCATCGAAAAAATCACCCACAATACCGGTTATTGGACCTTGACGTTTTTGTTGATCAGTCTGGGTGTCACGCCGCTACGGCAGCTAAGCGGCGCAAACTGGTTGGTCCGGCTCAGGCGGATGCTGGGCTTGTTTGCATTTTTTTATGCTTGCCTGCATTTTTCGACGTATTTGGTTTTGGACCAGTTTTTCGATTGGTCGGCTATTGCTAAAGACATCCTGAAACGTCCTTACATTACTGTTGGTTTTGCGGCGTTTTTGCTGCTGATTCCGCTGGCGGTAACCTCTACCAACGCCATGCAGCGCCGGCTCGGCGGCAAAAACTGGAAACGCTTGCACGGTTTGGTTTACCCGATTGCCGTTGCCGGCGTGGTGCATTTTGCCTGGCTGGTCAAAAAAGATCTGAGCCGGCCCTTGCTGTTCGGCGGCATACTGGTTTTGTTACTGGTTTTACGCTGGTTTTATAAAATTAAATCGGCCCGTTTACGTCGATCTTATTCGTCGATTTAGGCTAGGCTTACACGTTTTACGATTTGCAAAGGGATGCTCAGTTGCAAACCATCAGACCGAATGTCATCGATTTTGAAGCCTCCGGGTTTGGCTTCGATAGTTATCCTATCGAAGTGGGCGTGGTATTGGGAAACGGGCAAAAATATTGCGCGCTGATCAAGCCGGCCAGCGATTGGACTCACTGGGATGCGCAGGCTGAGTGCGTGCATGGGCTCAGTCGAGAGATCTTAGTCAATTGTGGAAAACCCGTCGCCCTGGTGGCCAGCGAATTGAATGATTTTTTAGCCGGTAAAACGGTGTATAGCGATGGCTGGGTGGTTGATAAGCCGTGGTTATCTCGCTTGTTTTTTCGCTGCGGCGTACAGCCGGGTTTTTATCTCAGCGCGTTGGAAATGATATTAAAAGAAGCGCAGATGGATATCTGGAGCCAAACCAAACGGCAAGTGATTCAGGATATGGCCTTGTTGCGGCATCGGGCCAGCACCGATGCCTTAATCATTCAGGAAACCTATGCCCGTACCCGGCAATTGATCAGCGGTGGTTTAGCGCCGGCTTGATCTTGGATTGATTGTTAAAATTAGCTTCTTGGCGCTAACGAATCTGCCTAAAGTTGATAACTGGCCTTGGCCTTGATAGCCTATGCCACCGGTCGAAGCTTAGCGGCGTATGCGGCGGAAAAGAATTAGAGCCAGGGTTGGCGCCAACCCGATAATTATAATAAACGAGAAAATCGAGAGCTCGCATCATGAAACTGGAAACCCAATTTAGCAATCAACAACTCAAACGTATCAACGTCCAGGGGATTTTGTACATGTGTTCCTGCCCGTCGCAAGTGGGCGGACAGATTGATAGCTTACGTAAACTGTTTGATTACCAAGCCCATTGTTCAGAGCGCAGCGGTAGCGAGGTGCAAACCCGGGTGCATCAACGGATTGCCGATGCCACGCAACAAGCCCATTTGATCATGGAAGAATGCCTGAAAGATGTGCTGGAGCTGGAAGGCTGGGATCCGGAAACCCTGGAAATGCCGGCCGGCCTGCGGACTTTGCTGGAACAAGAGATAGACGGCGAATAAGCCAGAGCCGACAGTTCCTTTGCCGGGAGTGTGAGCGGATGAATCTCTAGGCTAGGGATTGTTTATCCGAACGGCGGGCGCGAGGCACTATTCCTCATTGCCCGTATTTCTTTTCCAATTCCCGAGACAGGGCGTCGGCTTCTTCATCGGACATATTTTCCAATTCCTGCAGGCTTTTGCCGGTTACTTGTTTTACCGCCGCCGCGCCTTGGCCTTGGCTAAGCGCACTGCGAGCTTCCTGAGCCAAGCGATTGGCCTCGTCTGTGGTTTGTTTGATCTTGGCGTCGTACAAACGATTCACTTCCGCATCCGATTTACCCTTGGCTGCCGCCCCCAGGTTTTTGCGTTTGCTGTCCATCATTTCCTGGTTGCCTTTGGCATTCGCGGCGTCGATCATTTTTTGCGCCTCCCGCTGCTTGACTTGTTCGGCGCGCTGTGTGGCTTCCCGCTTTGCTTGTTCTTGCGCTTCCAGTTCCGGGTCCCAATCGGCCAAGACATGGGTGTTACATAAAGTCAGTAACATGAGCATGATAAAGCGGTTCATAGGGGCTCCTGGTGTTGTTTCAGCTTAATTATTTTGGGTTGGTCCAGTCTCAAAGGCTTTGCGGACGTTTATTCACTGTAGCCGCCCCTCCTCAGACCTGTCAACCAAGTGCTGAGAGGTTTTTCGCCGCCATTCTTAACTCAACCTCAATGTCGTATTTCCGCCAATTTCGCGTGGTTTTGTGGGCTTTGTTGCTTAGCAGACAGGAGTAGAGCAAGGTTAAATGCTAATTGTCCCACGATCTTAAAGGTTTTAGCGCTACCCGCTGATCGGCATGGATGTTGCTAATGGATGGCGGGGCAACGCCGGTCTTAAACGAGCAGGATGTTGTCGTCCAAATAATAACAATCAAAGGTTTTCAACCGTTTGCGCAAATGGTGGACGGCACAGCTGCTTGGGGCGGTTTTGAAAACTTGCTGTTGAAGGTCTGGATAACAACAAGCAACGCCTCAGCTCGCGTGCCGTCGTCAAGCCAGTCACTTCGATTAGCCATAACGACGACTGGAGTATCCATGATCGAAACCTTTTACGACGTGATGCGCAGGCAAGGCATCACCCGCCGCAGTTTTCTGAAATTCTGCAGTTTAACGGCTGCCTCGCTGGGCTTGTCGCCGGCTTTCGCGCCGAAAATCGCCCATGCGATGGAAACCAAGCCGCGCATCCCAGTGTTGTGGTTACACGGCCTGGAATGCACCTGCTGCTCAGAATCCTTCATCCGTTCCGGTCACCCCTTAGCCAAAGACGTGATTTTGTCGATGTTGTCGCTGGATTACGACGACACCATCATGGCTGCAGCTGGTCATAACGCCGAAGCCATCGTCACCGAGATCGTCGAAAAATACAAAGGCAACTACATCCTGGCCGTGGAAGGCAATCCGCCGCTGGCCGAAGACGGCATGTATTGCATTATTGGCGGCAAGCCATTTGTTGAGCAACTCAAATATGCCGCCGAGAGTTGCAAGGCCATCATTTCCTGGGGTTCTTGTGCCTCCTGGGGTTGCGTACAAGCCGCCAAGCCTAATCCAACCCGCGCCACGCCGGTCCATAAAGTCCCCGGCTTGGCCGACAAACCTATTATTAAGGTGCCTGGTTGCCCACCGATTGCTGAAGTGATGACCGCCGTGGTGGCTTATCTATTAACGTTCGATAAACTGCCGACGCTGGACAAACAAGGCCGGCCGCAGATGTTCTATAGCCAGCGCATTCACGACAAATGCTACAGACGGCCACATTTCGACGCCGGTCAATTCGTCGAGCAATGGGACGACGAAGCCGCTCGCCAGGGTCACTGCCTGTACAAAATGGGTTGCAAGGGGCCAACCACGTATAACGCCTGCTCCACAGTGAAATGGAACGAAGGCACCTCGTTTCCGATTCAATCGGGCCACGGCTGTATCGGCTGTTCCGAGGATGGTTTCTGGGATAAAGGCAGCTTTTACGACCGCCTTACCGGTATCAATCAATTCGGTATCGAAGCCAACGCCGATGTGGTCGGTGGCACCGCCGCCGCGATTGTCGGTGCCGGTGTCGCCGCGCATGCCGGTTTGACGGCTCTAAATAACGCCAAACAAGCCGGGGATAAACAACCAGGAGCGCAGCAATAATGACAGTCCGAAACACCCCCAACGGTTTTAACTTAAACGACGCCGGCCGCCGTGTGGTGGTCGATCCGGTCACCCGCATTGAAGGCCACATGCGCTGCGAAGTCAATATCGACGACGACAACATCATCCGTAACGCCATCTCCAGCGGCACCATGTGGCGTGGGCTGGAAGTGATTTTAAAGGGCCGCGACCCTCGCGATGCCTGGGCCTTCGTGCAACGCATCTGCGGCGTCTGCACCGGCACCCACGCCTTGACATCGGTGCGGGCGGTCGAGGATGCATTGAAAATCAAGATCCCGGAAAACGCCAACTCGATCCGCAATATCATGCAACTAAGCTTGCAGGCTCACGATCACCTGGTGCATTTCTATCATCTGCATGCCTTGGATTGGGTTAACCCGGTCAATGCCTTGAAGGCCGATCCGGTAGCAACTTCGGCCTTGCAACAGCAAATTTCGCCGAGCAATCCCAAATCCTCGCCCGGCTACTTCCGCGACACCCAAAACCGCCTGAAAAAGTTCGTCGAATCCGGCCAGCTTGGCCCGTTCAAGAACGGTTACTGGACTAATCCGGCCTATTTGCTGCCGCCGGAAGCCGATTTGTTGGCGGTCACGCATTATCTGGAAGCGCTGGATTTTCAAAAAGACATCATGAAAATCCGCACCATCTTCGGCGGCAAAGATCCGCATCCGAATTGGCTGGTGGGTGGCGTGCCTTGTGCGATCAATCTGGACGGCGTCGGCGCGGTCGGTGCGGTGAACATGGAGCGCTTGAACCTGATTTCGTCGATTATTGACCGCACCATCACCTTTATCGACCAGGTCTATATTCCGGATTTACTGGCGATTGCGGAGTTCTACAAAGGCTGGATGTACGGCGGTGGTTTGGCCGGGGCCAGCATGCTGTCTTACGGCGACATCCCGGACAAAGCCAACGACTATTCTGCCGCTAACTTGTTGATGCCGCGCGGCGCGATCATCAACGGCGATCTGACGAAAGTCCACGAAGTGGACTTGACCGATCCCGAGCAAATTAAGGAATACGTACCGCACTCCTGGTATAAATACCCGGACGAAGCGCTAGGCTTGCATCCTTGGGAGGGCATCACCGAACCGAACTATAAAATCGGCGCCAAAACCAAGGGCGACCGCACCAATATTCAGGAGCTGGACGAAAGCGCCAAATATTCCTGGATCAAAGCTCCACGCTGGCGCGGCCATGCTATGGAAGTGGGGCCGTTGGCGCGCTATGTCATCGGCTATGCGCAAGGCAACAAAGAAATGACTGAACAGATCAACTTTGTCCTGAAAACCCTGGACGTGCCAGTCAGCGCCTTGTTCTCCACATTGGGCAGAACTGCCGCGCGTGGTCTGGAAGCGCAATGGGCCGCCGGCAAGATGCGCTATTTCATGGACAAGTTGATGGCCAATCTAAAGGCCGGCGATTTAAGCACTGCCAATGTCGAGCGCTGGGATCCGGAAACCTGGCCGAGCAGCGTCAAAGGTGTGGGTTTCACCGAAGCCCCGCGCGGTGCGCTGGGTCATTGGTTGAAAATTGAAGACACCAAAATCGCCAACTACCAATGCGTGGTACCCACCACCTGGAACGGTTCGCCGCGCGACGAGCAAGGCAATATCGGCGCCTTCGAGGCTTCGCTGATGAACACCAAGGTCGAGGTGCCGGACGAACCGGTGGAAGTTTTGCGCACACTGCATAGTTTCGACCCGTGTCTGGCATGTTCGACGCACGTGATGAGTCCGGACGGTACGGAATTGACACGGGTGAAAGTCCGATAACCATAAAAATGTAGGGCGGATAAGCGTAGCGCACCCGCCTTTTTCAAATTCCATGGTGGATGCGTTTGCCTTATCCACCCTACCGGGAGAGCTTATGAACAAAATATTGCCATTCATCGCCTTGTTACTGATTTTCGGCCAAGCCGAAGCCCACAGCCACCCCGGCATCGATGCCTTGACGCACAGCTTGGAACATATGCTGACCGCTTACTCGGCCTGGCTGCCGCATCTGTTTACAGCAGTTTTATCGATAGCGGCGGCAGCACTGCTGCGTAGCCTTTGGCTTCGCAGCAAAGCATCGGGCCGGAGACCGCAATGAGCGCACCACTCGCTCCGGTTTACGTTTACGAACTTCCGGTTCGACTCTGGCATGCTATCAATGCGCTGGCGATCACCGTGCTGGCTGTAAGCGGTTATTTGATCGCATCGCCTATACCTTCGCCGGTCGGCGAAGCTAGTGAGCATTTTCTGATGGGTTACATCCGTTTCGCGCATTTTGCCGCTGGTTATGTATTGGTGATCGGCTTTCTAGGCCGTATTTACTGGGCCTATGCGGGCAACGAACATGCTAAGCAAATCTTTCTGCCGCCCTTGCTACAAGCGCATTTTTGGGACGGCGTTTTGCAGGAACTGTTGTGGTATGCGTTTTTGACCAAAGCACCGCGCCACTACATCGGTCACAACCCGCTGGCAATCTTGGCGATGCATTTTGTATTGGTGTGGGGTTCCTTGTTCATGATCTTCACCGGCTTTGCCTTGTATGGCGAAGGCGAGGGGCAGGGCAGTTGGCAATACACACTGTTCAGCAGTTGGCTGTTGCCGCTGTTCGGCGACAGTCAAACCGTGCACACCTGGCACCATCTGGTGATGTGGTTCATCGTCTGCTTCGTGTTGATTCATATATATGTCGCGGTGCGCGAGGATAAATTATCCGGGCAGAGCATGCTGTCCACCATTGCGACCGGCTGGCGGACCTTTAAAGATGACAAGCCGGTGGACGATGCGCATTAAATTCGTAGGGTGGGCACGGTTTTGGTGCCCACGCGGAACAGAACGGTGGGCACTTGATTGTGCCCACCCTACGCTTGTCTGAGCGAGCCATGGCAACTACTCCAGCCAACATCCTGTTACTCGGCATCGGCAACCTGCTTTGGGCCGACGAAGGCTTCGGCGTGCGCGTCATCGAGCATCTGCAAAAGCACTACCGTTTCCCGGATAACGTGCAAGTGGTGGATGGTGGTACGCAAGGTGTATACCTGATCGAGCATGTCCAGGCGGCGGATGTATTGGTGGTGTTTGATGCGGTGGATTATGGTCTGCCTCCCGCAACCATGAAGCGCGTTGAAAATGACGAGGTGCCGAATTTCCTCGGTGCCAAGAAAATGAGCCTGCATCAAACCGGTTTTCAGGAAGTATTGGCCCTGGCGCAAATGCTCGGTCAATATCCCCGGCATTTACTGCTGATTGGCGTGCAGCCGGAAGAGTTGGAAGATTACGGCGGTAGCCTGCGGGCCGCCGTTAAAGCGCAAATTCAACCGGCTATTGAAATGGCTCTGTCTTATCTGCAAACGTTCGGCGTCGTTGCTGAGTGTGCGGACACGCCGCAAGCATTGGCCGACCCGATCTTGAATATCCAACGCTACGAACAAGAACGGCCGTCGCCCGAACAAGCCTGTCGGTTGGGTGACGAACGTATCGTGTTATCCGCGGCTTTTGAGGTGAAGCTGCCGCCGGCTTCTGACCTGCCCAGTCTGCAAGTCGATGTCGATTATCGGGGCAAATACTGATGTGCATCGGCATCCCCATGCAAATCATAGAACCGCGCGGCGATTCGGCACTTTGCGAGTATCGCGGCCAAACCACGCTGATTGACATGATGTTGGTGGGCGAACAAGTCGCCGGCACTTGGTTGCTGGTGTTTTTGGATGCAGCGCGGGAAGTCATCTCCGCAGAGCGCGCCGCGCAAATCGCCGATGCCTTGGAAGCGATGCGTTTAGCCATGCAAGGTGAAACCAACTTCGATCATTTATTCGCCGATCTGGTCGACCGCGAACCCGAACTGCCGGAGTTTTTAAGAACATGAGCACGCCCTTGCTGGAACAACTGCAAATCCGCCATGGCCTGCCGCTGCTGGATGCCGACAGTTACGACAACTTTATTTATGGCCACGACACCGTGGTGCTGTTCTTTGCCAACCACCCGGTCATGTTTCCGGAAAGCCACGACGTCGCGGTGATCTTGCCGGAGTTGTTAAAAGCCTTTGCCGGGCGCTTGCACGGTGCGCTGATCGATAAATCCATCGAACGCGAGTTACAGGCTAGGTTTAGATTTACCAGTTGGCCGTCCTTGGTGTTTTTGCGCGGCGGCGAGTATTTGGGCGTGATTACCGGGATCAAAGATTGGGCGGAATACGGGCAGGAGTTTGCCAGGATTTTGGCCTCCGAGCCGGGGCAGCCGCCGGGGTTTGATCTGGGTAAGGTTTGTGGTGCTGGGTAGGCTTAGTTAGTTTTTGAAGTCGCTTGCTATCGGCGCTTTAAGGCGTTGCGTAATTCAGCGGTCTGATTTCTTCTCCCCTTGGGAGAGCGCTAGGGTGAAGGGAATCTCACCGGCTCTTTAACAATTTGGTGTCACTATTGCGCAGTACTCCAACAGTCTTTATGTTGGAGTACAATGCGCATGCTAAAGCCATATTCATGGAGACAACATCATGGCAGTCACGAACAGCGCCTCAAAGAAAGCCACCAATATCACCTTGTCTGCCGATGTGCTGGCCGAGGCCAAGGCATTGAATATCAATATTTCGCAGGCCTGCGACCGACATCTGCGCGAGTTAGTGCGCGGCGAAAGAGAAAGGCGTTGGCAGCAAGAGCATGCCGAGTTTATCGCAGCCTACAATCAAACGATTGAGCAAGACGGTTTGCCGCTAGACGAATGGCGGTCTTTCTGACATGGCGCGTTTCGATGTTTACCGCAATAGCAGTGCAACGTCTGACGACGTACCGTATCTGCTAGATGTGCAAAGCGATGTCTTGAGTTCTCTGGACAGCCGAGTCGTCATACCGCTGCGCCGGCTTGATCGCTTTCCGGCAGTCAAGTTACCCACTAATTTGAGCCCGATTGTGGTGGTCGATGGTCTTGAGTGTGTGTTGGAAACGCCGAAATTGGCAGCTGTTCCGGCTCGGATTTTGAAATCACCGATTATGTCGTTGGAAGCGCAGCGGTTTGAGATTGGGGCAGCGTTGGATTTTTTGTTTCAGGGGTTTTGAGTTTTAGGTGTCGCTATCGCGACGGCTGTTTTAAAGTCGGGGCTCGGCCCGACGGCCGAGATACTTTCTTTTGCTTGGCCAAAAGAAAGTATCCAAAGAAAAGGCCCCCCGACATTCCGCCTTAATCCTGCGCTTTACGAAAACCATCCATGGTTTTCGCCCTTCGGGCCAGCCTATCGGCTGTTCAAATTTGCTCCAGGCAAATTTGTCGCTTTTGGCAAGGGTTTTCGGAAGGGCCATCCCTGGCCCTCCGAAAACGAGCGGCATCCCTGCCGCTCCCCTACCGGGCTGATCTCGCCAAAAGCTGCGATGCTCGGGGCGGCATAACGGGAACAGCCCACTCCGGCGGTTATTGTTTGTAGCAAAGGTTTTTTGGTAGGCTGGGTTGGAACGACAGTGTAAACCCAGCTTTGGCCTATATTGCTGGGTTGCGCGCTGCTTTACTCCGATTAGCACACAGTTATCGATGAACGACCAATTGACACACAGCCGGACGCCTTCTGAAAAATTTGTTACCCAGATATGCGCTCAATCTTTTCTAAAGCTCTGGACTCATCCAAATCCAAAAGGGAAGAAGGGAAAAGAACTTTGTGATTGTTTGATTGTGTGCGGCCCGCACATCATTATTATTTCGGTTAAAGAAAATGAATATAGAAATACCGGCGACAAGGTTGGATGGGAGCGCTGGACTAAAGCCGCTATCGATAAATCTGCATCACAGATCTGGGGGGCTGAACGTTGGCTTGAAACAGTTGATGAAGTTCTTCGACACGATGGAAGAGTAGTTGCCCTGCCGCATAAATCAAAGCGCAAATATCACCGGGTATCTGTTTCACTAGGTGGCCGAGGCGAAGTGCCGTTGAAATGGGGTGATTTCGGCAATGGTTTCATACATATCTGTGACGAATACAGTGTTGGAATTATTTTTGATATTCTCGATACAGTCACTGACTTTGTTGATTTTCTTACTGCGAGTGAAGAGCTAGTTTCCAGAGGAACTAAACCTTTATTTATGGGAGGGGGGATCGAAGATTTGTTAGCCCTCTATTTATCTCACGGACGTTCATTTAATGTGACTGGTGATTGCGGTAGTTTGCCCGACATGTTGATTCTTCATGATGATCTTTGGTCTGGATTCTCTAAATCGAATGACTTTAAAAGAATAAAAAACGATCTGGCCAGTTCGTATGGATGGGATAGCCTGATCGAATTCTATGCCAATGACATTCTTACGGACGGGATGTTCGATATGCATAGCAAGGCAGTTACAAGCAACGAACTGGCTTTGGTTGCAATGGCTTTACAACCGCGAGGACATCGCGCGAATCTAACCGAAGCACTGATTGAATTTCTCGAAGAGTCTGAGCGGAAAATTGCCTCTAGGGTAGTACTTGGCTTTGACCGAACGGCATTCGTGTTTTTAGCTGGCTCTAGTAGCGATAGAGAACTTAGAGTTAGGGAATTAGCGCTCAGATGTTTGGTTGTGAGAGGCAGGCTACCTGATGTCATAACCGTAGTGGGTATAGCAACCGATAGGCCTGAAACTTCGGAGGTTGGATACTCTTCTGATCTTGGCTATATCTTCATGCCTGAATGGTCCGAACAAAACGAAGTAGATGTGATCAAAATTCAGAGTGACTTAGGCTATTTTAAAAATGCACAGTGGTCAAAAGGTTCAAGTTAGCCACTTTAGGGTAGGGCGTTTTACTCATTATCTTAAGATTTTCAGGACTTTCTTTGAGTGTAGGGATGGTTTTGGTCCCGTTATTCAGCCCCGAGCATCGCAGCTTTTGGTGAGATTAGCCCGATAGGGGAGCGGCAGGGATGCCGCTCGTTTTCGGAGGGCCAGGGATGGCCCTTCCGAAAACCCTTGCCAAAAGCGACAAATTTGCCTGGAGCAAATTTGAACAGCCGATAGGCTGGCCCGAAGGGCGAAAACCATGGATGGTTTTCGTAAAGCGCAGGATTAAGGCGGAATATCGGGTGGCCTTTTCTTTGAATACTTTCTTTTGGCCACGCAAAAGAAAGTATTTCGGCTGTCGGGCCGAGACCCGACTTCAAATAAACCGCGATAGCGACACCAAATAACCCAACAACCCAATGCCGGATGCACTTCGTTTATCCAGCTTACAACTTAATTCAACAAACCACCGAAATATGACCAGCATATCCCTCCCAATTTTCGGCCAAGGCAGCCAACCCGCCGAGGAAGACGGCGTCGAACTCGACTATCTGGCGATGCCGGAAGAAATGACGACCTATCGGATGCCGACGATTTCGGTGGACTTGAATGCGGCCGATCTGGCGCAGGCCAAAACCGCCTTGCAGCAACTGGAACAGGATTTAGCCGCGTACCCGGCAAACAGCCAAACCATAGACTTGATAAGCCTAGACCAAACCAATCGCCAGTTCGTCGACGAACTGCTCGGCGAAGGCGAAGTCAGCATGCTGTGTAACGGCGCGCAAATCCTGCGGATTCAGGAATCGGTGCTGGCCGGCGTCTGGCGTTCGCAGCGTCTGGATGGGCAAAAACAGATCGTTACTGACACCTTGGAAGTCGGCATCATCCCTCAAGACATCTTGCAAACCGCATTCGCCGATGCAGCTAAACACATCGACGCCGACATGAGCGCCTTACCGGACGGCGTGATGAACGCGCCGCCGCTGCTGGCGGAGTTGAATGCCAAAATCGCCGAGTATCAACCCGGTGCCGAAGCGCATATCATCAACCTGAGTTTGCTGCCACAAACCGAGCAGGATTTGACCTTACTGGAACAGCGTCTGGGGAAAGGTGCGGTGACGATTTTGTCGCGCGGTTACGGTAACTGCCGGATCGACGCTACCGCCACCCGCAATGTCTGGTGGGTGCGGTATTTTAATTCGCAAGACACGTTAATCCTGAATACCCTGGAAGTCAGCGAGGTGCCGAACGTAGCTTGCGCGTCGGCGGAAGACATCGCCGACAGCCACCAGCGTTTGCAGGAAATTTTGCAGGTGTATTTGTGAACGAAGGCTTTTTCGCCGGGGCTTATGGCGGCGATGCCTCGCGCTTGCCGGCGGAGGCCAAGCTGGAATGCAAGATTTGCTGGCATGTTTACGATCCGGCCGAAGGCGACGCCATCTGGCAAGTGCCGCCCGGCACGGCCTTTGCCGATTTGCCTGACCATTGGACTTGCCCGCAATGCGGCGCGCCCAAACAAGGTTTTTTGGTGCTGGACGACTAAGCATGCACTGCCAGGACAGTGAGCAGATTCGGCAAACGCTGGAAGCGGTGTTTAACGACATCCTGGCCCAACGGATGCGCGACATGCCGGTGCTGAATCCGGTATTGGCGGTGCGGGCGCTGGGTTTTGACCGCTACCACGCCGATTGGGTGGGGATGTTGATTACGCCTTGGTTTATGAACCTGTTGCTCCTGCCAAGCGCGGATAGCCAATGGCCGACGCAAGCGCCAGGAAGCAAGTTTGACCAGACTTTTCCCTATGGCAGTTTTGAGTTCGTCGTCGCCGACGAATGGCAATTGGGTCGGTATGCGCAATGTTCGCTGTTTTCACCGATATTTCAATTTGCCGACCAAGCGGCGGCTGTAACGGCGGCGGAAAGTGCTTTGCAAGCTTTGCTAGCCGTTCCCGCGCCGCGAGCCATCAGCCGCCGCGATTTGTTGCGCGGCAATTTGGTAAGACCTTAAGTGACGCCGGCGGGCGAGATTGCTATCGAACTGACGCATCGCGCCGGGCAGGTCGAAGCGGTGAAGATAGGCTCGACCCGGCCCGAAGCGGCGCGGGTGTTGGTCGGCAAAACACCGGAGCAGGTGTTGGACACCGTGCCGCTGCTGTTTTCCTTGTGCGGCACTGCCCAGGCTTATGCCGCGTTATTGGCTTGCCGTGCCGCGTTGGGATTGGCTGCCGAGCCGGAGGCCGACACCGCCAGGCAGTGTTTGTTGCAACTAGAAACCGTGCGCGAACATGCCTGGCGGATATTGCTGGATTGGCCGGTTTTGTTGGGCCGGACGGCGGACAAAGCCGCCGTTGCCGGGTTGTTGAAGCTGGATAGGCAGTTCAAATCGTGCTTGTTCGGCGAGGGCGAGGCGTTCAGGCTGAGCAGCCGTTTGCAAATCGACGAAGTGCGCTTACAGGGTTTGCTGGCTGAATTGACTGACTTGATCGATCAAGCGATTTTCGCTGGCGGTTTGCACGGATTTTTGGCAATCAGCGATGAAGCGCAATTGGGCGCTTGGCTGAACGCTAATCCGGCTTTGGCTGCCGGTCTGTTGAATGTCTCGTATCAGCGGCATTGGCCTGCGTTGGGACATAGCCTGGTGGCGGGTTTGCCGGCATTGGATCCAGCCGAGTTGAACAGACACATGCAAAACAGCGATTGCTCGGCATTCTGCCGCTTGCCGCAGTGGCAGGGCTGTTGTTTTGAGTCGACGCCGTTGAGTCGTCGGCAAACCTCGCCCTTGCTCGCGGATTTGTGTAGCCGTTACGGCAACGGTTTGTTGCCGCGATTTGTGGCGGTGTTACTGGAAGTGGCTGCAATCCCGCAGGGACTGGCGGCTTCGCTTGAAACGTCGCAAGCGTATGGCGCTGACGGAGTCGGTTTGGCGCAAGTGCCGGCGGCGCGCGGCTTATTGATTCATCGTCTGGCCTTGCATCAGGGCCGGGTGTACGATTACCGCATCGTCGCGCCGACCGAATGGAATTTTCATCCGGACGGTGTCTTGGCACAGGGTTTAATGGCTTTGCAGGCGGCCGATGCCGATGATTTGCGGCAGCAAGCGGAATGGTTAATTCATGCGGTGGACCCTTGCGTGGCCTATCGGGTGACATTGCAAAAACAGTAGGGGACGCACCGCGTACCATTCGACAGTTTGACAGGTACGCGCTGCGTGCCCTACGGCTGATATTTACCGAGCAATCATCATGCACGAAATGTCGCTCTGCGAGAGCGTGTTACAGATTATCGAACAGCAGGCCAAGGCCCAGCAGTTTGCCAAGGTCAAAACCGTGTGGCTGGAGATTGGTGCCTTGTCCGGCGTGGAGCCGGAGGCGATGCAGTTTAGTTTTGAAGTGGTGATGCAAGGCTCCCTGGCCGCACAGGCTCGGCTGGAAATTATCCAAGTACCGGGCGTGGCCTGGTGCATGCCGTGCGGCTGCGAGGTGCTGGTGCAACAGTTGTACGACGAATGCCCGCACTGCGGCAGTCATCAATTACAGATCGTCGATGGCGATCAAATGCGAATTAAAGAACTGGAGGTAGAGTAATGTGCGGCGTATGCGGCTGCGGCGAGGGCCATATTCACTCGCACGACGAACCACACGATCACGAGCATGTTCATGATCACCACCACACTCACGAGCATGGACACCATCATCACGAACACACTGCGGAACATTCGCACGCGCCGGGTTTAACCCAAGCGCGGATGGTGCAGATCGAGCAGGATATTCTGGCCAAAAATAACCGCTATGCCGAGGAAAACCGCCGCTATTTCAGCGCGCGCGGCATGCTGGCTTTGAACTTGGTGTCCAGTCCCGGCTCCGGCAAGACCACGCTGTTGACCGAAACGATTCTGCGTTTAAAAGACGAATTGAGCATCGCGGTGATCGAAGGCGACCAACAAACCGCCCGCGATGCCGACCGCATCCGCGCCACCGGCGTACCGGCCTTGCAAATTAATACCGGTAAGGGCTGTCATTTGGACGCGCACCGGGTCGGGCATGGTTTGGAAAGCCTGAATCTACCCGAGCACAGCTTGTTGTTTATCGAAAACGTCGGCAATCTGGTCTGCCCGTCGGCGTTTGACTTGGGCGAAGCGCACAAGGTGGTGATCCTGTCGGTCACTGAAGGCGAAGATAAGCCGATCAAATATCCGGACATGTTCCATGCCGCCGATTTGATGATTCTCAACAAAACCGATCTGCTGCCATATCTGGATTTCGACAGCGCGCAATGCATTCAATACGCGAAACAGGTCAACCCACGCATCAAGGTATTGTCGCTATCGGCCAAGACTGGCGAAGGCATGGACAACTGGCTGACCTGGCTGCGGGCTGAGATGGCTTTGCAGCGCATAGCGTATGCTTAAATCACTATGCGGTAAGATTTTTTCTGACCGTTTACCTTCATTTTCGAGGAAAGGATATGCCGACTAGTCAAGAAATTTACCAACAAATCAGCCACTTAATGCCATTGGAGAAATTGCGTTTAGCAGAGATGTTGCTTGCCGATCTGGATGCGCCGAATCCGGAAATCGATGCTGTCTGGCGCGACGAGGCGCAAAAACGTTGGCAAGGCTATAAAGATGGCAAGCTAAAATCAGTCAGTTATGAAGCGGTTATGCAGAAATATAAATGAAGGTTGAATTTCTCGAAGCCGCGCAAGCCGAGCTCGATCAGGCCTTTGAATGGTATGAAATACAGCAAAATAATCTAGGTTTACAGTTTTTACACGAGTTCGATGCTGCGATTAGGCGAATTACCGCGTATCCAAAATCCTATACGTTGATTGGCAATGAGATAAGACGCTGCCTGATAAAACGTTTTCCGTATGGTGTTTTGTACGGCCTTGATGAAGGCAAAGTTATCGTAATTGCCGTAGCGCATTTGCATCGAAAACCTGATTATTGGATGGAAAGAATTGGGTGATAAGGTCTCAACCTGAAGCCCGCATGCAAAAAGTGATGCGAAAGCAAGCGCCGAATTAATCTACAACATCAACAATCAGCTTATGTGCCTAGCCCTCCCTGCCCAAATTACTGACATTGATTTTTCAACACAGATGGCGACGGCCTCGGTGGATGGTGTCAAAGTGGAAGTGTCGCTGGCCTTGGTCGATGATGTGAAAGTCGGCGACTATGTGCTGGTCCACGTCGGTTATGCGCTGAATAAAATCGACGAGGACGAGGCCTTAAAAACCCTGGCCTTGTTTGCGGAAGCCGGTTTGACGGCGTCATGAAATACATAGACGAATTTCGGCAGCAGGATTTGGCCAAACAATTGGCTAACAGCATTGCGCAAACCGTCAATCCGGACCGCCATTACCGGTTAATGGAGTTCTGCGGCGGCCATACCCACGCGATTTTCCGTTACGGCGTGCAGGATTTAATGCCGGGCAATGTCGAATTCATCCACGGCCCCGGGTGTCCGGTGTGTGTGTTGCCAACGGGACGCATCGACAACGCGATTCAATTGGTCGAACAGCACAACGTAATCCTCTGCACTTATGCCGATCTGATGCGGGTGCCGGGCGGCGGCAGACAAAGTCTGCTCAAAGCCAAGGCGGCCGGCGGCGATATTCGCATGGTTTATTCCACCCAAGACGCCTTGAAAATCGCCCGGGATAACCCGGACCGGCAAGTGGTGTTTTTTGCGATTGGTTTTGAGACCACTACGCCGCCGACTGCCGTTGCCATTAAACAGGCACAGGCCGAAGGACTGACTAATTTCTCAGTGTTTTGTAACCATGTGCTGACGCCGGCCGCGATGCAAGCCATTTTGGATGCGCCGGAGCCGGTACAAATCGACGCCTTTCTCGGCCCGTCGCACGTCAGCAGCGTGATCGGCAGCAAGCCCTACGAAACCTTTGCCGAACACTACGCCAAGCCCATCGTTATCGCCGGTTTCGAACCATTGGACGTGATGCAATCGGCCTTAATGTTGATCCGCCAAATCAATGCCGGTCAGCATACAGTGGAAAACGAATACAGCCGTGCGGTGACCCGCGACGGCAACATCAAAGCCCAGGCTTTGATGGCCGAGATATTCGAGTTACGGACGCACTTCGAATGGCGCGGTTTGGGGTTGATCCCGCACAGTGCATTGAAATTAAAAGCTCATTACGCCGAGTTCGACGCTGAACAGCGCTTCGATATGCCAGCCATCCAAGCCGGCGATGTCAAAGGCTGCGAATGTCCAGCCATCCTGCGCGGCGCGAAAAAGCCGCAGGATTGCAAATTGCTGGGTACGGTCTGCACTCCGGAAAACCCGATGGGCTCGTGCATGGTATCGTCGGAAGGGGCTTGCGCGGCCTACTGGAGTTATGGGCGACTGCGGCAAAGTTAGAAAAAGCGGGCGCCGTGTAACGCCCGCTTGGGTGGCCCTTGTTTAGCGGGCGAGGCGATGCGGCTTATTTATAGATTTCCGCTGCAGCCGCTTTCAGTTTGGCTTCGTCGCCTTGCATCGGTTTCATCATGGGGTTTGTCGACGCTTTAGCGCCGGCAACCAACTCGTCGGCGGTTTTGAATTTAGCTTTCAAGGCATCCACGGCCGGTGCGACCGAGCCGTTATGGCAACCTTTGCAAGTAGCCGCCGCATCGGCGCTGGCCAGTGAAGGCGTGATGGCAACAGCTGCCAGTGTCAATAAAGCGAGTAGATTTGTTTTCATGAACGTTACCTCGTGTTAATTATTATTTTTAGACTACGGTCCGGACAAGCGTCCAAACCGCTGGTGCGGATGATTTTAGGCATCGGCATGGGTTTTCTACCATAGCCGGAAGTTCCAAGCAATCGCCCGAGGATTTGGGACAGGAGATAAGCAGTGTTGCAGGGGAGGGGCGAGTATGCTCAAGCCGACGGAGATTAAATAACTATTTTAGGAAGTGCTGGGCCGCGCTTGCGCTCAGTAAACCGCGTCGTGATCGCCAATATTGATGGGAATGATCCGGCCGTCTTCGATCAATAATTCCAATGTAATGCGGTAAGACAAATTGATGGAAACCGAATGCAGTCCAGCCAACTTGCCTTGCAGTGGATGCAAACGGAGCGACGGGTGAAACGGATTGGCTTCCAGTAACTGTAAGGCCTTTAAATACGGTTGCCGGAGTGCCGGATGGCGTTTGATAAAGCGTGCGGCTTTTTGGTTGTATTGCTCGGTAAAAACCAAGGCATACGCCATTACAGCGTGTCCAGCCGCGCCAAATGCGCTTCCGGCGACTCCTGCGTGAAGCGGCCGGCCGCCAAATCCGCGCGGGTTTGCGCCAACGCTGCATCCAGTTCGCATTCGCGCAAATAGTGGTAATGGGCGATGTCCATCACCACAAAACGCTCCTTGCCGCGTACCGACACCACCGCTTCCGGTGCCTCGGCCAGCGCCGCCTCGATAGCAGCGATACCTTTGGTTTTTAAATCGTTGGCGCTAATGTGCGACATCGGCATTCCCGGCAGTTAAGTTAGGCGCTAATGGTGTGCTTAATCGTGTGATTTATCAAGCGATCTTTTATACTCAAAAAATCAGGGCTATATGTCGCTCAGCATCTACTGCCTGTACACCATTGGTCATGGAAGGGCCTTTTGGGTATGTTTCAAACGTGCTTGAGTTGCGGTTGAATGCGTGTATCTAAATGGATACAATTGGCCCATGAATTATTTTGTGCAGCAAACGGAATCGTTTGCAAAATGGCTGGCGTCTTTAAAAGACCTGCGTGCCAAAACTGCAATCTACCGCCGTATTGACCGGGCGCAGGCTGGCAATCTTGGCGACACCAAAGCGGTGGGCGAGGGTGTTTCCGAGATGCGGATCGATCTCGGAGCGGGTTACCGCGTTTATTACACAATACGTGGCGGCATGATGATAATTTTGTTGGTGGGCGGCGATAAGTCCACCCAACAGTCTGATATTCAACGCGCGATTAAACTGGCTAAAGAGGTTTGAAACATGAGTGAACAACTACTGCCCTTCGACATGATCACGCTATTGGATAGCGACGAAGCAGTCAGCGAATACCTTAACCAAGTGCTGGAAGAAGGCGATAGCGACGAACTTATAAGAGCCTTGGGCTATATCGCCAAAGCCAAAGGCATGGCCATGATCGCCAAGGAATCCGGTCTGGGCCGCGAAAGTTTGTACAAAGCGTTGGCCCCCGGTGCAAAACCGCGCTTCGACACGGTGTTGAAGGTTATCCGGGCATTAGGCGTTAAGTTACATGCCGAGCCGGTTTGAGCTGCCCGTCCGCAACCTGGGCAGGGAATGGCTTGATGCAAGGATTAGCCAAATAGTACGACGTGCCGAACAACGTGATGCGCATCGTTCGCGATTGATGCGCTTCGCTTTCGCTCAGCACATCCAACGGCCCAGCGAGTTTTGGTATGAGTTTGAATAATTCGAAAGAAACGGAATTACAACGAAATGCCCGTTGGTTATTGCGTCATACAGTCTTAATTGTTGCCTTTACTACGTTTAGCGGACTGCTCTCAGGGTGTCTTGCGTGCTTTGGAGCATGCGATGCTCTTCCAAGCGTCACAAAAATGGTTGTATTTAAGGGGAACGATGGAGCAGTATATTTCGATATTCCCGCCCGTAAAAAATATAGGCGTGCCGAGCTTGTAGGTATCTATATCTATAAGATAGATTTAGGGCATCCAATTCCTTACTGGAGTATGTCGCAGAAAAGTTACACAGATCGAGGCAAGCTGGCGAGTGAGGAGCAAGATCTAGCGTGGCCATTGCGTTACGGGCAAATGGGGCCGTTAACAGAAGTCAACTCTGAGCCTAAAGAGTTTGAGAATGGCAGGTACCGGGCAGAAGGAACGGTACGGCTATATGACGAGAAAGGGAAAGAATTTTTCGATTTTTCTGATCTCTTTCTTTATGAAAATGGCGCTGTGTATGATTACCCTACTGAATAAACGATCTAGAACTCCTAGTTCCGACTAGCGAACCATAATTTGCCCCTTGTCCCCAACCAATCCATCCGTCAGCTCTTCAAAAACTCAAACCCATGTCCTACTTCCATTCACTCAACCTCAAATCCGGCCAAGTCGATCTCACCCACGGTGGTGGCGGCCGGGCGATGGCGCAATTGATTGCCGAACTGTTCATTAAGCATTTCGACAACGACTTGCTACGTCGGCAAAACGACCAGGCCTTGTTCGATGTGCCGGCCGGGCGCTTGGCGATCAGCACCGACGGTCACGTGATTTCGCCGCTGTTTTTTCCGGGCGGCGACATCGGTTCGCTGGCGGTGCACGGCACGGTCAACGACGTGGCGATGTCCGGCGCTAAACCGCTTTATCTGAGCGCCGGCTTCATATTGGAAGAGGGCTTGCCGTTGGCCGACCTGGAACGCATCGTCATCAGCATGGCCGCTGCCGCCAAGGCCGCCGGTACGCCGATTGTCACCGGCGACACCAAGGTGGTGGAGCGCGGCAAGGGCGATGGGGTGTTCATTACCACTACCGGCGTCGGCATCGTGCCGGACGGGGTGAACATAAGCGGTGACCGCGCCGAAGCCGGATGCGCGATTTTGCTCAGCGGCAGCATCGGCGATCACGGCGTTGCCATCATGGCCAGTCGCGAGAATCTGCAATTCGAAACCAGCATCATCTCCGACTCGGCGGCGCTGCACGGTTTGGTAGCCGACATGGTGACCGCAGCGCCGACGGCGCTTCGTTGTCTGCGCGACCCGACCCGCGGCGGCTTGGCGACGGCCTTGACCGAACTGGCCGGCCAGTCCGGCGTCGGCATGGTCATCGACGAGGCGGCGATTCCGGTCAAAGCTCAGGTCAAGGCGGCTTGCGAAATCCTCGGCCTCGATCCGCTGTATGTCGCCAACGAAGGCAAACTGGTGTGCATTTGCGACGCCGCTGCCGCCGAGACCTTGCTGGCGGCGATGCGCCAGCATCCCTTGGGTCGCGACGCGGCCATCATCGGCCAAGTCATCGCCGACCCGCACCATTTCGTGCAAATGACTACCGCTTTCGGCGGCCGACGCATCGTCGATTGGCCGGTCGGCGAACAACTGCCGCGCATCTGCTGATGCCCGGCAAGGCCATCCGCGCGCGCGGCGTGGTGCAGGGAGTCGGCTTTCGGCCGGCGATTTGGCATCTGGCGCGCGAGTTTGGTTTGGCGGGATCGGTGTGGAACGACGCCGAAGGCGTGATGATTCATGTCTATGGCAATGCGGCCGACCTGGAACGCTTCGCCGCAGCCATTCCCAAACAGCTACCGCCGCTGGCGCGTTTGGATGCCTTGGAAATCAATGATTTAGCAGGGGAAGCGGCGGATAGCGAATTTCGTATCGTCGCCAGCCAATCCGGCCGCGTCGAAACAGCAATCGCCGCCGACGCCGCCACCTGCCCGGATTGTTTGGCGGACATAGCCGATCCCGGCAACCGCCGCTACCGCTACCCGTTCACCAATTGCACGCACTGCGGGCCGCGCCTGTCCATCGTCCACAGCGTACCTTACGACCGCTGCCACACCAGTATGGCGGTATTTGCGATGTGCCCGGAATGCCAACGCGAATACGATGACCCGGCCGATCGCCGTTTCCATGCTCAGGCCAATTGCTGTCCGGTTTGTGGGCCGCAGCTCTGGTTGGAGGCGGCTATCGGTCCCTCGCTCGGCGTGGGAATGCAGCCGGAACCGGCGCGCGGTCCGGGACGCCGGAGCGTCCAAGACGGGGTTCCCACGCGGAGCGTGGGAATCATGAACGCAGGCGTGATGAACGATGTCATTCACCAAGCCGCGGACTTGATTCGTCAAGGCTACATCCTCGCCATCAAAGGTCTGGGTGGTTTTCACCTCGCTTGCGATGCGAGTAATACCGGGGCTGTCGACAAGCTCAGACAACGCAAGCGCCGTTACGCCAAGCCGTTTGCGTTGATGGCGCGGGATGCAGCGATGGTAAGCCGTTATGCGCTGATCAATTCTCGGGAACTGTCAGCCTTGGAGGACCGCGCCGCGCCTATCGTGCTGTTACCAGCGCAAGGCGAATATCTAGCGAGCGGCGTTGCGTCGGGCGACGACAAGCTGGGGTTCATGCTGCCGTACACGCCCTTGCATAGCTTGCTGATGCAAGAATTGCAGGCGCCCATCGTGTTGACTTCGGGCAATATTTCCGACGAGCCGCAATGCATAGCTAACGCCGAGGCGCGGGAAAAATTAGCGGGCATCGCGGATTATTGGCTGCTGCACGACCGTGACATCGTTAATCGCCTGGACGATTCGGTAGTGCGTTTGATGGATGGCAACATGCGCATGCTGCGTCGGGCGCGCGGCTATAGTCCGGAGGTTTTGGTATTGCCTCCGGGTTTTGCGGAATTCGGCAATATTCTGGCGATGGGCGCCGAGTTGAAAAACAGTGTTTGTTTGCTGAAAAACGGCCAAGCGCTGGTCAGCCAGCACATCGGCGATCTGGAAAACGCCGCCGTGCAACTGAATTACCGGCACACCATCGATTTGTACAAAAAGCTTAACGACTTTCGGCCGGTAAAGATTGCAGTCGATAAGCACACCGGCTATCTATCGACCCAATACGGTCAGGCCTTGGCTGCCACTGAATCCATCGAATTAGTCGGCGTCCAGCACCACCATGCCCATCTGGCGGCTTGTCTGGCCGAACATGGTGTTGATCTGAACGCACCGCCGGTATTGGCGGCGATCTTCGATGGTTTGGGCATGGGTGAGGATGGTGAATTATGGGGTGGCGAATTTTTATTGGGCGATTACCGGAGTTACACGCGGCTTGGATATTTCCAGCCTATTGCCTTACTCGGTGGTGCCCAGGCGATGCGCGAACCCTGGCGGAATACTTATGCGCAACTGCGGCATTATTTCGATTGGCCGATTTTACAGCGTGACTACGCGGATTTGGACTTCATGGGGCTGTTGGTCGGCAAGCCTTTGGCAACGCTGGATACGATGCTGGCGAAAAATCTCAACTCGCCGCTCAGCAGTTCCTGCGGGCGCTGGTTCGACGCCTTTGCCGCTGCTTTGGACTTACATCCCGAGCAAGTGCATTTCGAAGGCCAAGCGGCGATTGCCATGGAAGTGTTGGCGACGCCGGTATTTAATGAGGAGCAGGCTTACCCGGCGACCTGGTCTATGAAACTGAACGGTGACCTTCTGGTATTAAGTTGGCGAGACTTCTGGCGAGCGGTATTGGACGACCTGACACGCGGCACCGGCAAGGCTCGCATAGCCGCCCGTATACATCACACCCTGACTGCCGGGACGGTCGAAGTGCTGAATCGATTGAGTCGTCAAACCGGCGCAGATTGTATTGTCTTGAGCGGCGGCGTGTTTCAAAACCGCTTGTTGCTGGAATCGGTCTGCGAGCAATTGCGCCAACACGGCAAAACCGTGTTATCGCCGCAACGCTATCCGATGAACGACGGTGGATTGGCTTTGGGCCAGGTGGTGATCGCGGCGACGGTTCATGGATGATATGCAGTGTTGATAGGGGGGAATTGCGGACCATGTCGTCTACCAGTTAATCTGTGTGGGAGACAATTGGCGATCGATGTCGGTTGATGATTTGCGTTAGAATGTTTTGCTGTTTCCGTTTCAACGCAAAAGCGTCAGGTAGTTCCATAAAATGGCAGCAATACTCATCACTTTGAAACACATTGTCAGTAAATCTTACTCAACGAGGCAATTATGAAAGCAAGAGGACGAATGAAAAAACTATTAATGTCAGGCCTGTTTTTCGCTTGTATCCCTTATTCCGAGGGTTATGCCGCAACCACGCTTTATACCCAAGACTTCGAAAATCCCAATGCCGGCGCATTTGTGAACGATAGCGGTGATGTCAATATTTTTAATCCTATCAACGCCCTTTATGGTGGGCAGCCGGCCGGTTTCCAGTTCGCTCAAACCTTTACCGTGGAAACATTGCGAATTGGCGGCACACAGGCTTGGGGGGCCGGGTTTCTCGACCCGCAAGCGCGGGCGGGAAACTATGCGATCAGTATGCTTTCGAGCGCTCAGAACGATCTTTTAGGTCTGTCCTTTAATATTGGAACACACAAATATCTGAATTTTCAGATGGATGTGTCCTCGATAGATTTGGATAGATGGGGTGGCCCTTTTGTCGCTTCGGGAGGCGTTGCGCCAGTGTTTCGTTTCTCGCTTTTTGACAATCCCGGCGGCGGTAACGGAGTAACTGGAGGGACATTGTTAAGTTTCGCGGATGTAACCGGGACGGCAACGGCGCTGAAGAATACTTTCGATTGGACTAACCACATCATAGCGCTTGACGCGACAGGGAACACCAACGGCAACGTGATATTGCAAATCGATGAGTTGCAAGGCGGCTATGCGGCGCTGGATAACTTTGTGATCGCGGCATCCGATAAACCGAGCGACGTCGGCCAAGTGCCGATACCAGCTGCCGCCTGGTTATTTGGCAGCGGTTTGCTGGGATTGCTGGCTCGGCGACCAAGCAAGCGCCGCTAACGGACTTAGGTTTAACCATCGTTCAAACGGCAAGGCGGGTTCCCTAGTTGATCGGGCAGGGCGGGACCAATGTCTCACCCTGTCTGCCGTTGTCAAACCTGTTTCTCAAACGCCACCTCAAACCGGCCATAACGCTGCAAAATCGCTGGCAACAGCAGTAAGTTCAGCATGGTCGATGAAGCCAAGCCGCCAATGATGATGGCCGCCATTGGCCCCATGATTTCCCGGCCCGGATTATCGCTGCCTATCGCAATCGGCAGCATGGCTAGTGCGGTGACCAGTGCGGTCATCAGGATGGCCGGCAGGCGTTCCTGGGCGCCGCGAATCAAGGTCTCCGTCGACCAGATCTGACCTTCCAGCTCAATCAAATGCCGGTAATGCGAAATCAGCATGATGCAATTGCGCACAGTGATCCCGAACAAGGTGATGAAGCCGACGAAGGAACCCACCGACAGCGTGGCGTCGGTGATGACTACCGCCGCCACGCCGCCCAATAGGGCAAAGGGCAGGTTTAGCAAGGTCAGTAACATGTGCCGCAGGCTACCCAAGGCGATGAACACGAAAATCAGCACGCCGGCGCCGGCCAGCAGGGCGTGGATGATCAACGTTTCACGGGCCTTTGCTTGTTCCAGCGCCGCGCCGATGAACTCCGGGTAACTGCCGTCGCGCCAGCTGAGCTCGTTTTGTACCCGCTGTTTCAGTTCAGCCATGAATGCGTCCATATCCCGGTCTTCCACCTTGCAAGTGACGGTCTGGATGCGTTGCGCACCTTGATGCAGGATATTGTAGCGGCCTTCGCCGTGGCGAATTTCGGCCACTTCGCCGAGCAGCACCCGCTTGCCTTCGCTGTTTTTCAAGGGCAACTGCGCCAGATAATCCGGCTGGCTGCGCCATTCCGGGGCCAATGCTACCGCCACATTGAAAATCCGGTTGCCTTGCAGATGCTTGCCGACGATGCGGCCTTCGTAAGCGGTTTGTAGGGCGGTCATCACTTGCGCCGGGCTGATGCCGCGAAACTTTAACTGCTCCAGGTTCAACTCGACTTGCAGTAAGGCCGTGGCTGGCGGTGAGCGCAATTGCACGTCTTCCGCGCCGGGGATGGTGTTGATCAGTGCGGCGAGTTGCTGTGCCTTGTGGTCCAGTTCGGCCAGATCGTTGCCGTAGATATTCACCACCACCGGCGCGGTGTAGCCGGAAATAGTTTCATCGACCCGTTCGGTCAAAAAGGTGTTGGCTTCGTAATTGATGCCGGGGAATTGTTCCAAAACATCGCGCAAGTGGTCCAGCACCTGCTGTTGTTCTTCGCCGGATAATGGTTTTAGCCTTACTTCGTATTCGCTGTAGTGGCTGCCATAAGTGTCGGCGCCGCGTTCGGCACGGCCGGCCCATTGCGAGACCGATTCCACACCGTCGATAGCCATGATTTGCTCGGTGAGCAAACTGCCGACGCGGATGGATTCTTGCAACGAAGTACCCGGTACGCTGGCGGTGTGGACGATGAAATGGCCCTCGCGCAATTCCGGCAGGAATTTATGATCCAATCGCAGAAAGGCGGCAACGCCGATCAAGCAGGCAAGCGCGCCTAGCATCGCCACGGTTTTGAAATGCCTGATAGCCCAGAGCAATTGCTTGGCATACAGTGGTTTAAGCCGGCGCAACACGGGTGGATCGCTATCGTCCGGCAGCTTGTTGCGAAACATTAAATGGCATAGAGCCGGTGTCAGCGTTAGCGCCACCAACAATGACATCAAAATCGCCAGGATATACGACACGCCCAGAGGAGCGAACAAGCGGCCGCTGACGCCGTCCAGCGTCAGCAGAGGCACAAACACCAAAGCCACGATGAAGCTGGCATAAACCACCGAACTGCGAACTTCCAGCGAAGCCTGATAAATTACAGTTTCCGCGCTATCCGGAAAGATTTTTACGCGGTTTTCGCGCAGGCGCCTAAAGATGTTTTCGGTGTCTATAATGGCGTCGTCCACCACCTCGCCCAGCGCAATCGCCAGCCCGCCCAACACCATGATATTCAGATTGACGCCAGATTCCAGCAGTACCAGCGCGGCGGTCAGCAGCGACAACGGAATGGCTGTAGCGGCGATGAAGGCGCTACGCAGATTGAACAAGAACACATATAGCACTACCAGTACGAACAGACCGCCGATCAGTAAATGCCCGGACAGGTTATGCACCGAGGTTTCGATGTAATCCGCCGGCCGGAATAAATGCGAGTAGAAATCCACGGCCTGCTGCTTGAAAATCGGTTGAAACTCTTCCAATACGGCCTCGACCTGCCGCGACACCGATAAGGTATTGGCGCCGTACTGGCCAATCACCATCATCACGATGCCAGGTTTACCCATGATTTGCGCCGCGCCTATGGGCGGCTCGGCGCCATAACCGATCTGCGCGACATCGCCCAAGGTCACGTTCATGCCGTCCTGGCGTTTAACGATCAGTTGCTTGAATTGCTCGGGATTGACCGGCTGGCCGCTGATTTGTAACGTAAAGCGCTGGTTGGCGTTTTCAATGAAACCGGCGCCGTTCATTTCCGCCGCCCCGGCTGCTGCGTTGACAATGTCGTCTATTGAGAGATTAAAGCGTTGCAGGGCCGCCGGTTGTAACTGCACCTGTAGTTGCTGAATATCGCCGCCGAATACGTTCACATCCGCCACGCCCGGCACCGCCAGTAGGCGCGGCACCAAGCTCCAATCCACCAAGCCGCGCAGTTCCATCAAGGTCTTGCTGTCCGAACTGATGCCTATCGTCAATACTGTTGCCGACGAAGAAGATAAGGGTACGGCAATCGGCATTCCCACGCCAGGCGGCAGTTGCTGACTAAGGCCGTCTAGCCGTTCGCTGATCAATTGCCGGTTGCGGTATACGTCGCTAGTTTCGTTGAAGGTGGCGGTGACGATGGAGAGGCCTTGAATCGATTGCGAGCGTAAGGTTTGCAGCCCAATTAAGCCGCCAACGCTTTTTTCGATTTGCTGAGTCACCAGCACTTCCACTTGCTCGGCAGCCAGGCCGGGGGCTTCGGTCTGGATGATGACTTGTTTGGGCGAAAATTCCGGAAAAATATCCAGACCGGCGTTAGCCAGACGGTAACCGCCGTAAACGAACAGCAGTAGCGCCAGGGCCACGACGATGCCGGAATAACGAATGGAAAAACGGACCAGAAGTGCAAGCATGAGCGACGAAAGGGGTGAAATAGCGGGCTATTGTGCCTTGTCGGTCAGGATTGGTCCATGTTGATACGCTGCTTTCCTGGCTATGCGGATAGAAAGAAGGCTAAGCTGTGTGGTGATTTTCGAGCGGAATGGTGCTTAAAAAATCGCCTCCGCGCTAGTGGCGGAGGTGAGCGTTGTAGATTTTTTAAAATCAGGAAAGCGATTTTTTGCGGGACAAGGCGATGAAGCCCAATAATGCCGAACCCATTAAGCCAAAGGCTGTCGGCACAGGAACTGGGGTTGTGGTGGTTAATAGTCTGAACTGTCCATCCCATTTTGTCGGGCCGGTGAAGTTCAAGCGAAAACTATGCAGGCTGGCAAATACCGCAGGATTAGTAAAGTCGCTGAAACTTACCAAGTAATTATTGTTGCTGGTAAACGTTTTGATACCGGAACTTGAGCTGCCGTTGGCTACCATTTCCACGTTGACACCCAGATCGATTGCCAACACCTCCAGCAGGATGGCGTTGCCGTGAGCGGTTAAATCGAGCGGATCGAAATTCCACAGAATGGAAGCGCCACCGGCCGAACGGCCATCATTCGATATGATCAGCTGGTTGCCGCCGGAAACGATTTCCGTGGTGTTGGCTGAGGCGGTTCCCGAGGCTTGAGCGATAAAGGTCCTCGAGGCATTACTCAGGTCCGTGCCGGTAAGAGCAGACACTGTATCGCTGGTAGAGCCTGCGCTACTGCCGTCGTCGAATGCGGTTTGAGCATGGCTGAAATTATCAATCGTCAGTATGCCTGCTTGGCTTTGGCCGGATAGCACTAAGCCCAGGCTTAGCAGCAAAGGCGCGAGGTTTTTGTGAAAATGTTTAGCATTCATATGAGTTATCCGTGAGCAGAATTGAAGTTTGGAAATCAGAAGATTTTGACGGCAGGCGTTAAACCGCTACTAGTTTTTGGCGTTTGCCGCCGACAATGCCCAAAGCGCCTATGATCAATAAAGCGGTGACGGAAGGTTCCGGGACCGTTGATAACTGGCTGAAGTCAGCGTCCCAGGCGGCATGGGTGCCTCGTAATTTCAGCTCCAGACTGTTTAGGTTCTTGAAAGCCGCAGGATTCGAAAATTGTGAGAAATCAAATCTAATAGTGCTGGGTGAACCGATTGCAACGCTGGCCAAGTTCTGAAAACTTAGCAGCGAAGTACCGTTGGCGATCATTTGAATTTGGTAACTGGCGTCGCTAGATTCTGTCGTCAGCAATATCGCGTTAGCGAAAGTAGTGAAATCGACCGCAGCGAAGTTGTAAAAGATACTAGCGGTGCCGGCTGAATTGCTGCTGTTACCGACCGTTAACAAGCCGTCTTCTACAAAAATTCTGGTGGTACCGCTAGGGGTGGGGCTGGAATTTAAGGTTCGTTGCAAATTGCTTAGATCAGATCCGGATACATTAACTGGGCCATTGACTGTGTTTGTAGTGGACTGACGGGTGGCAAAATTATCGATCACTGTTGCCGACTCGGCGGCTTGAGTGAAGAAGGCTAAAATCAGGATTAATCCGGATAAGGGCATTTTCGGCATTACAGCATTCATGTCGATTCCTTTTTGTCAGTGGCTGAGAGATAAGTGATTCGCGTGCAAGCCATTGGGTTGCATAGTGCGTCACTCTAACTAAGCATTAGTAATGCCAACTTAATTTAGATTAATCCAATCAATTATTTAAATGTGATTTGGTAGCGCTTTTTCAGCTGAGCTGCTGACAGCCGGGGCAGAGGTTACGACAGATTTGGCAGGATGGCATGGTGCTGTCATGCGTGGCATTTAATAATGAGCGCAGTTGCTGCTTGTGGTCTTGGTGAGTGAGTGGGAATGTTTCCGATACTTTGCCGATCCTTTCAAAGTGCGATAGCATCGTACTAACACCTTCAATCTGGAGTTCAGCCTCATGGATAGCCAACATATCGATTTGCACCGCTCCATTATCTCCCTGAGTTGTGCGCTGGATTTAGTCGGTATCGACGAAGTCAAGCACGGTAAGCGGGTCGCGATGATGGCTTGGCACATTGCCGGCAAGCTCGATTGGTCGGCTGTTGATAGATTAAGCATTCTATACGCCGGTATGCTGCACGATTGCGGGGTGGCAAAGGTTCGCGAGCATAGGCATTTGACCGAATCGCTGGAGTGGGACGGTGCGGAGGCGCATTGTTTACGCGGTGCGGAATACTTGCAAGCCTGCCCGCCGCTGGCCTATCTGGCGGAGGAGATCCGCTATCATCACACGCGCTGGGAGCAATTGGTTGAATTGCCGCTGGTGCCCCGGATAAAGCTGCGTGCGAATCTGTTGTTTCTGGCTGATCGGATTGACGTGTTGCAAGCCCCGTATTTGGCCAGCGAGCAAATTTTGGTGGCCGCGCCCAAAATAGTGGAGCGCTTACTGAGTTATTCGGGATCGCTGTTTGCGCCTGAGCTGTTGGCTGCATTTTCGGAACTGGCGAAAAGTCAGGCGTTTTGGCTGGCGATGGACCCGGATTATCTGGATGAGGATTTACGCGAATTGGGGCGTGATTTGCCGACGGTAGACTTGACTTATCCTTCGCTGCGGGAAATGGCGCGGCTGTTTTCGCGAGTGGTGGATGCGAAAAGCCCGTACACCGAGCAGCATTCTGAACGGGTTGCGCAGATCTCCAGACAATTGGCATTGGATTTGGGTGTGACCGGCTGCGATCTGGAACAGGTGGAAATTGCCGGTTTATTGCACGACATCGGCAAATTGCGGGTTTCCGAGGACATCATAGACAAACCAGGCAGCTTAACTGCCGAAGAGCGGGCCTGCATGCAGCGTCACAGTTACGATACTTACCGAATTTTGCAACGGGTGTTTACCGACTCCAAAATTCCGCAATGGGCGGGTTTGCACCATGAAAATCTGCGTGGCGAAGGATATCCGTTCAAGACCATCGGCAAGTCTTTGGAGTTGGAGTGCAGGGTTATCAGTGTGGCCGATATTTTTCAGGCTTTGGCCCAGTCCCGCCCATATCGCGAGGGCATGTTACTGGCTGACATTATCCAGCACCTCAGGCAGCGCGTGGCGGAAGGGGTTTTGGATGGCGAGGTGGTTGCCAAGTTGATCGAGAATGCGGACTTTTATTACGAATTGGCGCAAGGCAATTACTCGATGGATTAAACCGGCGGCCAAAGGGCTATGCTTGTCCGCGACATCCAGGCCTGGGCCTTTTAAAATATTCGCTCGAAGCCGAAAACACAAAAGCCGGAGGCATCTTTAGGCCTCCGGCTTTTAGCGACAGCGAGCTAAATGGCTGATTACGCTTGGCGTTGTTTTCTGGTATTAAAACCTATCAAACCGAGTAAGCCGGAACCCATCAGCCAAGCTGCTGCCGGCACCGGGACCGCGGTAATGGGACCGCTTCCGCCATTGTTGTCCAGGCAATATTCAACATAGAGCTCTGCCGCTTTGAAAAAATAATCTTTGCTACCATAATCCTTCACGCCCAATACGGCCGTCAATGAAGCGAAGCCGGTTTTGGAAAGAAAATCGCTAACATCCAAGCTGATATATTGTTTGTAGCCATCGACTTCGGTCCAGCTCGTGGAAACGTTGGAGCCGTTAATCGATGTTATACGAGCGTATTCGTTTTTGTCTTTTAACAGGCCATTTAAGATGATGGAGTCGTCGGCCGATGTTGAGTCGTCACGCAACCATATTTTCAGCAGAGCGCTGTTGATAAAGGTGGTGTCCAGCTGATAGTTGAAGTTAAGGGTGTAGCTATCGTTGCTGCTAATGTTGTCGGCTTTCGAAATTAGCGTGCCGTTGCTGCCGCCTGATAACGTCAGGCTCAGTTTTTCCAAATCGCAAGATGCCTGGTTGCCGCAGCTACCGTGTTCTGACTGATTGTCGTGTTCATGTTCGTGTTCAAACCCATTCGACGCAAAGGCGGAGGAAGTGAATAGGGCCGAAGATAATAGGATGGAAGCAGTAAACAGCGTTTTCATAGCAAGTACCCAGAAGTAATGAATGGAAATTTATCGGAGGTGATTGGACGCAGAACAGGATGTGTGCGGCAAATCATCTGGTGAGCAGTTTATCCGGGTATGTAACGTCGTTTAATTGTCCGTTCGTGCCATGACAATTTTGTCATGGCGGACGGTTTGGGCGGAGTGCTTGGATAGCGGGATCGCTCAGGTGCGGTATGGATTACCTCCCATCCGAGTCGACTGTTGGGCAATAAGAACAACTCACAGATCTGAAAGCGGTATCACAAAGCGCGAATTGCCCGCTCATTTGCTTAAAGAGGCGGCCGAGAATATTTTGCGAAAACACCGCCTCAATTTTGCAGGCGGTGTTTATTTTGAGTCCTCTCAGATGCGGCGTTGCCCGATAAATCCCAGTCCCGCCAATGCCGCGCCAAACAGCCATGCGGCTGCAGGTAACGGCACGGTCGTGATATTGATCGAGGCATTTGCCGTTAATACATTGCCGTTGGATAGCGTGTCGGTGTCAGGATCGAACAAGGGATTAAACGGGCTGCGGGTGAATAAATCGTAAGTCAGTACAATTTGGCCAAAGACGGTGCCCTGCGCGGCGTTGTCAGCAATTTTAAAACTACCTACGCCGGTTTGGCTGGCGGCATCGAATGTCTGCCCCCAGACGGTGCTGGCGCCAAAGCCCGGTCCCACAACGAAGAAATTTTCGGGTGCGCTGATAAAGTCCGTGAATATACCTGGGGAGGTAGAGGACTGAAATTCCGCACCGGTCACCACGAGGTAGTTTTGCGTGTTGGTGAGCAGGAAGCCCCAGCCCACGGTATCGCCCGCATCGCCTTCGATTAAGCCGTTTGTCGGCTCTAATTGTAATGAGGTCGCTGCTTGGCTAGAGGGAAGAATACACAGCAAACTGGCTAACAGGATAAGTTGTTTGATCATCAGAATATCTCCTTATTAAGGTCTAGCGGAATTGATTGGTTAAGGTTTTCGATCCGGTTACTTCGCCGTTATTGCTGCTAAACGGGATGACAGCTTTAAATCTGGCGCTATTTGGGCAACCGCTAAAATTGATTGTGGTGGTGCCGCTCACTTTAGCCCCTGCCTGGATGTTGCCGACGCCTAACGGAAAGGATAAGGGACTTGTAATGACTGGGTTACAAGCGGCTCCGGAAGTTTGTGTAAGGGTTAAGCCGTCGATCTGGGTATTTTCGGCGATACATCCGCTCTTGTTTGACAGGGTGATAGTCCATTGGCGTTCAGTTTGAGTACCCGATTTAGCGGTGATAGATGCAAACAACTCAGGAAGATCACCTACTCCACAACCCACTGGGTTTTCTATAAACCGGTCAGAAAAGTCCGTTTTAACATCGTCCCAGACAATTAAATTGTCAATTGCAACACTAGCGCCTGAGATATTGTAAAAGTAGGCGAGAGCAAGGCGTGAGCCATCAGGTATGGCACCCCATGGTGAGGCATCATGGTAGCGCTGTGTTGTAACAAGGTTTCCATCAAGATAAAGATAAAGCTTACGTCCACCAAATTGCGCAATACCTGTTTCATTCCATACCATCGCATAATGGTGCCAGGCTGAACGGTCACCAAGAATGCTATCTAATGTTCCGGATTGGGTTGCAGTATCCACTAGCCCACTACAAAAGCTATTAGTTGCGACCCCTACTGTCCCGTAAAAGCCGAAGCCACCACAGCCGTTATTAGACCCAAACCCCATTCTCCAATGAAATACCGGCAAACTAGGTGGAGGCACGTAAAAAATCATAGTCACTGCATCAAAAAAGTTACTTGGGAAATTACTGAGTTTTGCCCAGAATTCTATTGTTCCCTTACTTTTTGACACAACGGATGTGGCAGGAAAAGTTAAGGCAAACACGTTTGAGTTCCCAACGTCATTCACAAAAGACTGACCAAAATTAGCAAAAGGGCCTGGCGCGAAATGCCCAGCTGTTTTTTGGCCTCCAGGCCCCACTTCGCTATTCGCAATCTCAGCATCACTGCCCAATTTGTTCCATAACACCACATTCCCGGTTTCAGCTTGGGCTGCAGGGCTGAGCAAGCCGAGCAAAGCCACCAGGCATGCGATGGCAGATAGGGTTTTGCGTTTAATTCCGTTCATAGAATCCTCCTTTAGGGAGTCAAGAAATACAATATGCCGCAACCCGTTTATGGTGTCGGTTAGCTGGGTAGGGCAGGCGAATAGTTAGAATTATTGTAAGAAAAGAGGATGGAGCGAAGCGCCATGGCCGGCAACAAGCCGATAAAAGCCAGGAGAGGCGCCAAAATTTATGGTACGAAATATAAGGTAATTAGGCAATCGATAACTAGTGAGTTAATTCTGTGGCTTGATGACATTTAGGGTTGATTTGTTTGATTTACCGGCATTCGTCAAAGCGCTCGGCGCTGCCGCTATGGGCATAGCCGGGTATAATCCGCGGCTATTGTTGACAACCCTTCTCCGCCATGTCCGAAGACTACTATTTCACCCCCGATCAAGCCGTCGAATCCCTAAAAGTGCCGCCGCATTCCATTCAGGCCGAGCAGTCGGTGCTGGGCGGTTTAATGCTGGATAACCAAACCTGGGATTCGGTTGCCGATAAGGTGGTCGAGACCGACTTTTATCGCCGCGATCATCGATTGATTTTCCGTGCTATCGCCCAGTTGGCGGAGAAGCAGGACCCGTTCGACGTGGTGACTTTGTCCGAGGTGCTGGAAACGACCGGCGAATTGCAGGATGTGGGCGGTTTGGCTTATTTAAGTACGCTGGCGCGCGATACGCCCAGCGCCGCGAATATTGTCGCCTACGCCAACATCGTCCGGGATCGTTCGGTTTTGCGGCAATTGATTCATGTCGGTACCGAGATTTCCGATTCGGCATTTACCACTGAGGGCCGGGAAACTGCCGATTTGCTCGAAAATGCCGAACGCAAGGTCTTCGAAATCGCCGAGCAGCGCCAACGTGGGCAGGGCGGGTTTAGCTCGATCAAATCCTTGCTGGCCAAGGCCGTGGATAAAATCGAAACTCTCTACGAACTCGATGGCGACATCACCGGCGCCAGCACCGGCTTCACCGATCTGGACGAAAAAACCTCCGGTTTGCAGCCCGCCGATTTGATTATCGTGGCTGGCCGGCCATCGATGGGTAAAACCACGATTGCGATGAATATGGCTGAAAACGTGGCGCTGAAAAGCGGCATGCCGGTTGCGGTGTTCAGTATGGAGATGCCGGGCGAATCCTTGGCGATGCGGATGATGTCGTCGCTGGGCCGCATTGACCAGCATAAAGTCCGTACCGGCAAATTGGACGACGACGATTGGCCGCGTTTGACTTCGGCGATCAATCTGCTCGCGGAAACCAAGATGTTCATCGACGACACGCCGGCCTTGACGCCGACTGAAGTCCGCTCGCGCGCCCGGCGTTTGACCCGCGAACACGGTCAGTTGGGCCTGATCGTGTTGGACTATTTGCAGTTGATGCAATCGCCTGCAAGCGGCGATAACCGGGTGCAGCAGATTTCCGATATTTCCAGGGGCTTGAAGGCGCTGGCCAAGGAGCTCAATGTACCGGTGATCGCGCTGTCGCAGTTGAATCGGAATCTGGAGCAGCGCCCCAACAAGCGGCCGGTGATGTCGGACTTGCGCGAGTCCGGGGCGATTGAGCAGGATGCCGACTTGATCATCTTCGTTTATCGCGATGAGGTCTACCACGAAGACAGCCCGGACAAAGGCATCGCCGAAGTGATTATCGGCAAGCAGCGGAACGGACCTTTGGGGACGGTGCGGTTGACTTTCCTGGGCCAATACACCCGTTTCGAAAACTTTGCCGGCGTTTATAACGGCCCCGAGGATTACGAATGACGCCTGCGGCTTTTGTGCATCTGGATTTGGAAGCCGTGCGGCACAACTTGGCCCAAGTGAAGCGTTACGCGCCGGACAAAAAAATCATGGCGGTGATCAAAGCCAACGGCTACGGCCACGGCATGACGCGGGTAGCCACCGCTTTGGAAGCGGCGAATGGTTTTGCGGTCGCGCGGGTGGACGAGGGCGTCAGGCTGCGGCAAGCTGGATTTAAACAAGCCATCACCGTATTGCAGGGCTTTGTCTGCGTCGATGAGTTGTTGCAGTTGTTGAAGTATCAATTGGCGGCGGTGATCCATACCCCGCAGCAAATTGCCATTCTGCAGCAGCAAGCCGACGCCGAAGGCAAACTTGCTGTCTGGCTGAAAATGGACACCGGCATGAATCGCTTGGGCTTTAAAGGCGCCGATTTCAATGATGCTTACCAGCAACTGTTGGGCTGCGCGCGGGTCGAGCAACCGATCAATCTGATCACCCATTTTGCCAATGCCGACGATTTGCTGGACGATAAAACCCGCCGGCAAATCGATTTGTTCAACGACGCGGTCAAAGACTATCCCGGCGCGTGCAGCATCGCCAATTCCGCAGGGATTATCGGCTGGCCGAATGTCCGTTTCGGCACCGCTCAGGACCGCAGTAGCGATTGGGTGAGACCGGGATTGATGCTCTATGGCTGCTCGCCGTTTGCCGGTAAAACCGGTGCGGATTTTGGTTTAAAGCCGGTGATGAGTTTGCATTCACGGCTGATCGCGGTCAAGGATGTCTCCGCAGGCGAAACGGTCGGTTACAGCGGTACCTGGCAATGCAAAACCGCAACTCGACTGGGCGTAATTTCCATCGGTTACGGCGACGGCTACCACCGCCACACCAAGAGCGGCGCGCCGGTGTTGGTAAACGGCCAACGGGTGCCGTTAATTGGCCGGGTATCCATGGACATGATCACCGTTGATCTCAACCAACTGCCGGATGCGCAACCCGGCGATCCGGTAACCTTGTGGGGCGACGGCTTGCCGGTGGAAGAAATCGCCCGTTACGCGGAAACCATTCCGTATACTTTGTTGTGCGGAATTACGCAGCGGGTGCAGGTGATCGAGCGTAGGCTGGATTAGGCTGTAAGGCTCAGTTGCAAAGCGAAAATCGGAGGTTGTTTGGTCGATTGCCGAATTTCGCGGGCGTTGAGCACAGCATTGTCCGGAGCGCGCTATCGATGCTAAGCTGTCTATCGCCTAGCGTGATCAATGGCGGCAGTTGGATCATTACCAGCCATCACAAACTGACAGCGATGATATACATAAGGAAAAGTTCTGTACGAATCAATAAATTAGCGTATCAAATAGCATTTTTAGGTAGATATACTGTTAACAACTTAATAACTTGTTCGGCGGCTTTGGGAGGGCGAGCTTAGCGATGGCAGAGAGACCTAGATTCTGGGACGTCGGTCCGCATTTACCTTTACCGGTTGAGGATACGTGGGATGAGTTCGTCTCGAGTGTCGGAGGGAGGAGAATTGCCGACAGCCTCTCGAAATCACCCGACTTCGACAACGCAGACTACTTATTTGAGAACATCGGATCGGTCCTTGAACTAAAGGAAGTAGAAACTGAGTTTCTTCGTTCGGAGTCCGCTCAGCGTGGATTCGAAGGACTTCTTGCTCGTCTCTCCAGTGAAGATCCAACGTGGCGTCCCCTGATCTTCGGAGGCGACGGCAAATACCCCTCCTGGTTTCACAAAGAGTTTGTGCGCCTCGCTAGACCAGCCATCTTGCGCATACTAAAGAAGGCAAATCGCCAGATTCGAGAGACAAAGGAAAAACTGAGCCTTTCGGAGCCCCATGGTGTGTTGATATTCGTCAACGATGGGTTCACGAGTGTGGCTCCCGACATTGTCCACGCGCTGGCGTGCGATGCATTGGTTCATTCTTACTCTTCCATCGATTGTTTTCTGTACATCACCATCAACCGTCACGTCGAGGTTTCGAACTCCGACGAGCCCAAATTGATTTGGAATCCGTCCTACAGCGACCGGGCCTCCGATAAATTGGTGGAGTTCATTGATGCCCTCGGAAGAAAGTGGTTCCACTATTTAGAAGGCAAGATCGGCCCGTTCACTTCTCGATATGAAGGCGGTGACCGATCTGTGCTTCACGGGTCCAAAGCGATCGTACTTCCTGGTGAGCACGGCCGATGATCGGTAAGCCCGGTAGGGTACGCACCGCGTACCTTCTGGCTTTTGCTACCATGAAGGCTTTAATGGTACGCGGTGCGTACCCTACATCTGATGTGCAATTAGGGTCGTAGGATGGGTAGAGGCGATAGCCGAAACCCATCAGATTAATCAATCCAAATTCAAGTCATGCCATTACAAGCATGAAACTAATCTTGATCTTCTTTGATGGGTTTCGCGTTGCTCTACCCATCCTACGCATTATCGTGCCATCAGAAGAATGTGCGAGATTGGCAGCAGCCAGATTATTGCGATCAAACCAGCACCTCCACTTCGTACCCCGAATATTTGCGGATATTGATCACGCCGTTGTCGAAGATCAAATACTGGCCTTTGATGCCTTCTAAAACGCCGGACACTAATGGCTCTTTATCGAAATTAAACGATTTTACCTTGCTGGGGTATTGCAACACCGGATAGTCGAGCGTTAGCGGTTGGGCATCGCTGAGCAGCTGCGGCGGACTGTCGGGAAATTGCACGGCGATGTTTTGTAATTGTTCGGCGCATTCGGTGAGCAAGCCGTCGCGGATGGCCGGCAAATCCAAGGGAGCGGTGTTGTTTTTCAACATTTGCTGCCAGCTGGTTTTGTCGCTGACGTGTTGCGCCAGGGTGACTTCGATCAAACCCGACAGATGGCGAGAAACGACCTTAAAAATGGGTAAGGCTTGCACCGCGCCTTGATCGATCCAGCGGGTTGGGGTTTGCGATTGGCGGGTGATGCCCACTTTGATGCCGGAAGAGTTGGCTAGATAGACAATATGCGGTTGAAAGCAAAACTCCTCGCCCCAGCTCGGTTCGCGGCAGGTGCCGGCGGCGTAGTGGCAGGTTTCCGGTTTCATGATGCACATATCGCATTGCGCCAGCTTGATGAAACAGGGGTAGCAGTAGCCTTGATTGAAGCTTTTATTGGTTTTTTTTGCGCAATGCACGCAAAAGATTTGGCCGGTGTAACGTAGCGTGAGTTTTTTGCCCAACAGCGGGTTCAATTCGATTGCCTGCTCGCCGACCGGCAAGCGGTATTGCACTGGCGCGGCCAACGCGCTGGTCATTTTCTGCAGACTGCCTAACACTTGATTTAATCCCGATAGCTGAATAACGGCGGCTATAATGACAGCGTTTCCAGCGTACTCAAAGAGGATTCGATGTCATTCATGCAAGTTGCTGCGGGTGGCAACATTCCGTTTGAAATAAATGTGGTGGTCGAGATTCCCGCATTCAGCGATCCGGTCAAATACGAGGTGGATAAACATACCGGCGCTCTGACAGTGGACCGCTTCATGGGCACCGCCATGCAATATCCCTGCAATTACGGGTACATCCCGCAAACTTTGTCCGAAGACGGCGATCCGGTGGACGTAATGATCATCACGCCGGCACCGTTGCTGAGTGGCTGCGTGATCAATTGCCGGCCGGTAGGTGTGTTGAAAATGATAGACGAAGCCGGCCCTGATCCCAAGCTGTTGGCGGTACCTGTGCCGCGCTTGACGCCGTTTTACAATCACGTCAACGATTACAAGGATTTGCAACCAGACAAGTTGGCCAAGATCACCCATTTTTTCCAACATTACAAAGACCTGGAGGAAGGCAAATGGGTCTGTGTGGAAGGTTGGGGTGGCCTTGAAGATGCGCGGCAGGAAATTTTAGATAGTGTCGGCCGCTATAAAACCTCGCATAGCAGCCGTCGCTAATCTGTTGCTCTGTGGTTAGTTGATCGTTTGGGATAATTTCAGTTTTTTCGCGCGGTACATCGCGCTATCGGCCCGGTTCAGCAAGTCAAGGCTACTTTGGCCGTCGTGGTGATAGATGGCCGCGCCTATGCTGGCACTGATCGCAACCGGCTTGCCCTTAATGCTGCAAGTTTCGGCCAGCTGGGACTGAATTTTTTCTATCACCGCCGCCACGCTGCGATCAGCATCGACTTCACCCAACAACACCAAGAACTCGTCGCCGCCGTAACGGCAAGCGGTGTCGCCGCAGCGCAGACAAGCCGACAAGCGTTCCGCCACTTCTTTCAGTAATTGGTCGCCGGCCGCGTGGCCGAGTTCGTCGTTGATGTTTTTGAATTCGTCCAGATCGATAAACAATAGGGCGACCGGCCGTTGCTGGCGATCCGCTTGGGCCATGGCCTGTTGCAGTCTATCCAGCAATAAAACTCGATTAGGTAAGCCGGTTAACTCGTCATGATGTGCGCAATGCAGCGCTTGCCTGTAATTCTCGTTACTTTCCAGTAGTTGCTGTTCCAAGGTTTTGCGAGTGGCGTTCAGCGACTCGATTTGTCGGCGGGCGTCGGCCAGCTGTTGCTGACTAATCGCCAGGGCGCGTTCCAATGCCGCAAGCTCGGCTCGGGATTGATTCAATTGACAGCATTCGCTGTCGGTTTCGCATGCCGGTGTTTGGCTAAGCCAGCGCTGGGCGACGATGGGTGAAACAACAGTGTATTTATGTTGCTGGACTTTGATTCGGTTATCCATCACAGCGCCTCCATTAAGTCAGTGGCTGAATCGATGGCAGTCAACACTGCGCTAGAGAAGATCGAATTATCAACGTTCATGACAATAACCCATTTGAATTGAGTGGCCGGAAATCTCGTTAACCGAGGTTTGTTGGCTCAACTGGATCAATTCTTGTGCCAGACGTGCGGTCTTTAAAGCTGTTGTTGGGTAACTGCCTGTTGTTGAAGGAGTTTGGCAGGAATGAAAAAATGGAAGAGGGGCTGGATAATGCGGGATATGGATGCTAAGTGCAGACGGTATTTCGTCAATATTACGAAATACCGTATTCCCAGGTTTGGATAGCTGGAGAGGGGGGGCGGTAACTTAGGTTTTTTGTTCGATAACCAAGTTTTTTTGCAATTCTTGCGGCGGTACCGGATGGGTTGGCTTCTGATAGGCTGCGAGAATTTGCTTAACGTAATTGCGAGTTTCCTGATAAGGCGGGATGCCCTGATAGCGTTCTACTGCACCTTCGCCGGCGTTATAAGCGGCCAGCACCAAATCGACTTTACCTTCGAAATGTCTTAGCAGCCAGTGTAGATAAGCGGTGCCGCCTTTGATATTTTGAATGGGATTCCAGCTGTCTTTTACCCCAAAGCGCTCGGCGGTTTCCGGAATGAGTTGCATCAGGCCTTGGGCATTTTTACCGGACAGCGCGCTGGGGTTGAAAGCCGATTCGGCCTGAATCACCGCCATGATCAGTTGCGGATCGATGCTGTATATCGGTGCAATCTCTTTAACCCAGGCTTCGACCAATTCGCGGTTAGGATTGGGATCAGCGACCAGCTTCACTTCGGGTTCCGGAGTCGGTGGTTGGCAGGCTGGGTCGTCACTGGGTGTTACATCGCCGAAACGGGTCAGCATTTGCTTGGCGTGACTATCGCCGTGTTCCGCCGCTTGTTTAAACCAGTGACTGGCCAGCGGAATGCTACGAGCCACGCCGCGGCCGTTGAAATACATAAAGCCGATGCTGTAAGCCGATTCGGCATCGCCTTGCAGCGCGGCCTTGCAGTACATATCAAAAGCTTGATGGTAATCTTGTTTGACAGTGCGGCCGTGTTCGAAATCGGCAGCGGTCTTGCGGATTTGTTCCAGATTAACCGGCGCTACGTCCTGAGCATTAGCGATTTGGGTGGTGAGGCTCAAGCACAGGGCAAGTAGCGATTGGCGTTTCAAGTTCATAAAATTCTCGTTCTGTATTGCTGAGACTAGGCTCTTCTAAACCCGGCCGGAAAAGGATTGAAGCGTCAATCCTCCAAGCTTCCAGCTACCGTATACATTGCAAGTGCTTGATCGCCCATATGGCCGAGTTTCCGTGCAATTGCGCTTCATTGCATCCCGCAGGATGTTGGCAAACCTTGAAATAGTTCCGGGGCTGCTGAGGGTGTTAGCTTTACCGGAACTGCTTCAAGGTTGGCCGCACTATACCGCCTGTTTTGCTGAGGCTATATTGCCCATATGGGCAGGTGAGTCTGGCGCGAATATATCATAGGGTTGATTTTACGGCGATTTAAACTGTTGTTTTTGATGTGGTTGTGGCGGATCTGCCGGCGCGGGGCCTGGTTTGGCTCGTGGTTTTCATTAGTACAGAACAGACAAAATCATCCCCTGATTTCTTATCAAGATGACTTGCCGCAGAGTTTTCAGGATTGGCCGGCAAATTTGCTCCTACGAGAAATTGCGCTGACTAAGCCCATACCCAAAGACATCAGCAGGAAGCCGCCAGGTAGAGGCACCGTCGCGGGTGGCGGCACTATTGCGACACCGCTGAAATTCACTTGCTGTAGTCCGCCAAAATCAAAAGCAAGGGCGGTATCAAACGCTTCGTCGCCCCAGTTGGTCACCCCAAACTCAAGAAAATACGATCCGGTTGCGGTGAACGAGTAAGCGGACTTAATCCAGCCGGTCGGGCCACAGGTGTTGGCGTTATCCCAGCAAATGCCGCTTGAACCACCCAACGGTATCCAGCTTGTGCCAGCCGCAGCAAAGCCAATGGTGTTACCGTCATTCAATACCGCATCGAGCTCGTCCGGTAAGTTGTTATCTACCTGACGATCCAACACGTTACCGGGCACGACATTACCGTTAGCGGAATTGGTGCTGCGGGCTGTAAACAACCAGGCGGCAGTATTGTGGGTAGCCGCATTGACCAAGCGTGCCCAGGCGTAGTCGTCATAACCACGGCCATCGGTTGAAATGTAATTGAATTGCAAAGTCAGCGTGTCATTCGCATTGGCACTGAAAGCATTCGATTGAATTTTCGAGCCATTGGTTTGGTTCTCGGTGCCGCGTCCTTCATCCCTCAGAACCAAAGACGAAACACCATAAACACCGCCGGATGTCGACAGGTAACCGAACTGAGCGTTTCCAGTCGGTGAGTTATTGACCGTATTGTCCCCGTAAATCAGCCCAGCTGCGCCGCTTGCCGTCCAGGTGTTATTGCTTAAGGAAATATTGGCAGCTTGCGCGGTAGGTAGCACAAGCGCCCCGCTTAAACTGAGGGCGATCAGGGAAGTGCGCGTAATTTTCATGGTTTTACCTTTTTATTCTGTGTATGGATAAGGCTCAGGGTTTTAATGAATAAGCCGCACCAATCTCATTAGATCGTGCTGTTTGCCTGGTTAATCGGCGAAACTTATTTCGCGGTGTATTCCAGGTGGCGGCAAAAAGGTTCAATACAGTAGGCCGGTTTTCAGCAAGGCAACTGTAAAATCTAAGATTTAAGCGGTGGCGGTGCGGACTGATTGCAAAATGAGCTGTTCCTATACATCAAAGGTCGAGTTTGCCATAATTCCAAGAACTGATCTTCTGGGGGTATGGACATTAACAAGCGAATTTTGTTGGGGGTTTGCGGCGGTATCGCGGCTTATAAAGCGGCAGAACTGGTGCGCTTGTTGCGGAAGCAAGGCCATGAAGTTCGCGTAGTGATGACCGCAGCCGCCCGCCAGTTTGTTACGCCGTTGACCTTTCAGGCCTTGAGCGGCCATGCCGTGCATAGCGATTTGCTGGATGTCGAGCAGGAACAGGCCATGAGCCATATCCATTTGGCACGCTGGGCAGACCTATTGCTGATTGCGCCGGCGACCGCCGATACCTTGGCGAAAATGGCGCATGGTTTGGCGGATGATTTGCTATCTACCTTGTATCTTGCGGCCGAGTGCCCAGTATGGGTCGCGCCGGCGATGAACCAGGCAATGTGGGGGAAACCGGTAACCCAAGAGAATGTTGCCAGGCTGCAAAGCCATGGTGTGCAATACATCGGCCCGGCGGCTGGCGAGCAGGCCTGCGGCGAGCAAGGCTTGGGACGCATGGTCGAGCCGGCCGAGATTTGTCGGCAACTGCTGGCGCCTGAGCAGCCCGGTTTTCTGTCGGGCATTAACATAGTCATCAGTGCCGGACCGACGCGAGAGCCGCTTGATCCGGTGCGGTACATCACTAACCGCAGTTCGGGCAAAATGGGTTATGCCTTGGCCGTCGCCGCCCTCTCAGCCGGTGCCAACGTGACACTGGTCAGTGGCCCGGTCAGCTTAGCCGTGCCGGCCGGCGCCAAACTTATTCCAGTGGAAACCGCCTTGCAAATGTATGATGCAGTGATGATGCATAGCCGGATTGCAGATATTTACATTGGTGCGGCGGCGGTAGCGGATTACCGGCCGCAACAGCTGGCTGACAGCAAGATAAAAAAGGCTGGCGACACCAGCAATATAGCCTTGGTAAAAAATCCGGACATCATTGCCGCGGTGGCTGAATTACAACCAAAACCTTTGGTTGTGGGATTTGCCGCGGAAACCGACGATCTGGAAAATTACGCCAAACACAAGCTGCAAAGCAAACACCTGGACCTGATCGCCGCGAATTGGGTCGGACAAACCGAAGGTGGTTTCGAGAGTGATCGCAACGCCTTGCATGTATTTTGGTCGGGTGGTCAACAAATCCTGCCGATGACCGATAAACATACCTTAGCCGCACAGCTGCTTAAACTGATAGCCGAGAAATTGCATGAAAAAAATCCAGTTAAAAATTCTTGATCCGCGTCTGGGCCGGGAGATTGCTTTGCCCGCCTACGCTACCCAAGGCTCTGCGGGGCTGGATTTGCGCGCCTGTCTGGATCAGGCCTTGACCTTGCAGCCGGGCGAAACGGCCCTGATACCTACCGGCCTAGCCATTCATATCGACGATCCGCATTTTGCGGCGGTATTGCTGCCGCGCTCGGGCCTGGGGCACAAGCACGGCATCGTGCTGGGTAATTTGGTGGGTTTGATCGATTCTGATTACCAGGGGCAGGTGTTTATCTCCTGCTGGAATCGTGGCAATAGCGCATTTACCGTCGAGATAGGTGAACGCATCGCGCAAATGGTGTTTGTGCCGGTGGTGCAGGCCGAGTTTGAGTGCGTCGCCGATTTCGACGAAAGCCATCGCGGCAGCGGCGGTTTTGGACACAGCGGCCGGCACTAAGCGGAGTCGCGACGGATGGGACGCATATTTAGCATAGTAGCGGGCATCGCGGCGCTGATGGTGTTATTGGCCGGTGGCGGCGCCTATTGGTTTTCCGCGGCCCAGGTCAGGGAAACCCAGCAAACCAGTACCACTGCAATCGCCAGCGGCATGACAGTCAGCATTGTCAGCCAGATTGAGACCTTGCAGCGGGTCATCGACGGTCTGGCGCAGGCGCCGGATGTGGTGGCGGCACTTGCCAGCGATAGCCATAATCCAGCGACCTTGGATAATGTCGCTGCCAGGCTACAGAATACGATTCCACAAGCGCTGCGTGTGCGCTTGTTGCCGGCGACGGTCAGCGAGCCGGATCTTAGCCAAGTGCCGAATATGGGCTTTGCCGATTTGGAAATGGTGCGCGCCACGCTGACCGCCAAGCAAAAGCCCTTCGTGCAAGGCGAGGGCGAGCATCGGCATTTGGCAATGACGGCTGCGGTCAGTCAAAACCAGCAGGTAATCGGCGTGATTTTGGTTAGTTTAAAGCCGGATTTATTGCAACAGCTGATTAGCAAGACTACTGTCGGCAACGGTTATGTGGAGATCAAGCAAGAGCAGGCGGTATTGGCTAGTGTCGGCATGCAGGAATTGAAGGCGGAGGAGCCGCAAGTGATGCCGCTGACTAACAGCCGCTGGTCGTTGGAGCTTTCCATAGGTGGCGGCACCAGTACCGACGACATCATTTTATTTTCCTGCATTATCTTGATCCCCGCTTTGTTGGGTTGTTTGGCGTTTTTTATCGGTTATCGTAAATTGGCCGATTATCTGCATCATGACCAAAGCAGTATTTTAAAGGCCGCCAAGGACATGATGACCGGCAAGCAAGTTGGCCACTATCCGGTGCAACTCGATGAAATGCGGCCGATTATTTCGACTTTGGCGCAGTTTAAACGCATCCTGGAGCAAGAAAAAAGCCCGAGTAAAGTCCCTGACGAATTGGGCGAGTACGATTTTTTCGACGAGTCGTTCGATATTGATTTTATCGAAGAGTCGCCTAAAACCGCCGAACACTATGCCAGTGTGCCGGTCAGCTTGGGCACGGCGCCTATCAGCGTGGCCGAGCAGGCGCCGCTGAGTGCGGTTGCTCCCGCCGAGAAATCGGCACCCGTGGCGATGCCAAACGTTGCGCCGACGGCAGGCGAGTCTTTTGCCGATATTTTCCGTACTTATGATATTCGCGGCATTGTCGGGCGCGGCTTGACGCCGGAAACGGTGCACAAGATCGGCCGGGCTTTGGGCAGCGAAGCCAGGCAGCTAAATATCAAGACTATTGTGATGGGCAGGGACGGCCGGCTATCCAGCCCCGGCTTGGCGGATGCGTTGGCAAAAGGCATTACCGAAGCAGGTTGCGATGTATTAAACATTGGCTTGGTACCGACGCCGCTGCTGTATTTTGTCACCCAGCACAGCGAAGGCCGTAGCGGTGTGATGATCACCGGTAGCCACAATCCGGCTGACTATAACGGCCTGAAACTGGTTTTGAACGGTGAAACTTTATCCGGCGACAAGATTCAACAATTAAAAAAACGCATTGAGGCCGGTGATTTCAGCGAAGGCACGCCGGGTTCCATCGAGCTGAATAGTCTATTCAGCAACGAATATATCGGCATGATTTCTGACGATGTGCATTTGGTTAGACCGATGAAAGTGGCTGTCGATTGCGGCAACGGTGCGGCCGGACAACTGGCACCGATTCTGTTGCGCACGATGGGTTGCGAAGTGATCGAGTTGTATTGCGAGATTGACGGCAATTTTCCCAATCATCATCCCGATCCCAGCAAGCCGGAAAATCTGGGCGATCTGATTAAGGCTGTGAAGCATTACGAGGCCGATATAGGCGTAGCGTTCGACGGCGACGGCGACCGAATTGGCGTGGTCGATTCCGGCGGCAAAATTATTTGGCCGGATCGGCAAATGATGCTGTATGCCCGCGATGTCTTGGCCAATAAACCGGGTGCGGAAATTATTTACGACGTGAAATGCTCCCGGCATTTGCACGATCAAATCGTCAAACGCGGCGGTCGGCCGTTGATGTGGAAAAGTGGCCATTCGCTGATGAAAGCCAAACTCAAGGAAACCACGGCGGCGCTGGCCGGTGAGATGAGTGGACATATTTTCTTTAACGACCGTTGGTTTGGTTTCGACGACGCCTTATATGCGGCGGCGCGGCTGATTGAAATTCTGTCTGCTGATATGCGTAGCAGTAGCGACGTATTTGCCGAACTGCCGGATAGTATCAATACACCGGAGCTGCATGTGCCTCTGGCTGAAGGCGAAGGCGTCCGCTTCGTGGAACAGCTATTCAGCCAGGCCAAGTTTAAAGACGGCAAGATCATCAATATCGACGGCATGCGCGTCGAATTTGCTGACGGCTGGGGCCTGGTCAGAGCCTCTAATACCACACCGGTTCTAACTCTGCGTTTTGAAGCGGATAGCCAGGATGCGATGCAACGTATTCAAGCTCAATTCAGGCAGCTGATGCTGCAAATCAAACCCGATATCAAACTACCTTTTTAATTGTTAGTGATTATGAAAGAAAAAACCGCGCACCAGATTGCCCACGTTCTTATCGAAGCCTTGCCGTATATTCAAAAATTCAAGGGCAAAACCGTTGTCATTAAATTCGGCGGCAACGCGATGGTCGATGATGCGTTGAAACACAGCTTCGCCCGCGACATCGTGTTGATGAAGCTGGTAGGTATTAATCCTATCGTCGTGCATGGCGGCGGGCCGCAAATCGGCGACTTGTTAAAACGCCTGGGTAAAACCTCCGAGTTTATCGACGGTATGCGCGTGACCGACAGCGAAACCATGGATGTGGTGGAAATGGTGCTGGGCGGCTTGGTGAATAAAGAGATCGTGAATATGATCAATATGCAGGGCGGCAAGGCGGTAGGTCTGACCGGTAAGGACGGCAATTTCATCCACGCCCGCAAAATCAACATGACCAAGGCCGGCGCGACGCTGGACGACGCACCGGAGATCATTGATCTGGGCCATGTCGGCGAAGTCAGCAGTATCGATCCGGCGGTGGTGGAAATGTTGGGTAACAGTGATTTTATTCCGGTGATCGCGCCGATTGGCGTGGGTAAGGACGGACATTCCTATAATATCAATGCGGATTTGGTGGCTGGCAAAGTAGCCGAAGTGTTAAAAGCCGAAAAGCTGATGCTATTGACCAACATCCCCGGCATTATGGACAGACAGGGCAATTTGCTGACCGGCCTGACCTTGACTGATATTGATAATCTGATTGCCGATGGCACGATTTCCGGGGGGATGATTCCGAAAACCCGCTGCGGCACTGATGCGTTGAAGGGCGGTGTGACCAGTGTGCATATCATCGACGGGCGGGTCGAGCACGCGGTGTTGCTGGAGCTGTTCACCGATCAGGGTGTCGGTACCTTATTGTTGCGCCGCTAAGCTGGATTGAATAAAAGGCGCAAAGGCTTGGCGAATGCTCTGAGCCTTGGCGCCTGAGCATAATTCGTTGCCGATACTGGATTGGCGGCAGCGGATGTCCAGAAATATCTGCAAAGTATTGTTGCGCTCCAGCAGTGATACCGACAAGCTTAAATCGTCGTCTTTCTGCGGGGCTGCGCGCATGATCAGTTTCTCGCTTTCCACGTCTTGGCCGGTGGTGGAGTGAGTCGCGACAAACTCGCCGGCGACTTTCCAGGCTTTTTCGCATTGCCCGGCGTCCTGGCAAACAAACAGGCCTAACTCGTTGCTAGCGTTACTGGCCGCTAAACTATCGCCGTTGACCGGTTTTCCGTCGTTGTTGTTGGCTTGGGTGAGGAATTGAAAGCGGGCTATGTCGGCTTTGAATTCTTTTTCGCTGTTTTGTCTGTCTTGTTGGTGACGCAAAAGCTCTTGTTTGCCCGCTTCTATCTGTTGTTTGCTGGCGGCAATATCCGCCAGTAATTTCGGCGGTATCTTGCTGCCGCCGCGCTCAAGATTGGCGGCTTGTTGCTGTTGCTGCTGCAATTGCAGTTGAATGCGTTCGATATTGCCTTCAATCACTTTTTGCCCGGCATCGAAGGATGCCATTTTATTGCTCAAGGCTTTATTCATATCATCAATGTTACGAAAAGTGCTCAGCAGGACTTTGTCGTTGGCGTTTTGCCTGGCAATGATCTTTTCCTGTTCCTTGCGTAGCGCATCCAGCCGCTTTTGCTGGGCTATTTGTTCGGCGGTTTTGGCTTTTTCAAGCACATCGAGCACGCGGGCTTTCTCGCTTAATGTTTCCCGTTTGTGCTTTACCTGATCCGGCGGTACTTGGTCGGAGAAATAGACGTTACCGTTTTCATCCACCCAACGATACATTTTTTTGGCATATGCCGGCTGACCCAATGCACATAGCAAAGCTAGAGCGACAAATGAGGTTCGTTTGAAGGGGGCATGTCGCATGGCAATACTGGCTAGAGGCCTAGCCCAGTAGGCTGACCAATTGATGCAAGGGCGGCAAAATCATCATTTTTGCCAGTTGCAACAATACCAGCGCCACCAGCGGCGATAAATCTATCCCGCCCAGGTCGGGTAAAACCTTGCGACACACGTTCAGCAGCGGATCAGTCAAACTGTACAAAATCGATGAGGCTGAGCCGTAGCTGCCGGGGGCGAACCAACTGAGGATGGCGCCGGCAAAAATGGCGTAAACGAAAATATCGATCAGCATTTTCAGCAAGTCGGTAAACGACAATAACGTCAATGCCACAAAACTCACGGACAAGCCTTTAATAGCCAGTATCGAGAAGTTGGCTACTATTTGCAGCAACAAGGCCAATACCAGAGAAGAGCTATCGATGCGGCCGATAGACGGGATGAAACGGCGCATGATCCTTAGCGGCGGATGGGTGATTTTCACCAGAAATTGCGATACCGGGTTGTAAAAATCGGCCTGGGTCCACTGCAATAAGAAGCGCAATGCCACCGCTAAAATGTATAAAGAAAACAGGGTGTCTATCAGGAACACTATCGGGTCGGTCATGTAATTGCTGCCCATTAGTCGGCTCCTAGTTGTTTTGACATTTCAATGGAACGGTCATTGGCGGCATGCAAGGCTTTGGCAACCAGTTCGACAAAACCGTTTTGCATAAATGTCTCTATGGCTTGCTGAGTGGTGCCGCCCGGCGAGGTAACTCTGGCGCGCAATTGTGCGGGCGATTCGGCCGATTCCAAAGCAATTTTGGCGGCGCCCAGCGCGGTTTGTTGTATCAGCAGTCTGGCGGAACGTTCGTCCAGGCCCAATTCCAGGGCGGCTTTTTCCATCGCTTCCATCAGCAGGAAGAAATAGGCTGGTCCGCTGCCGGAGACGGCGGTTACCGCGTCAAGTTGGTTTTCGTCGTTGACCCACAGGGCCAAACCGACAGCGCGTAAAATATTTTCGGCCAGATCTTTTTGTTCGTCATCAACATTGGCGTTGGCGTGCAATGCGGTTGCACCGGTTTGCACCAGTGCCGGTGTGTTTGGCATGCAGCGCACGATAGCGGCCTCGCTACCTAGCCACTTAGACAGGCTTTGTTGGGAAATGCCGGCGGCAATCGATACGACCAGCACATTCTTTTGTTTCAGGCTGGGAGCGATTTGCAAAGCAACATCGCGCAATATTTGCGGTTTAACTGCCAGCACCACGACTTCGACTTCGTTAATGACTGTCTCGTTGTTGGCGGTAGTATTGACATGAAGTTGATCGGTGTGAGCCTGCAACGTGGCGGGCGCGGTATCCGACACCCAGATCTGCTGCGGTGAATGGCCGCTGGCAATCAAGCCGCTGATTAGACTGGTCGCCATATTACCGCCACCAATAAAACCGATTGTTTTTGTTTTCATAGCTTACTGATTAGTCTGTTGAATTGTTACGGAAACCGCTTTTCGCGATGCATTCTACATGACAATGGTGGCGTCGCAGAGAATCTCAAGTCGTTACGGATTTTTGCAAGCCGATATGCCGGGGGCGGATACCTAACAGTATCAGCGCCGAACTATAAATCAAGATTGCCGAGCCGATTGTTATCCCCAGGTGCAGGCCTCGTTGCGACGCGCTCCAATCGAGCCAAAGCGTCACGTCGACAAAATAATATAAAAACGCCGACATCACTGCGTTGGCCACCACAACCCGCATTATGAATATTAGCCATTGCTCGCAAGGCTGGTAAATTCGGGTTTTTAACAACGTCAACAAAAGAAGGAGCGCGTTTAGGTATGCAGACAAGGTAGTTGCCAGGGCGATGCCAAGATGAGCGAAGGGAAATGCCAGCAGCACACTCAATATGATATTCGCGACGATGGAATGCATACCAAAACGCATTGGCGTTTGTGTATCCTGGCGGGAAGTGAAGCCTGGAACCAATATCTTGATCAACATAAAGGCCAGTAAGCCTAGCGCATAAGCCATCAGGCTCTTGCCTGCCATCCGCACATCGTCGCTGCCGAATTCATTATATTGAAACAGCGTTGATAACAAGGGCTCAGCCAGCAGTGTTAAACCCAGGGTAGCAGGCAGGCCGATCAGTAACACCAGTTTCAAGCCCCAGTCCAACGCTTTGGAAAAGGCCAGGGCATCTTCAGCGGCATGGTTCTCGGACAATCTCGGCAAAATGACTGTCGCCAGCGCCACACCCAAAATTCCGAGCGGAAACTCCACCAGTCTATCGGAGTAGTAAAGCCAAGAAACGCTGCCCGAAGTTAAAAATGAGGCTACCAGAGTGCCGAACAGCAAATTGACTTGCACCACGGAGACCCCAAAAATGGCGGGGAGCATCTGCTTGAGCATACGTTGCACCGCTGGGTCTTGGTAGCCCCAGCGCGGCCTGGGCAGCAAGCCGAGCCTTATCAGTGCAGGGATTTGAAATAACAGTTGCACTACGCCGGCGCCAAATACGCCCCACGCTAAAGCCATAATCGGTTCGGCCATTAACGGCGAAATCCAGATTGCAGCGCCTATCATGCAAATATTCAGAAATACTGGAGTCAGTGCCGGAATGGCGAATTTGCCGCGTGCGTTCAAAATCGCACCGGCGAAGGCAACCAACGTAACGAAGAACAGATACGGGAAGGTGATGCGCAGCATCTGCACAGCCAGTTCGTACTGGCCGCCTTCCCACAGAAAGCCGGGTGCAAAAAGCAGGATCAGCAACGGCGCTGCAATGACGCCTGCCACTGTGAATAACATCAACAAGACAGCCAAGGTGCCGGCGGTGCGGTCGATAAACAGCTGGAATGCCTCGCGGCTACCTTTTTCGTTATAATCGGTCAGTGCCGGCACAAATGCCTGCGCGAACGCGCCTTCCGTGAATAAGCGGCGTAGAAAGTTCGGAATCCTGAAGGCCACGAAAAACGCATCGGTTGCCGCGTTAACGCCAAAAATGTTGGCAAATAGCATGTCTCTTACAAAACCCATGATCCGCGAAATCATGGTCATACTGCTAACGATTGCGGTGGATTTAAACAGCTGCTTGCTCACTGCAGGCCTCAGATTGAGTTTGGGAACACTAAAAATTTGACAATCATAGCATCCAAAATGATAATACGCGGTTCCAGATTAACTCAAAAGAACTGATAGACTATGGCTAATTCACCACAAGCTAGAAAAAGAGCGCGTCAGGCTGAGAAAAGCCGTATTCGCAATGCCGGACAGCGCAGCAACTTACGCACTTTCGTTAAAAAAGTGATCGCCGCTGTTAGAGCAGGCGATAAAGAGCAAGCTCAAGCCGCGTTTAAAACCGCTGTTCCTGTAATTGATTCGGCTGTTAACAAAGGCCTGATCCACAAAAATAAAGCCGCTCGCAGCAAAAGCAGACTTAACGACAGATTGCGCGCAATGGCTTGATCTCGACGCAAAGTCGATAGATCAGCAAGGCCTATGCAACAGATGTTGCTTGGGCCTTTTTTATGCGCGGCGGTTTTATCTCGCGCAGATACCAGATGCTCTGGTTCCTAATCTTTCCGATAATCAAAGGTTGTTAGCTTTCAAGCAACTTATTTGGAATAAGTTGCTTGCGGCGCGTGGACATGCTGCTAATCTGATAGCTTTCAGCTCATCAGCCTAAGGTACTGTCATGAATAACCAAGACCAAGCCAAACTGCGTTGGGGCATTCTCGGCGCGGCCCGCATCAACGAACGCTTATTGCCGGCAATAGTCGAAGCATCCAATGCCGAACTGATTGGTATCGCCAGCCGCCGTCCCGGGGCTGCGGCGCAAACGTTGGCTAAGTATGCCCCCTGCCACCCTGAGATACAGAGTTACGACAATTTAGATTCTCTGCTCAACGACGATGACGTACAAGCCATTTATTTGCCAATGGCCAATCATGAACACGCTGAATGGACTTTACGTGCCATCGAGCATCGCAAGCATGTGCTGTGCGAAAAACCGATGGCGCTGACAGTTGCCGATATCGATGCAATTGAAACCGCTGCTCGCCGTTACGGGGTGACCGTGATGGAAGGCTTTATGTATCGATTCCATCCGCAACATGCCCGAGTATTGGAGTTGATCGGTTCCGGACTGATAGGTGAAATTCGATCAGTACGTGCCAGCTATTCGTTCATGATGCGCCCGGCCCGGATGTATCGTTTAGCCGACGATGTTTCGCACGGCGGTGGCGCGATGTGGGATATCGGCTGCTATGCAATTCATTCGCTACGCATGTTTTTTCAGCAATCCCCTTGCCGGGTAACGGCGTTGTCTAAATACGTGGAAAGCGGCGCCGACATCGCCACTAGCGGCGTGCTGGATTTTGGCGAAGGCAAATTTGCGCATTTCGATTTCAGCTTTGAACGGGCTCGGCGCTGCGAATACGAAATCATCGGTACCCAAGGGGGTATCAAATGTCATGTGGTTTGGCAATTGCCCGGTGATGTGCCAGTGATTTCTTGGTGGACCGAGGACGGTCGCCAGTCCGAAGAGCGTTTGCCGGCTTCCAATCACTTCCGCCTGGAGATTGAGCATTTCAGCAATTGCGTGCTGAGCGGTAAGGGGCCGCAGTTGTCCCTAGCCGATGCCCGCGACAATTGCAGAACGATAGTGGCCGCATTGCAATCGGCGGCGGAAGGTCGGGTCGTCGAAATTTAATGGCAACAAGGCGAGGACGTCTGAGCGAGTGCTGTCAAACTCTGCAAAAAGGCCATGTCTTTGAGCCTCGTTCGCGTTTAATTCATATGAGTTTGCGGCCTCAGGAGCTTGTCGATGAACGAAATATTATCCAAAATTGTTCGGTGTGATGCCTTACGTATCGTCGTGATGCTGAGTGTTCTTCAAGTGGGTTCTGCATGCGCCGTTGACGTGGTACAAGCCCGGAAAGATTTGCAGCAAATGGGTGTTGAATACACGGCACAGCAATTCGCGACCTCGGCTGGAGCCGGCGATATGGCGGCGGTGCGATTATTTCTGGATGCGGGAATGGATATCAACGCTGGCGATAGTGCCGCTTTGGGGTTGGCGGCCGGTAGAGGGCGGACGGAAATGGTGGAACTGCTATTGGCGAACGGCGCTAAGCCGACAGCAAATGCGCTGCAGTTTGCTAGAACACGAGGCCATTGGGAAATTGCAGATATGCTGGTGCGGGCGGGGGCCAAGGAATAGCCATCGCGTGCGCACAGATTGAGCGATTAGCGGGGATGCCAAGATTTTTCGACGAGAAAAGATGGGCGTGACTCCCTCGAGTTAGCTTAAGGGAGTCACGCGGAGACTTAACGCGCGAGTTTTTTCCGGCCGTTGATTCCCAAAATACCTAAGGCAGAGCCGAACAACCAAATCGCCGCTGGTACGGGCACTGCGGCAATATTGCTGGCGAACAGCTGGTTGTGGAATTCGATATTGCCGGCAAACGACTGAGCAACCAATTGGCCGTTCAATTGTCCGTAACCGCCGAATACGTTGGCCCAGGGCGCTAGAATCGAGCCCTGAGGGTTCTTGCTGCCCGCTAACGTTAACGACGTTGCGTCATAGAAATTGTAGATGACGTGTGTGGCGTCGATGCCGTTAAGATTGACTTGGCCGTTTTGAAATATCTGGCCGGTGCCGCTGACATTGATCAATACCGTGGAATTGCTTGGAGCGCTGATGTTGATCGTATTGCTCGCGGTCAGTTCGGCGCCGTCTATGTCAAACACGTTGAGTTCGCTATTGTTGCCGGTCAGATTCAGCGTACCGTAATTGTTGCCGACACTGCCGTTGGCGGTCAAAGCGTTCCAGGCGTTGGAGATATTTTGATATTGGGTTTGCGCACCGGAAAAATCCACCAATGTTTGCGCGAAGACGCCGCCATTGGCGGTAAAGCTGCTTAGCAGGGTGCCGCCTGCATAGATGCTGCCGTTCTGACCGTTGCCTACACCGCCGTTGTTGGCGGTAAGCGTGCCGTTGACGACCAAACGGGCTGCGTTGCCACTGATTTGCGAGGCCACCGAATAGTTGGCCAATGTAATATTGCCGCCGGCAGCCAAGTTGCCCTCTGTATCGGAATTTGAGCTGATGAAGTTGCCGAATACGAAAACATTGTAGTCGCTGGCCGGCCCTACCAAGGCTGCATGGGCTGGAGAGATGGCGGCAGCCAATAATAAACTAGTAGTTGCTATAGTGTGTGACAAACGCATTTTCCTTTAACCTTGAATAAGTATGATGGCGGGATGCCTTAAATTGATAATGTCTCGACAATATCCTTTCCCATGCGGAAATGTCTTAAGCAAAACCGACGGTTCAAATAAGAGCGTGATGACAAATACTTGACCACGCCGTTGGTCGACCGGAGAAGTTGGCTTTTACCGATTCGAGACCTATATTAAGTGACGAGCCGTTAATAGTCGGTTATCCCGGATTGCGGCGATAAACCATGCACTTCCGGCGTCCATTCTATCTGATTTGAATTTCGGGCGATACGGCCGTTGGTACAGGTGACTACCGGGTTAGCAAACTGCTAACCCGGCAGCTTATTCGAAGCCGTTTTTATTGGCTAAATGTCAATCCGTCATTTGCGACATCGATTTTGATCGAGTCCCCAGGGATGAAGCGTCCTGACAAAATCTCATTAGCCAGCGGATTTTCCAATTGCCGTTGTATCGCCCGTTTCAAAGGCCGTGCGCCGTAAACCGGATCGAAACCGGCTTCGCCGAGTAGATCCAGTGCGGTTTCGCTGACTTCCAGACCAATGTCTTTTTCCTGGAGACGACGGCGCAACAATTCGATCTGAATTTTACAGATGGCGCGGATTTGGCCCTGGCCGAGCGGATGGAAGACCACTGCTTCATCGACCCGATTGATGAATTCCGGTCGGAAATGCTGAGCTACAATCTCCATCACCGCATCTTTCATTTCGACATAGTTGTCTTCGCCCGCCAGTTCCTGGATCACGCTGGAGCCCAGGTTCGACGTCATTACCACCACCGTGTTTTTAAAGTCGACGGTGCGACCCTGTCCATCCGTCAAACGGCCGTCGTCAAGCACTTGCAGCAATACGTTAAACACATCGTTATGGGCTTTCTCGATTTCGTCAAGCAGGATGACCGAGTAGGGTTTCCGGCGCACGGCCTCAGTTAGATAGCCGCCTTCTTCATAACCGACATAGCCGGGAGGTGCGCCGATCAAACGGGCCACGGAATGTTTCTCCATGAACTCCGACATGTCGATGCGCACCATTGCTTCCTCGGTATCGAACATGAATTCGGCCAAAGCCTTGCAAAGCTCGGTCTTACCGACTCCTGTCGGCCCCAAGAATAGGAACGAGCCGTTGGGCCGGTTCGGGTCCGACAGGCCGGCGCGGGAGCGGCGGATCGCGTTGCTGACGGCTTTCAAGGCCTCGGTTTGGCCGATCACCCGTTTGCCCAGCTCTTCTTCCATGCGCAGCAATTTTTCGCGCTCACCTTCCATCATTTTCGAGACCGGAATGCCGGTCCATTTCGAAACCACTTCGGCGATTTCTTCTTCCGTGACCTTGCTGCGCAGCAGGGTGGTTTCCTGCATTTCTGCTTGCGAAGCCAAGTCCAGTTCTTTCTCCAGTTTGGGTATGTCGCCGTATTGCAGCTCGGACATCCGCGCGTAATCCTGGCTGCGGCGGGCCGCTTCCAGTTCCAGGCGGGCATGTTCCAGGCGTTCCTTGATCGTTGCAGTGCCTTGCAATGCCGCTTTCTCGGCTTTCCAGATTTCTTCCAAATCGGAATATTCTTTTTCCAAGTCGGCGATTTCCACTTGCAGGATTTCCAGGCGTTTTTTTGAGGCCGCGTCGCTTTCGTTTTTCATGGCCTCGCGTTCGATTTTCAATTGAATCAAACGCCTGTCAAGTTTATCCATCGATTCCGGTTTGGAGTCCATTTCCATCCGGATCCGGCTGGCGGCTTCGTCGATCAAGTCGATGGCTTTGTCCGGCAATTGCCGATCGGAAATGTAGCGGTGCGACAGCATGGCGGCGGCAACGATGGCCGGGTCGGTGATGTCGACGCTGTGGTGGATTTCGTAACGTTCTTTCAAGCCACGCAAGATGGCGATGGTGTCTTCGACGCTCGGTTCGTCGACCAGTACTTTTTGAAAACGGCGTTCCAATGCGGCGTCTTTTTCTATGTATTGCCGATATTCGTCCAGCGTTGTGGCGCCGACGCAATGCAGTTCGCCGCGAGCTAGAGCGGGTTTCAGCATATTGCCGGCGTCCATCGCGCCTTCGGCCTTGCCGGCGCCGACCATGGTGTGCAGCTCGTCGATGAACAGGATGATCTGGCCTTCCTGTTTGGCAACGTCATTAAGTACGGCTTTCAGACGCTCCTCAAACTCGCCGCGAAACTTGGCGCCGGCGATTAATGCCGCCATGTCTAGCGACAATAGTTGCTTACCTTTGATACCTTCCGGCACTTCGCCGTTAACGATACGTTGCGCCAGACCCTCGACAATGGCAGTTTTGCCGACGCCCGGCTCGCCGATCAGCACCGGGTTGTTTTTGGTGCGGCGTTGCAAGACCTGGATGGTGCGGCGGATTTCGTCGTCACGACCGATCACCGGGTCCAGCTTGCCTTGTTCGGCACGTTCGGTCAGGTTGATGGTGTATTTTTTCAAGGCCTGGCGTTGATCTTCGGCGTTGGCATCGTTGACGTTCTGGCCGCCGCGCATGTTTTCGATGGCTTTTTCCACGGCCGAAGCGGTGACGCCTGCTTGCTTGAGGATTTTTTGTAAGGAGCCGCTGGCTTCCAGGGCTGCCAGCAAAAATAATTCGCTGGAGATGAACGCATCTTTACGTTTCTGCGCCAGTTTGTCGGTCAGATTCAACATCCGCGACAATTCGTTGGAAATCTGCACATCGCCGCCGGCGCCGGAGACGCTGGCCAGACGATCAATTTCCTTGCTTAGCTCATTGCGCAAGGCGTTGACCTGGATGCCAACCTGCATCAGTAAAGGTTTGATACTGCCGCCTTCCTGATCGATCAACGCCAACATTACGTGCACCGGCTCGATGAACTGGTGGTCCTTGCCTAGGGCCATGCTTTGCGCGTCGCTGAGCGCCTGTTGAAATTTACTGGTTAATTTATCCATTCGCATGCTGCGTACCTCATTTGGGATATAAATTGTGTTGCCGCAGAGATGGGGCGCTACGTAACGCTTTTCAAGCGAGGGCTGGTGGATAATTCCACTATTTTTCGGGTGAAATTATTGCTACTGATTGGTGGCTTGAGATGGACATCGTTGGTAGCCTTGATAAATGATTCAAAGTACAATGCTCGCGCTCAGATAACAGATGTTGAGGGATTATGGCCTTTGCTAGTCAGCAGGTCCGGTTGTCAATATTGTCGGTCTGCGTAACCATTAGTTTTATTTTGTAGGAGTTTTAGAAATGGCAACAGGCACTGTAAAGTGGTTCAACAACACCAAAGGGTTTGGATTTATCGAGCCTTCCGAAGGCAAGGAAGATGTGTTTGTGCATCATTCCGTAATTAAGGGCGAAGGTTTTAAAACCTTGTCTCCAGGCCAGTCGGTTCAGTTCGATATCGAATCCGGTCCTAAAGGTTTGACTGCCGCGAACGTCCTGCCCAGATAAGCGTTAACGGTTACGGGTAAAAAGGCTCTTGCTTGCAAGGGCCTTTTTTATGCCTGTTACAAAATGGATTTTTCGGTCGAGGACAATATAACCAAGCTATAATGCAGCCATCCCTTCCAAACCGGCGTAACTGACTATGGCACGCGAATTTTCTTCTTTAAAACAAATGGATACCCCGGTCAAAGTGCTGTTTACCGGCTATTTGACTACCGTGGCGGTTGGCTATCTGATGGCTTTGATCCAAATTCTGTTTACTCATGGTATGGCTGACGGCAAGTTTGGTCTGTCGATAGACGACATTGTTTACAGTTATTACGGCAATCGTTCGGGAACCGTGCTGGAAACCAAGCTGAACGGGTCCATGAAGGAGAATGCATCCGAACAGGAACGGTTCGCCATTATCCAATGGGTACGCGATGGTGCCGACAAGGACGATTTTATCGACGATGGTATCGAAAAAATCATTCAGGAACGGTGTGTGATGTGTCACAACAAAGACGCACCGGTCCCGGATTTGAGCGATTTTAAAGTGTTGAAGGAATTGACCAAGGAAGACGAAGGCGCGACCTTCAGTTCGCTGACGCGGGTGTCACATATTCACTTGTTCGGCATCAGTTTTATTTTCATGTTTGTCGGCTTGATTTTCAGTTTTTCGGAAACCAGTACCATCAAGTACAAATGTATTGCGATCGGTATGCCCTATATGTTTTTGCTGGTGGATATTTTGTCGTGGTGGTTGACGAAGCTGAACCCGATGTTCGCCTGGCTGGTGATTGTGGCGGGCGGCGGTATGGCGGTGTCGTTTGCGTTTATGTGGACGGTGTCCGTCGCGGAAATGTGGTTGTTTGATAGGGTGTTTCTGGATGCTGACGGTCAGCCCAGAGTGCAGTGGAGCACAATAGTAGAAGCCAAGTTTAAGCAGGTTGGCGGAGAAGCCGCAGCCAAAAAATTAGGTGAAGTACTGAAACAAGCGGGTGTTTATGTCTGGTCGAAATTTCAGAATCAGGGGCTGCCGTTTTTGAAGGATTTGTACGTAAAAATAGCCAAGAAAGACAAGTAGTTAAGTAAATGTGATTGGGTAGGCAAAACACTGTCGAGAAGTTAAAGTTCCGCGCTTGGCAAGCCGATAACCGGAGCGGTATGATGCAAGCTCGATTTGCAGGAGGTGTACCATGATTAGCAATGTACTGAATAGCGCAACCAGTCTGATCAGTAATGCTCAGCAAAAAGCCAGTACCGCCGCGCAAACCATCGCGAATTTGCCGGTGCAAGCTCAAGAAGTCGGCGGCTCAAAAGATGTCGGTTCAGCTGATTTGTTCAAGCCGGTGTTGAGCTTGAAAGAAGCTGAGTTGGAAACCTCGGCTGGTGCCAAAATGATCAAGGTTCATGAAAAAACGCTCGGATCTCTTCTCGACGTGACGGCCTAATGGCTGACGCTGACATCATAGCCCAGCGCTTTGATGTCAGCGGCAAACGCATTCATTTCTTCAACGCTCATTCTTTCCAGTTCGTCCGCTTCCATTTGGAACGATTGCCTGGCCACGCTGTAAAGCATAATTTCTTGCAGTTTAATCTGGTCAAACTGTAATTCCTGCAAAAGCGCTAAATAGGCCTGCTTTTCCCCATCAGACCACGCTTGCCGATAATGCAACATGCAGGTTTGTAGTTTGGTTGGACAAAGTCTGGTGGCAATTTCTAGACGTTCCAATAACTTTTGCTGACTTTGACCTGTGCTGTTGATCAACTTGCGGCCCTGTTCGGTCGCGCTATCCAGCTTGAACCATAATTCGCCGTTGTGTCTGCTCAATTCCGCCAAGCCCGCTTGTACTGTCGATTGGTGTATCAAACTGCCATTGCTGATCAATACAAATTTGCTGGCTGGAAATACGCCGGATTCCGTGGCGATCTTGCCGATCAGATGCACGGCTTTATCAAAATCTATTAAGCTGGTCGGTTCGCCGTTGCCGGAAATGGCGATATCCTTGATAACGCGGTGATCGATTTCGACGTTAAATTGCTCAAAAAAATCGCCGTGTTGCACGTAATTTAAAAAGAAGCGCAGTTCCTGCTCCAGTAAGGCAAAATCCATTTCCGGCGCATTACCGCGCTGTAACTGCGGTACTTGGCAGTAAATACAGCGCCAGTTGCAGGCATTGTTCGGATTGAAATTGACACCTATCGATAAACCACCCGCACGGCGGGAGATGACCGGGTAGACATATTTCAGGCCAGCGACATTACGGTTGTGATTGGTGGTGGTGAGTATCGGTTTCACTTGAGATGCGCCGCGCAAACCGTAACGGGTTTGCGCGGCCATGAGTTAGATTCGGACTAGCACTTCGCCGCGTCCGGTTTCCGCCATATCGCCGCCGTAACGCTGCACGCGGTTAAACGCCGCACCACTGTCGGCAAAACGGGAATTGAAGGATTTGAACGATGCGAACAGTATGGGCAGGAAGGCCAGTGTGTGGGAGCCGCAGTCGTTAAAGGTCGCTGATAATTGCGGCTGATTCCATAGCAACAAAGTGCCGCGCCGCATCGCATAGCCCAGATAACGGCCCGTACTGCCCATTACCGCGATAGTCCCTGCCAGCATGCGCGAGCCGCAATAATCGCCGGCATTGCCTTCGATCAAAATCTGACCGCGACGCATGTGGTCGCCGGCGCGCTGGCCGACATTGCCTTTCACCAGCACCGTGCCGCCTTTCATACCTTGTTTGTTACCTGGTAGGGCTCCACCCAGAAAATCGCCGGCATCGCCTTCGATTTGAATCAAGCCGTTTTTCATTTCACATGCAGCATACAAACCCGCGTCACCGCTGACGTTGATAGTGCCTGATTTCATTTGCATGCCCAGATATGCACCGGCATCACCTTGTACGCTGATGCTGCCGCCGTCCAACTCCTTGCCAATGAAGTCCAGCTTGTTATTGCTATAGGCGATAATGATTTCTTGGGTGTTCATGCCGGTGATGTAGAACAGCTCGTCGACCCGGCGGCGGCTTTTGCCATTCTGTAGTTCGATGGCGGCAATCGCATCGACGTCCAAACCTTGCAGCTTTTGACAAACCAGCGGCGACATGTCGATACGCTGGTCGGTTGGCTGTTTCAGGGTAAAGGTTAACGCGCTCATGCCATGATCTCCTGCAAATGAAAGTGGAACGGTCCCAATTTACCGCCGTAGTTGCCGGCGCTGATGCGCTTGATACCGTTAGCCGCGCCTAGATCGCAAACTGCTTGGATGCCGACGCGCATGGCTTTGTCGATGTCTTCCTTGCACAAGCCGTCGATGACGATTTCCATCACCGATTCGATTTCCGGCGACAGATCTGTTTTGGTGACGCCTTTTAACGTCGGGCAGAAGGCATCGTTAGTCGATGCGCCTAATGACGCATACTTGGAGCCAACCTTGGAGCCGGAACGCACCACGCCGCCAGGGAAGGGCATAATCACATTCGGAATTTTGCGCATTTCCTCAATCGCCGCCTCGCAGGCTGCCAAAGCTTGTGGTTGCGATTCTGCCAGCACCAGGAAGTTGCCGCCGCCGACCGCGTCCACCATGCCGGTCGTCGCTTCGGTCAGAAACTCGCCGTCCATTACCGGCACTCGCCAGTAGCGCTTGCCGCCGATCTTTTTTGCAATTTGAAAGCCATCGCCGAAGTAACGCAGGTTTTTGCCCAACGGAATTGGCTTGCCGCCTTCGATGCCGGCAAATAGTGCCGAGGTTGGCGAGGTCAATACGCATTGCCCGGCACGGGTTTCCAATTGCTTGGCCAAACCTTTGCCGCCCATCGCGTAAATCATGATGGCGACACCGGGCCGTCCGTCGGGCGTTTCGTTCGGGCTCAACACTCGTTCGATGCCCGCCTCGCAGCCGCAAGCAATTACAGAGGTCGCGAAGCCGGTCATCGCTTGCGCGGAAATCATCGCCCATTTTTCGTTTTGCGCGGTGATGATGGCGCGCGTCGCCTTCATCGGAAAGGCTTCGGCGAAGGTTTTGTCTATGGTTACGCCATTTATGATCATGCTGCACCTCGCAACGGATGCGCCGTCAAGCTGCCACGTCCGTCTTCGCTAATTTCGTCGTCGCTGATTTTAAAGTTGCCGAGTTTCATGGTCAGGTATTTGTCGAAATAAGGTTTGAGGTCTTTTTCGATGGATAGATCGTAGTCCGGTTTGACGATATGGGTCGTGCCCCAGGTAACTTTCACCACTTCGCCGTCTTTGACGACCAGTTCGCCGTCCTTAAAAACATAATCCGGTTTGGTAAACATGGTCTGGCGGTCCGCGTTTTCGGTGTAAACAGTGATGTCTGCGAAGTTGCCTGCACTCAAAGCACCACGGTCTTTCAGGCCGATGATGCGGGCTGCGCCGGCGCGGGTCATGATGGCGATTTCGTTTAGTGTGTATTCGCGCTCGATCGAGGCTAGCGTGGTCATTTTTTGCGCTTCCGGATGGATGGTCGCCAGCATGTCGTTGCGGAAGCTGCGGTCCATCAGCAGGCGGATCAGATGTGGATAGCTGGTGAACGGCGCGCCGTTGGGGTGGTCTGTGGTCAGGAAGATCCGCCAAGGATCTTCGACCAACAGGAATATTTCTAAACCGATGGCCCACTGTAAGGCATTGACGAAGTTTTGGTCCTTGTATTTAAACGGCACCACGCCGCAGCCGGCATCGCATTCGATGTCCATGCACACCCATTTATTGGGGCTGGCGAAACGGTGGTTGGCGTGTTGGCGCATGTTATCGCCGGAGGCGGTGACGGTCTGGCCGAACAGGATTTGGCCGACGTCGGCGGTTATGTTCGGATTGCTATTGATTGCCTCGGCGATCTGCGCGGCACCGGAGGAGAATTTGAAATCGCCTTCTTTACCGTAGCTATGGAACTGAATATGGGTCAAGTGCATCGGCAAGCCGTCGATGCCTTCGATGGTATTTAAGGTGGTTTCCAGATTGCCCGGTACGCCTAAATTGCAGCCATGCACATGTAAAGGATGAGTGATGCCGAGTTCTTGCACCGCTTTAGCTAAGGTTTGCAAGATTTGTCGGGGCGTGACGTCGTAATGGCTGTTCTTCTCGTCCAAATCCAGTTTGCGCTGGTTGAATTTAAACGCATTGATGCCGCCGGCGTTGACCACCTTAATGCCGATGCCTTTGGCGGCGTTCAGCGTCCAGGCGACATAATCATTGATGGCTTTTTGATCTTTGTTGGCGGTCAGCATGCGTAATAGGAAGTCGTCGCTACCCAACATGACATAGCCGCCTTTATCCACAATCGGCGTATCGCCCATTTCCATATGCGCCTGGCGGGCGTTGATTGGTAATACCGCAGGTTCGAAACAGGCGGTGTAACCCATTTCCGCGTAGCGGTAGCCGGCCACGTAAGTGCTGGGCATCGCGTGACCGTTACCGGAGCGGGTAATCGGCGTGCGGTGCACCGGGTCCTGGCGATGGTCTTCCGGCACTAGAGTGCGGGCGATGTTGCCTTTGCCGCCGCCGATGTGGGTGTGCATGTCGATGGCGCCCGACATCACTACTTTGCCGCGCAAATCGTATTCTTTGTCAACCGGTCTGCCGTCTTTAGGCGCATCGATAATGCGGCCGTCCTGCACGTAAATGTCTTGCTGTTGTCCGTCGATGCCGCTGGCCGGATCGTAAACGGTTCCACCTGTAAGTTTTATCAACATGTGTTTGGTCCTAAAGGGCTTGTTCGATAGCGGACAGGACTTCGGCGGTACTGGGCAGGCCGGAGTCGCGCAATTTTTTCAGGCGGATCGCCACCACATTGTCTAGGCGGTAAGCGTGGCCGGCATGGTCGATGCCGGGCGTGCCGACCGGGATGAACACATCCGGCTCTTTCTCGAACTTCATGCCGGAGCGAGCGATAACGATAGTCGGTAAGTGGGTTTTTGGGGGCAGTGCGCTGCTGTTAAAGGCCTGAACCCACAGCAAGGCATCGGCTTCGCCGTTATTTAGCAGTGTTTGACAGTCGTACAGATAAGGATCGTACTCGGGGTAACCTCTGGCAAAGTTGACGCGCGCCGGGTAGCCGGTGGTCCAGCCGCAGACTTGGTTGGCGGTTTGGTCGCCTTCCTTGCCGCCCAACGGAAAGCCGGAGCAACGGGTGCCCAGTCGGTTGAGGTCTTTGACAATATTGCATAGCGTTTGCACGGTTAGCTCAGCTTGATCAAATGCCAATGCCGCCGCGCCCCACAGAATGACGCCATACTGCGCGGCCTTCAGTTTGTCGGCGATAAGCTGTAGCTCGCTAATGGCGATGCCGGCGACACTTTGTGCGTGTAACAAGTGGCCTTTAACCAGGGCCGACAATGTGGCAGCCACATCCGGTAAGTCGGCGTCGGCACAAGGTAGTACGCGGGCATTTTGGCCGGTAGGAGAGGTTGAGGCGTTTCCCGACGGTGCTTTGCCCAGATAAATAATTTCCCGGTTTGCCGTGTTGTCGAGGAACATGGCTTCCTCATTCCACAAATACTTCTCGAAAAAGCGCGGGGCAAAAGCTTCCAGATCGGTGCCGACTATCAGCAATAAATCGCAACGGTTTTTAAGTTCGGCTAATGTGGTATTCATCCAGCCGGAGTCTTGCAAAGCCAGTAAATTGCGGCGTGCGTTATTAAAATTGAGGTTATCGACCACCGCGCCGCTTTTGTCGGCTAAAGCCAGCAATGCGCGCATGCCGTTGACGTCGGTGGCGCAGCCGCCGATCACAGGTTGATGGGTGTTTCGTAGCAATTCCGCAGCTTTAGTGGTCGCCGCTTCCAAACTCGCTGCCTGTCCGGCAATGCGCGGCACGGTGTCCGCTATGGCTTGTTCGAATGCCGGTGTATTAACCGAGCAACCGTTTGCGGTCACTTTCAAGGTTGTGCCGTCCACCTGTATGCTCAGGTCGTCGGTACCCATGCCGCAAAAAGGGCTGGGTACCTCGGTTATTTCAGTCATGGAAAGTCCTCAATCTTTTTTAATATATTTGAATCGTGGATCGTCGGGCGTGCCTTCAAAGATGCCGGCGGAGGTTTCCGCTGCATCCCACAACAACACTTCTTCAATTTTTTTGGCCAGCAGAAAATCTTTATCGGTGATGCCTTTTGCCGAATGCGTGACCAACTTGACGATCACGAATGCGTAGGAAACAGTTAAATCCGGGTGGTGCCAGGCTTTTTCCGCCAAGTGGCCGACGGTGTTGACCACCATTAAAGTCGCTTTCCAGCCGCTGGTCTTGATTTTGCGGCGGATCCAGCCGTTTTCGTAATACCAGTGCGGCAGTTCCTGTGCTAAACGTTCGGCGATTTCGGTCTCGCTATAGACCTTGGCAGTATCGTGCGACATCGATTATCCCCACGGATTGAAGTGACTCGGCATTCTATCGCACAGTTTAGTCGGTGTCTTTACGGTGTACAGGTGTTTGGCTGGATTTCAGTGCCAATTGTCGGCAACTGGAGGGGGCTTTTTTTAACTGGCTTGTTTAGGCGGGTTGAGGGAATGCCTCGGCGCAGAGGCATTCTTTTCGGCATGCGTTTGTTATTTGACCACTCTTAGTTGTGGTTTTTGCGGAGGTTTGGGCTCTGTCGGTGTCGGCGGGGTTTCGTCCTCATTCTCTTCCGGGTCGAAAATCATACCTTTGCCATTTTCCTTGGCATAGATGGCCAACACCGCTTTGCACGGCGCGATAATGCGCATGGGTTTGCCGGCAAACCGCGCGTTGAATTGGATTTCTTCATTGCCGAGCACCAAACCTTGAATGGCTTCCGGGCGCATATTCAGTACGATTCGGCCATCTTCCACGAAGTCGCCCGGCAGCGTTACGCCGGGGTAGTCGGCGTTGACTAACAGATGGGGGGTCAGGCTGTTGTCGACGATCCATTCGTAGATGGAGCGAATCAGATAGGGTTTAAGTGGGGTCATTTGCTTGGGGCTTGCATCATGTCTTTTTCTTCGCGGCTCAGGCTTTCTTGAAAAGCCCGTCTGGAGAAAAGTCGGTTGGCGTAGGCGGTGATGCCTTTGCCTAGGCCGGCAATGTCAATGCCGATGCTGGGAAGTCGCCACAAGAATGGCGCCATCGCACAATCAATCAGAGAGTACTCGTCGCTCATAAAATACGGTGTCGCTTCAAATACCGGCGCGGCAGCCAGTAAGCTTTCCCGGAGTTGTTTTTTAGCCTTCGCGGCTTTTTTGTCACCGTTGACCAGAACGTCATCCAGCAGCGGATACCACTCCTGATCGATGCGTTTGATCAGCATCCGGGCGTTGGCGCGGGAAACCGGGTCCATTTGGTGCAAGGCGGGGTGGGGGAAGCGTTCATCCAGATATTCCATGATGATGCGGGCGTCGTACAGCACTAAGTCGCGTTCCACGAAAGTCGGGGCATTACCGTTGGGGTTCAGTTCCAGCAGATCTTCCGGCGGGTCATTCGGGTCGAAAAACTCAACTTCCGCTGGCACGCCTTTTTCGTATACAACTAGCCTGGCGCAGTGGCTCATTATGCAGGCTGGTGATGAAAAAAGAGTCATTGCGGATTTTCGGCTGGTGATGTTTGCCACGAAGTGAACCTCTTTGAGTAACAGGATTTAAACCGGGGCAGATTGTAGCATGGATGTTGGGGCTTTTGGGGGCGATGCCGGACGCATTCTGCCCTTGAAAATAACGGGCTGCACCCGGCTATTTTAAACGGCTTGCCGCACTATTCAGCCCAGTTTGACGATGATGTCTTCCAGTACATTCGCGGTGGCATGAACCTTGTCGGCGGCATTGGACAAATGCCGATAAAGTTCGCGTTGTTTAAACATATTCAAGTAGTCATCGCCTTGGAATAAATCGGCGATGGCCTTGCGGTACATCTTCTCGATGCGGCGCTCCGAGTGGCGGGCGGCAAAGGCCTGTTGCTCGGCCTCGGCGGGGGCTTTGCCTAATACGGCGAAGCCGCGCTCCAGTGCTTTGATGCCCACTTGCAACTCAATGACCATCGCTTGCGAATGGCTGTCGGGGTTCAGTTCCAGGGCTTCCATCTCGTTATACGTGCTTTTGCAATAGGTAACGATGCTGTCCATAGAGGCGATGGCGCGATAAATGTCTTCGCGATCAATCGGTGTGGCAAACGAGCTGTTTAGTTCGTGTAGGTTGTGCATGCGGATCCGGTCGGCTTCGTGTTCGTCTTCTTTCAACATCTTGCCGGCTTCGACTGATTCGCTGGCCATGAAACGGACGAGATTATCGACGGTGACGCAGACCTGCTGGCACTGTTGGTGCAGCAATAGATAGAAGTCGGCGGTTTTCGGGAATATTCGCTGAAACAGCCGGGAGGCCAGTGAAAGCTTGGGAGATGACATGAAGATTACAGCGGCTATTTGAGAGAGTAGTCGAATATCAGAAAACTGATGCAGGCGATCATGGCCGCGCCGGGGATGGTGATCAGCCAGGTTCGCAAAATTTCCAAGGCTTTTCCCCAGCGTACCGCTCTGGGGCGATCAGATGCACCAATACCCATGATGGCCGATGCTACAACGTGCGTCGTGGACACCGGGGCGCCGAGTAGTGAGCTGCCGAAAATAGTCAGGCATGCGCTCAGCTGTGCGTTTAGCGCGTGGATTGGGCGGATTTTATAAATGGCAAAACCTAAGGTCCGCACGATACGCCAGCCGCCGGTCAATACGCCTGCTGTCATTGCGCTGGCGCAAAACAACATCACCCAGCCTGGCACTTTAAAGCTGTCGATTTCCCCGCTAAGTAACAAAATCAAGGTCAACACGCCCATGCTTTTTTGCGCGTCGTTGGCGCCGTGTGAAAAGGCCAGCGCGGCGGCGGTCAGCCATTGGGCGTTACGCAGCTGCCGATTAACGCTTGGCGATGCGGACCGCAATAAGAACATCGTCAGTCGCTGAATGATAAAGCCCACCAGAAAGCCCAGGACGGGCGAGAGCAATAAAGCCAGTAGAATTTTACTGAAGCCATGTATGCGGCCTTCACTTAAAGCGTTGAATCCCCAATCTATGGGTTTGCTGCCTATGCCGATTAGCGTGGCGCCGATCAAGCCGCCCATCAGCGCGTGTGATGACGACGATGGTAAGCCGCGCCACCAAGTAACCAAATTCCAGAATACTGCGGCGAAAAGTCCGGAGGCTACGATTAACAGCGCATCCGCTTTGGGAATGGAGGATAGATCCAGCAGGGTGCCGACTGTGTTGGCGACGGCGGTTCCGCCTAGCAGCGGCCCCAGGAATTCGAAGATTGCCACCACTAAAACCGCCTGCACCGGCGTCATAGCGCGGGATGCGATGACGCTGGCAATGATATTGGAGGCATCATGAAAACCGTTGGTGTAATCGAATACCAGCACAATGATGATCGCAACACCGATAAACGAAACCAATGCCTCCAAAATAGTGACGGCTTAATGCAGATTAATTGACGACGTTATGGCCGCGCTGTCTCAGGCAGTTGCGATAGGCATTTTTGTAGCGGTCGTTGGCTTGTATGCCTTGCTGAGCGCCGCCGCCAATGCCGCCGGCCGCTGCGCCAATGGCTGCACCGGTGCCGGGGTTGCCGACTACCGCGCCAATGGCCGCGCCGCCCGCAGCGCCTATCAAGCCGCCAACTGCTGCGCCGGTGGCAGTGTCTTTAACGGTGCTGGACGATTGCGAAGCCAGTTGCTCGCATTCCTGCATATCCTGATTCAAGCGGAACGCATTGGGATCGTTATAGGTGTCCACCGTGGGAGTCCAGCCGGTGGTGGTGGCGCAACCGGCGACTAACAGGCTGGTTGCTAAAATCGATTTAAACGGTAATTTATGCATGACAAGTCTCCTTCATTAATGCTGAATGCATTGTTAGTGTTCCAGAGAGTAGTCCATTTTGCACTGTTTTGGAAATTTACAAGTCAAATTGACACTGGCAAGCCTGTCACGTATGATTCGCAGCCTTTTTTATCCGTTTTTATCACCAAAGGCAGTAGCACATGAAAAGAACTTATCAACCCAGCAAAATCAAACGCGCTAGAACTCACGGCTTTCGTGCCAGAATGGCTACTGTGGGCGGTCGCAAAGTGATCAATGCGCGCAGAGCGAAAGGCCGCGCATCGCTGACGGTTTAATTGTCGGCGGAAGATTTCGGCTTTCCCGATCAGTATCGGCTAGGGACGCCCGCTGAGTATAAAAAAGTATTTACCAATCCCGTAAAGTCCACAGATAAATATTTTACGGTGTTGGCGACGAGCAATATCCTGCCGCATCCGCGGTTGGGTTTGGCCATCGCAAAAAAAACTATAAAAAAAGCAGTCGCAAGGAACCGCATTAAAAGGGCTGTCAGGGAAAGTTTTAGATTACAGCGTCAACATATCGTCGGCATTGATATTGTTGTTTTGGCACGAGGCGATGCAGCAAATGCGGCCTCGCCGATATTGAGGAAGTCATTGGAAAGGCATTGGCTTAAACTGGTAGATCGATGCGATTCCTGCTCATAACCCTGATCAAGCTTTACAAATACTTCATAAGTCCTTTGCTGGGACCCAGATGTCGTTTTTATCCCAGCTGTTCAAGTTATGGCTTAGAGGCAATCCAGATTCATGGTGCTTTCAAAGGCTCTTACCTCACGCTTCGACGCTTATTAAAATGCCACCCGTTTCATGAGGGTGGCATTGATCCTGTTCCGGAAAAATTGAGTAAATAACAATGGATAACATAAGATTTGTACTGGTCATGGCGATGTTGATGATCTCCTACATGCTGTGGGAATCGTGGCAGATCGATTACGGCCCCAAGCCGCAGGCCCTGGTTTCTGATAAACCCGTATTGGCTGGTGATGCAGCAACAGTGTCCCCCGGACAAACGGCGGGAGATGCCCGGGCTGCTGCGGTGCCGACTGTCGCCCAAGTAGCTGCTGAAAATGTTATCAAAGTCAAAACCGATGTTTTCGAGCTGGAAATTGATCCTCAGGGCGGCACACTACGCAATCTGGATTTGTTGAAATATCCGCACGAGAAAATCAACACCGTAGTCGACAAAGCTTATGCACTGATCGGCATGACGCCTCCGGAGAAAAACCTAAATCCGATTCGGTTGTTCGACAGCAATCCCGACAGCCTGTACCTTGCCCAAAGCGGCCTGATTGCCAATGCCAATTCCTTGGCTGCCCCCGATCATAAAAGCCTGTTCACCGCCGAAAAAACCGAATATCAGTTGCTTGATGGGCAGGACGAGCTGAGAATCCCCCTGACCTGGACTAATCCACAGGGATTGACGGTTACCAAAACATACACCTTCAAACGCGGCAATTATGCCGTTGGTCTGGAGCAAAAGGTCAGCAACCATTCCGCACAGGACTGGTCCGGCAAGCAGTACAACCAACTGGTGAGAACCCAGTACAGCGACAAAAGCAACAACAGCTTTATTCGGACATTCTCCGGCGGCGTGGTTTACACCGAAAAAGACAAATTCCAAAAAATCAAATTTGAAGATATGGCGGATGACAAGTACGACGTCAAAGCCAAGGAAAATGTGCACAGCAAAGGCGGTTGGAGTGGCATGATCCAACATTATTTTGCAGCGGCGTGGATTCCACCTGCCGATCAGGACGCCCAGTTTTACACCAACGATCTTAAGGATGCCCGTTTCCAGGTCGGTTCCTTATCCCCCGATTTGACGGTTCCAGCCAATGGCGAAGCCGTGTTTAGCAGTCAGTTGTTTGCAGGTCCGAAAATTCAGCCAATCATGGAAGCTTTGGCGCCAGGTCTGGAACTCACCGTCGATTACAGCTGGTTGACGCCGATTGCCAAAGGTATTTATTGGCTACTTAACCAAATCTACGGTTATGTCGAAAATTGGGGCGTGGCGATTCTGGGCGTCACCTTTGTCATCAAGGCCTTGTTCTTTAAACTGTCGAAAGCCAGCTTTCAGTCGATGGCCAAAATGCGCAAGATTCAGCCGCGCTTGAAAGAACTGCAAGAGCGTTATGGTGAAGACCGCCAGAAATTCAACACCGAAATGATGGCGATGTACAAAAAAGAAAAGGTCAACCCTTTGGGCGGTTGCTTGCCGATTATGGTGCAGATTCCGGTATTCATCTCCTTGTACTGGGTATTGATTGAGACCGTCGAAGTGCGTCAGGCCGATTTCGCCTTGTGGATTCAGGACTTGTCGGCGCAAGACCCGTTCTATCTGCTGCCGATTTTGTACGGCATCACCATGAAGATTCAACAAAGCTTGAATCCGGCGCCTATCGACCCGTTGCAAGCCCAGGTGATGAAAATGTTCCCTATCGTGTTCACCGTGTTCTTCCTGTTCTTTCCGTCCGGTTTGGTACTGTACTGGATTTGCAACAACAGCTTGTCGATCATCCAGCAGTGGTATATCACTAAACACGTGCTTGAAGAGGATGCGCACAAGCATAGCGTAGTACCTTAATGCTAGGCGGCGACACCATAGCCGCTATTGCCACGCCGCCCGGTAACGGCGGCGTCGGCGTCATTCGCATCTCCGGGCCATCCGCGTCCGGCATCGCCCAAAGCCTCACCGGCAAAACTCTTCCCAAACCCCGCTACGCCCAGTTTGTTCACTTCCTTGATGCCGATGGCCGGGTAATCGACAGCGGCTTGCTGCTGTATTTTGCCGCGCCGGCTTCGTTTACCGGTGAACAGGTTATCGAACTGCAAGGCCATGGCGGCAGTGTGGTGCTGGATATGCTGTTGCGGCGGGTGCTGGAATTGGGAGCGCGCTTGGCTAACCCCGGTGAATTTAGTCAAAGAGCTTTTCTAAACAACAAAATCGATCTGGCGCAAGCCGAAGCAATTGCCGACCTGATCAGTAGCGGCACCGAACAGGCCGTTCGTTCCGCCCAGCAGTCGATGCAGGGCGTGTTTTCCGAACAGATCAACGAACTGATCGACGAGTTGATCGAACTGCGGGTATTTATCGAAGCGGCCATCGATTTTGTCGATGAAGAAATCGACTTCCTGGGCGACGGCGTGGTGGCGGGGCGCATAGCACGCTTGCAAAGCAAACTTGCCGGCATCGGCAAAACCGCCCAGCAAGGCCGGCTGTTACACGACGGTATGACCGTGGTATTGGCCGGCAAACCCAACGCCGGCAAATCCAGTTTGCTAAACGCCTTAGCCGGTCACGACGCGGCGATTGTCACAGACATCGCCGGCACCACCCGCGACGTATTACGCGAACGCATTCAGCTGGATGGCATGCCCTTGCACGTCATCGACACCGCAGGCTTGCACGACAGCGATAACCCGGTCGAGCAGGAAGGCATCCGCCGTGCCCGCCAGGAAATCGCCAAGGCCGACCGGATTTTATTGTTGATAGACAGCACCGACCCGGACAGCGCCAGTCTCGATGCCAGCCTGCCGGCCAATATCGCCGTCACCAGAGTGTTTAATAAAATCGATTTGGTCGGCGGCCAAGCCCAAGTCTTGGAAACCCCGCAAGGCACGGAAATCCACCTCTCCATCAAACACCGGCTGGGCTTGGATTTGCTGCGCCAACACCTGAAACAAAGCATGGGTTTTACGGAAAGTGCGGATAACGTATTTGTCGCCAGAACCCGCCACATCCAGGCCTTGCAACTTGCCGCGCAAGCCGTGGACCGCGCCGCCGAGCAATTGCTGCATCAAGCGCACGAACTGGTCGCGGAAGAATTGCGCCAGGCGCAAACCAGCTTATCCGCCATCACCGGCGAATTTACCTCCGACGATCTATTAGGTGAGATTTTCTCCAGTTTTTGCATTGGTAAGTAAGCGACTAACGCGGACTTATCAATCGATTTGCTCCAATACCACCGGCTTGGCGCTAAAGACTTCGGCAACCAATTCCAATTGCGCGGCAAACAGCGGCAGGGTCGGAATTTTCCAGGCTTTGCCGGTGAATTTGGCCAGGATGTTGTTCAGCCAAGGCCGGTCGGAGCTGGCGTGGTGAATGATGAAACGGTAGGACTCGCCGTCGTTGAATACCGCAAAATCTTCCAGGGTCACTTCGATGGTGTGTTCCTCGCCATATAGCCGGGTCTGCACATACACTTTGCGGGCATCGAGATCGAAGTTGAACTGGGTCAACTCGGCGATGCCTTTCATGATGATGTTCGCCCCCCAAATGATCAGCGCGTTGGGGGTTAATTTGATGACGAAACGGATTAAGCTGGATTTAAAACTCATGGCGGGCCTTTAGTGGTTGGCTGGGTAAAACCATGATTCTAAACATTGTCGGCGGGATTGTTGCGTAAATATTTCAACGATTGTCACTCAGGTGCCAAACCTCAAGCGAATCAGGTGCTGGCGGCCGACTCGCTCAAATGCGCATAGGCCGGAAAGGTTTGCAGCCGGCTGTCGTCCAGCGGTTCGCCGATGGTAAAGTGATATAGGCTTTGCCAGTCGTTATCTTTTAAACCCAACACACCGTGTACCGCATCGTCAAAAAAACAGCCGATGCCGGTGCCGCGCACGCCGGCGGCTTCCGCTTCCAGGTATAAAATCTGCCCCAGTAGGCCGCTTTCCCAGAACAGCCGCCGATAGCGCCAGGCTTTGGTGTCCACATTGTCGGCAAAACGCGCCAACATCCCTAAGCTGAACGCGCTGTCGCTGGCGATGGGTTGGTGGCAGGACAGGGTTTTCGCTGCTTGCCTGACGCTGCCGGCCGTCAGCCGATAAAATTCGAACGGTGCCTCGACGGCCTGCCATTCGTAATCGGCAGAACAAAGCGGTTTTAATTCCGCCGCCGCATCCGCTGTGCGCGGCAGCACATATAAGCCCGGTTCCAGGCCGGCCACCCGATGCACAAATAAGACGATATTGACTTGCGCCGGCCAATTCCAGGCAGTAAAAGGCGGTTTGGCGTTGGGCAGCAGCGCGGCCAGTATTCTGTGAAAATCGGCCAAGGGCAGCTCCGGGGATTTGCCGTTAAAGTGCTGCGCGCTACGGCGTTGGCGAATCAACACGCTGGCAGGCAGGTTGTGGCTGGGCGCAGGTAAATCCAGGTTCGGCAGGGTTAAACGTTCGGCAACTGTCGTCGGCTTGACGGCTTGGGCGGAGACTTCATCGATAATCGGCCAACGGTAAAAATGCCTGCCGCTCAAGCGCTCGGCCTTCCCGAACCATTCGGCGCTTTGGCTAAGGGCTGCTAAATGTGCGGTGGAAAACTCAACGTCCGCCGTTTGGCTGGCAAGCAGCCGGCAGATTAAATCCGGCGCTTCGTGCTCGGTGGCGACAAAATCCTCGCTGCGATCCAGCCCCAGCCAGGCGGCGATGTCGGCATCGGCAGTCTCGCTCAGCAATTCTATCGACCAACCCAAGCAGGCGGCGGCATAACTCAGCGCGGCCAGTGCATGACCGATGTCGTGTTGGCAGTAGCGAAAGGCTCGTTCGCCGTATTTCCAGGCTTCTCGCCAATGAATTGAGGACAGGCCAATATAGACTTCTTTACCCGCCGTTTCCGCAGTAAACCGGCTGCGCCGCTCCAGATGATGATCGTGACTGACGTAGTGATAGACACCGGCTTGTAATAACTCCTCATCGGTACAAAGCACATAAGCTTCGGTGGGATGCAAATTGCCGCTGGACGGATTGCAGCGCAAAGCCCAGCGGTCCGGACCAAACTGCTTCCAGGCCGACAAGCCGAACGATAATTCCAATAACAGGCCAAGATTGGTCCGGTTTAACGGCTGCGGCGCTATCCGGTCCGGTTTATCCAAGTCCGCGAACAAACAACTTAGCTCGGCACCAGGTGGCGGCAGTTTTACCGCTTCACAACCGCTAAAACGCCGAAACGGATTGGGCTGATCGTCCCAATCCAAAGACTCCGGGCCTTTGGCGTAGGCATTTAATTGGTGTTTGGTGCGGTTGTGGTAGCTAATGACAGCGTCTGCAAGGTTGTTCATTGGGTTCTCTCTATACATTCAATGCTGTGTGGATGGAGCGGAGTATTTTCTGAAGATTAACAAGGTTCAGCATGTTTCGTGCCTGATCTCCCGCGATTAACTAGGCTGCCTTCCGGAGGTTTAAAGTCTTAGTCACGCAACAGAAATATTCGCATTCTTCAAGGTAAGCAAGTGTTGGTGGATAACCACTGTATGGCTGTCTGACGCTCGGCTAATTAACATAGTTTCGATAGAAAGGGATGGCTGTTGTCGCTGGAAAATTTTATAAATCACTGCTTTATTCAGCGTAGTTAAAAGGTTCGGGAGCGTCGTAATGTCCACAAGTTATCCTTTTGTGTCGGAACAAAAATTGTCCGACAAATTAGTTTCGGGGTCCTTTTTAGACAATTTCAAAACCGCTTTCAAGAAAATCACTCTGCGCAAGTGTCTGTTGAAATTGCATCTGTATATTTCCTTGTGGTTGGGTACGCTACTGGTGATTGCCGGGGTTACCGGCAGCCTCTTGGTTTACGAGCATACTTTGGATAAGTGGCTCAATCCCGACATGATGAGCGTGGCCGTTGGCGAACGCTGGTTACCCATTGCGGATTTAGTGGCAATCGCGAACCGCGTCTCGCCCATTTCAGAGCCACCCTCCCATCTACAGATGCCTGAGGACCCGAGTGAAGCGCTCATCGTGCGTTATCAAGCGGCGGCGATGCCGGGCCACAAGGGCCACAATCATCACTTTCACGAAGTTATGGTGAATCCGTACACCGGTCAGGTGCTTGGCGACCGAGATAGAAACGACGCCTTGATGACATTTATTTTGCGCCTGCATTTCAGCCTTTTGGCGGGTGATTTCGGTAAGCTGATCATGGGGATTACCTCCTTGCTGACCTTGGTATTGACGGTTACCGGCATTTATTTGTGGTGGCCGAAACTCGGCAAAATCAAGCAGGCTTTTCTGATTAAACGTAACGTCAGCGCCACGCGCTTTAATTTCGATCTGCACAAAACCACCGGTATCTATACCGCTATAGTCATGTTGGCAGTGGCCTTCTCCGGGGTGTATTTCAATCTGCCGCAGTTGTTTAAACCGGCGGTTAATTTTTTCTCACCTCTCGAAGACATGCCGCGCGGCATCAAATCAACAGCAAATGGCGGCGCGGTAATTCAACCGGAGATAGTCAAGGCCAATATTCAAGCCGCGTATCCAGGGATTCAGATTCAACGGATTTTCCTGCCGGTCGGTGAAAACGGCAGTTACATGATCTCTGCTCGCCAGTCCGACGAACTGCGCAGCAAAGGCTCTACCAGCTTTTGGGTCGATCAATACGACGGCGCGATTTTGGCGGTGCGCGACCCGAAAAAATTCAACGCCGGTAACGCTTTTATCAATTTGCAACTGCCTTTGCATAACGGCGAGATTCTCGGTACTCCAGGGCGCATCGCGGTACTAGTGGCGGGGTTTGCGCCGTTAGTGATGATGGTCACCGGCCTGATCCATTGGTTGAAAAAGCGTAAAGCTAATCGTGCCCGTCGAACCGGATTGAAAGCCGCCGCTAGCTAACGTTTTTCCCACGATGACGAACTAACAAACTCCGGCGGGTGCCTGCGCGCCGTTGAGGAGCTTTTGTGCTCAATCCCGACCCTTCCGTAAACTTTAAAGGACTTTGAGGTTATCGATGTTACCTACTTGTGCCACCACCAAAAACATTGCTGTGGTATTACCTTTGATCATGCCGTTGAATTTGGCCGCTGTGGAAAAAGCGCCTGATGAGCTGGATGAAATGGTGATTACCGCAACCAAAACCGAACGCAGTATTCGCGATGTATCGGCTACGGTGACAGTGATCGATAGGGAGCGTATCGAAAAATCCAACGCGACAACCGTCGATCAACTACTCAAGGGTGTGCCGGGTGTGTATGCCAGCCGCATGGATGCCTCGTCTCCCAATCGGATTGCCCAGACCTATACCCGAGGCCTGCCGGGCAATGGCCGCACCCTGGTATTGATCGACGATGTGCCTATGAATGTGTCCTACGACAGTCAGGTGGATTGGTCGCAACTTGGCACTATTGACGTAGATCGAGTGGAAATTGTCAGAGGCGCCGGTTCGGCCCTTTACGGCAACCATGCGATGGGCGGCGTCATAAACGTTATTTCTAAAGCGATTACGCCCGGCGTGAAAGGCAAAGTGGATAGCGAATACGGCAGCATGGAAACGATCCGTGAAGCAGGTATCGTCTCTTACGGCGGCGAGCACAGCGGTGGTTCGGTATCAACCAGTTATTTGGAAAGCGACGGCTATAACATGTGGCGTCCGGATACGAGTGTGGCTTCCATTCCCTTATCGCAACGCGATAAAACCGGCACACGTAAAACCAATGTAGGCGCCAAATTTACGCACGAATTTGACGCCTCTAATCTGCTGGATCTGAGTTTTTCCTATTTGAGCGACGTTGCAACAGGCTTATATCGAATTCCTGATTATATAGCCCAAGATAGAGAGCAATACCTGGGTTCGGCACGTTATCGCTATTTGGGGGAGCGTTCTGAAGCCACGTTAGTCTTGTACAGCCGTATTGGCCGAATGGATGCCGATAGTGCAAATGCTGCCAATGCAACCAGTCCGGATGTGGCCCGCCCCGGCACGATGGCCGCCAGTCTGATTTCCTATCGCGGCGATTTTGACGATATGGAAGCCGGTATTCGCGCGCAATATAGCCATTACATAGGCAGCCATCACAAATTGACGGTGGGCGGACAACATGCAGACAGTCAAATGACCATGATTAACCAGTTTCCCGCGGAACGCGGCAGAGAGCAGCTTGTCGAGGGCGGTATTCAACTGAGCGGCATATTTTTGCAAGACGAAATCAATTATGGACCGTTGAACGTAAGCTTGGCCGGGCGTTGGGATCTGTGGCAGACAGACGGCCAATTCAGAGATACCAAAACCAGTTTCCCTGGGCAAGGCCAATGGGGTAATCATGCGGAAGACTCGTTTTCGCCTAAGGGTGGGTTTTCGTACAAGCTCACCGATGATTTAGTGCTGCGCGGCTCGATAGGTCAGTCGTTTAATACCCCGGATGTCTCTCAGCTCTACGGCAATAGCAGGCGGGGTGGGACGACCGTGGCTTACGGTAACCCGTATTTGACTCCCGAAAAAGCCGTTTCCGGCGATATTGGCTTGGATTACTACTTTGGCCGGCAGGGATATATCAAAACCACGATCTATAACACGACTGCGGAGGATTTTATCGCCACAGTGCAACGAAGCGGCGCGACGGTCGGCACCACCGACAAAATTAATATCGGCGCCATTCGGGCCGAGGGGGTTGAGGTCGAAGGGATGTGGAAGCTAGGCGATTTCCTGACTTTGTACGCGAGTTACACCAAAAACGATTCGATTGTCACCAAGCACGATAGGAATCCTAATTTGATCGGCAAGCAACTTACCAATGTGCCGCAAGATCAAGGTAGTTTGCGGGCTGATGTTAGCCTGCCTTACGGCTTTTCGGTTTTCGGTGCTTTTAATTACGTTGGCGACCGATACTCTACCGAGACCAATTTACCTACCGCACCGGGCGGCTCTGCCGTGTATAAAAGCTACGCAACCTACGATTTAGGGGTGGCCAAGACCTTAGTCAAGGATGTTACCGCCCGGATGACCTTCATGAATATCGGTAACGATAAGTATGAAGGTATCGGGTATATCGCGCCGGGCGCCACCATTACCGGCGGTATCAGCGCCAAGTTTTAAAATTGAACCGGCGCGAATAGGTTGTCGGGCGATTTTATAAGGGCGAAATGCGGTTAATGGATAAGCAACTCTTTTTCCGGAACGACCAAGTCCTCGGTCCAGCATCCAATTGGCCGGCCCAAATTTAGATCCTGGTCTTCGAAGCGGACTAAAAAGACCGTAAGCCCAGGATCCTCCTCGACATGGCCTTTCATCACGATCACACCGCGGGCGCCTTCTTGTGCCAGCACTTCGCCTTCTTCGCTGTCCGGCATACTGCCATCGTCAATAATCGTATGCGCGGCATATACCACGTCGCCCAAATCCAAATCTTCTACGTTCATGCTGTGCTCCTGTGAGAGTTTTGTAGTAAAGCCGACAAAAGCTCTCGGTTTGTTGTGAAACGGCGTGCCGATTAAGGTTGGCCTGCTGCCTTTCGGTTAGGAATTTCAGCGGCTTAGCCGAAATTTTCGCGTATGGCATGCAGGTTGCTTTAACTGTTTACAAGATCAATGCCAAACCGTTCAGGAGACTTAAAGATGATTACATTAACCGAAAGCGCCATCCAAGCCGTGGGTCGTTTTATCAGCAGTTCCGACAAGCCGACCGGTGGGCTGCGCATCGAAGTGACCGATGGCGGTTGTTCCGGTTTGTCTTATGGCATGAAACTGGAAGCAAAAGAAAATGCGGACGATACCGTCATCGACTGCGGCGCAGTCAAAGTATTTGTGGACCCGCTAAGCTTGCCCAGCCTGAATGGCATGTCCATCGATTTCGTCGACAGCCTGGAAGGTTCCGGCTTCAAATTTACCAATCCCAACGCGGTGAAAAGCTGTGCCTGCGGATCATCATTTACCACCGGCGAAAGCGGCGGCACACCAAAAACCTGTTCTTAAGCATTCGAGGAAATAGCTATGTGGGATTATTCAGATAAAGTAAAAGATCACTTCTTTAACCCTAAAAATGCCGGCGCGGTGGCGGGTGCCAACGCGATTGGCGAAGTGGGTTCCATCAGCTGCGGCGACGCTTTGCGGCTGACTTTAAAAGTCAACGACGACACCGAAGTGATCGAAGATGCAGGCTTTCAAACTTTTGGTTGCGGCTCGGCGATTGCGTCTTCTTCAGTGCTGACCGAAATCATTAAAGGCCTGACTTTAGACGAAGCGTTGAAAGTCACTAACCAGGACATCGCCGCCGAATTGGACGGCCTGCCGCCGGAAAAAATGCACTGCTCTGTGATGGGCCGGGAAGCCTTGCAAGCGGCAGTGGCTAATTATCGCGGCGAAGAATGGAAAGACGACCACGAAGAAGGTGCGTTGGTCTGCAAATGCTTTGCGATTGATGCGGTGATGATCGAAGAAATGGTCTGGGCTAACAAGCTGCGCACCGTTGAAGACGTGACCAACTACACCAAAGCCGGTGGCGGTTGCGCGGCTTGCCACGAAGACATCGAAGCCATCTTGGAAAAAGTTTTGAAAGAGCGCGGCGAAACCTTCGATCCAAATGCGGCGCCGGTCGCCAAGCCCGAGCCTGTGGTTGCCAAAGGCCCGCTGACCAATCTGCAACGCATCAAGAAAATCGAAGAAGTGATCATGTCCTTCCGGCCGCAATTGATGGCCGATGGCGGCGATGTGGAATTGGTGGAAGTGGTGGATAAAACCGCTTACGTCAATATGACCGGCGCTTGTAACGGCTGCCAAATGTCCGCCATGACCATTGCCGGTATTCAGCAACGGTTGATGGAAGTGATGGGCGAGTTCATTAAAGTCGTGCCGGCCTCGCAAATGCCGAAACTGGTCACGATAGAGGAGGCCAGTCATGCCTGATATTTATCTGGATAACAACGCGACCACCAAGGTGGACAGCGCGGTGGTCGATGTGATGATCCCGTATTTTACCGAGTACTTTGGTAATCCATCGTCCATCCATCGTTTCGCCGACGGCGTGGCCAAGGCTATCAAGAAAGCGCGCTCGCAGGTGCAAGAGTTGATCGGTGCCGAGCACGACTCCGAGATTATTTTCACCTCCTGCGGCACGGAATCCGATTCCACGGCGATCTTGTCGGCGATCAAGGCTCAACCCAATCGTAAGGAAATCATCACCACCTCGGTGGAACATCCGGCGATTTTGGCTTTGTGCGAGAACCTGGAGAAAGAAGGCTACACCATCCATCGTATGCCGGTGGACAAATGCGGCCGTTTGAATTTGGAAGCGTACAAAAATCTGTTATCCGATGAAGTAGCAATTGTCTCGGTGATGTGGGCGAACAACGAAACCGGCACCATCTTTCCGGTGGTGGAAATGGCCGAAATGGCCAATGCGGCCGGCGTGATGTTTCATACCGATGCCGTGCAGGCAGTCGGCAAGATTCCGATGATGCTGCAAGACACCAAGATCGATATGTTGTCGATTTCCGGTCACAAATTGCACGCCCCCAAAGGTATTGGGGTGTTGTATTTAAAGCGTGGCACACGCTTTCGTCCGTTGCTGCGCGGTGGACATCAAGAGCGCGGGCGTCGGGCCGGTACTGAAAACACCGCGTCGATTGTCGGCTTGGGTAAAGCCTGTGAACTGGCGATGGAGCACATGGAATACGAAAACGTGCAGGTCAAAGCGATGCGTGATCGCCTGGAGCAAGGCATCGTTGCCGCCGTGCCGCATTGCTTTATCACCGGTGATTTAAACAACCGCTTGCCCAATACCACAGACATTGCGTTCGAGTATATCGAGGGCGAAGCGATTTTGATGCTGTTGAATAAAGCCGGTATCGCGGCTTCCAGTGGTTCGGCGTGTACATCGGGTTCATTGGAGCCTTCGCACGTGATGCGGGCCATGGATATTCCGTACACCGCCGCGCACGGCACCATCCGCTTTTCGTTCTCGCGCTACAACACTATGAGTGAAGTGGACGAAGTGTTGAAGGTGATGCCCAGCATCGTCGCTACCTTGCGGAAACTATCGCCGTATTGGGACAGCATCAACAACGAACCGGTTGCCGATCCGGAACAGGCTTTCCAACCCACTTATGCTTGATTGAGTGTATTGATTGGTCGGGTTTGCTCTGGTGATCAATCACGCCAGGCGCAATCCGGCCAGTTTGGTTTTGAGTCAACGCCGCATAAACCGGTGTTGACACCAAAAATTTTCACTGAGGATTGTTATGGCTGAAACGCTTGCTGATTTACGCGCGGTATTGTCCAAGATGGAAGCCGCATTGAGTTCCATCACCGAATTTAACGCCGAGGTGCTAGAGTTCGTTGATGTCCACTATTCGAGTTTGCTGAACGATCAAAAAGTCGTCCAGGTTTTCAAGAATGTTGGCGATGCTGAGGATGAACTGCAAAGACAACTGAATTTTCTGCGCTCGCGTTTGACTGCCGGCATAGCAGAGTTTAAAGCAGTTTGTGAGGCGGAAGGCTGAACGCTTTAAGCCAGCAACATGGATTAAATCGGTAGCGAAGACCTGTTTAACCTCCAGCAAATTGAGATAGTTCTGAGCCGTTTATTGCATTGGAGGGCACCAATGTCGGCTTAAGTCTCTATCACAGAACCAAAAAAGGCGGTTGTTCAACCGCCTTTTCTGTATTTTGGCAGAGCAGTTCGCTCAAACCTTTCTGGTTTTTCGGTTAAGGCCCAAACCAACCAACGCACTGCCGAAAAGCCATACCGCACCGGGTACAGGCACAGCGGCGACATTGAAGTTGATATTGTTAATACCGTTGTCCCAATCGGTGCCCAGGATGATTCTGATCGAATGAGCAGTAACGCCAGGGGTGAAAGTATGAGGTGCGTCGCCGGGTACTGCATAAGGTGCATAATCGACAAAAATGTTGGTAGGGTTGGTACCATCAACCACTCTCAAGTCGCTCGCATTGCGAGTGAAATTTCCCGGCCCTGGATACGCAGCAACGTCGAAGCTTTCCAAGGTGACGCCCTGATTTGGATTGATTGCCGTCAGCGTAATGCTCAAAAGCAGACCCGATGTATGAGCAAACGCCGCTGAGTTTAAAGTGGCATAACCGGCATTCCACAATAGAACATCGTTATAAGCCGTTGTGCCATTAAGGTTTAGACTGGAATACGATACCGCCACGTCGGCGGTAGAACCGTAACCTGCCGGAACCGGGTCGTAATTATTAAACGGCTGTAGCGCATCGAAGTTAATCGTCGCGGCTTGTGCGTTGAATGCGGCGGTAATGAGTATTAACGGATAAAGCTTTTTGGATAACATCGGCGACCCCTCCAAACGGCGTAAAAATACGCCTATCAATTGACAGAAACTCAAGAACAGTAGGCGCTGTTCCTGATTTCGAGATTAAAAGCAAAATACGTTCCATTTTATATGTTGTTTGTTTTTGCCAATAACTTCAATAGGTTGAGTTAGCAGGTATTGAGCGGTATTAGGATAATGCCATTTAAAACGTTGAGTGATGTAAAAAATGCCGACATCGGTAGTGCGCAAGCGCAGACATCAAATTCGATATACCTTAGTCTGTTAGAGGATGTTTCGCGCAACCGCAGCAGCCAGGCCAGCCTTTTTACTGCTGCCAACCCAGCCGGCAAATCCGGAAACAAACAACCAAATACCTGCCGGAATCGGTACGGCCGCCGGTGCGGCTACGTCAAAGGCGATCTCGCCAATTTCCGAAACCAGATAGGCTTCGTAATAAGAGTTGATTTGTAAGCGCGCATAGCGCGCTGCGCTGTCAATCAAGTCGAACACCGCACAAGCAACCGGGTGATACCGGCCCGAATCCAACAGCGGCAAAGCAGGTGAAAACAGCCGAGGCACTCGCCGCTTTCACCGAGCAATGACTTAAGCCGGACGGCGTTTGGCGAAAAGCAACCCCATCAGCCCACTAACCAAGAATACGATGGAACCAGGCAGCGGCACTTGGCTGACTACGGCGCCGGCAAAAAGCGCATGCACTTGCGTAGTGGGATGGAAATCGTCCCAAAATACCCGGCTGGCCGGGTCGGAACAAACGTCCGGTAAGCTGACGCAGGCTTCCGTGCTATTGGTAAAGCCGTAAGCCGTTGGATTTTGGACTACAGCGGTAAAAAAGTTATACGCATCGAATTCCACTATTTGAGTATTGGGCGACAACAAGGACAGTGCGTCGAGTCGGTTGGTTAGTTCCTGGTTGAATGTCAATGAATAATCCTGTGCCGCCACTATCACGTTTGCCGGCAGAGATTGCGCGAATGGGGTGATGCTCAAGTCTGGCAAGTTCGGCACCACGATATGTTGTGCGCCAAAGCCGATTAGCGCGCCGACATAGTTGGCAATATTTGTTGCTGCTGACGTCGCGGAGTTACCCGTCAAAAAGTCGTTGGCCCCACCCCAGACAAAAAACAGTGAATCCGGGGTTACCGCCGCAGTGAATTGCGCTGAAAACAAACCGAATTGTTGCGCCATACCTGGGGCAAGTAATGCGCCTTGGCTGGTTTGGCTGCCGCCATCGCCTTCATTGCCTATTCCCGTCGTCGAACCGGCTACCGCGAAATTAAAAAAATTGCCGGCATTAGCTCCCCCGGAAAGCACGGAGTTGGCTATATATTCCGCGGCTGTCGGGCCGTTGCTGATGCGGCCTTGGTAGTAAGGTGGGCAGGGATGGTCGGAATCGCATTGTCCGCCCAGGTTATAGGCGCTTAGTACCGAGGAGGTGCTGGCTCCGCTATCGGAGAGGCTGTCGCCAAATACGAATAAATTTGAAAAAGGTGTCGCACCCACTTGGCTGCTTGCTAGGAGCGACGCGAAAAATAGTGCAATTGAATAAGGCTTTTTTGTCATGTTTGTCTCCAGTAGTGATCTGTCAATTGGTGAGATGAAAGCGTTCTATATAAACAACAGTATTGCCGAAGCGCCTATTGTCAGCATGCGGCGGCAAGATCCGGATGCCGGCGGAATAGTGCGGATCGAGACATCGGGAGCGGTCTCAATCGACGCAACCGAGTTGAGACCCTATCAGCCTAACTCAGGCGGGACATTCTCGGCAACTGCTAACAGTTTGCCGGCGGTGCCGATTTTTTTGACGCTCACAGCCTAGTTTGCAGTCACGATGATAAATTGTCGTGTTTGCGACAATTCGTCTTGCACTCCCGAGCTTGTCTTGTCGCCATCCTGCCAATACCTTCGCTCAATCCATGATTCTTCAAGCTTTTTCAGTTGGCAAGTCTTTTGCATTAGTCCTATCGAAGGCGTTATTCACGCTCTGGTTTTCAAATCTTTAACTTTGCGACTCAAGGTTTAGCCATGAACAGCAACTCCGACATCATTATCGACGACACCACGCTCCGCGACGGCGAGCAGTCGGCCGGCGTGGTGTTCTCGTTGGAGGAAAAGTTGGCGATTGCCAAGCAGTTGTCCGCGCTGGGTGTGCCGGAGTTGGAGATTGGTATCCCGGCCATGGGTGTACAGGAACGCGACGAAATCAAAGCCATTGCTCAATTGAAATTGCCTAGCAATTTATTGGTATGGTCCAGGATGCGTGAAGAAGATTTGCAACACTGCCTGGGCTTGGGCGTCGGTACCGTGGATTTATCGATTTCCGCCTCCGATCAACATATCCAACATAAACTGAAACAAAGCCGGGCTTGGGTGTTGGCTACCATTGAGCGCTGTGTGAAAACCGCGGTCGATGCCGGCATGCGGGTTTGCGTGGGGGCCGAAGATGCGTCTCGCGCCGACAGCGACTTTCTGGCGCAAATGGCCGAGGCTGCGCAAAGCGCCGGCGCGATAAGAGTTCGCTTTGCCGATACGGTCGGCATCATGGAACCGTTCGGCGTATTTGAAGCAATTCGCAAGCTGCGCGCCGTCACCGACATGGACATCGAAATGCACGCCCACGACGATCTGGGCTTGGCCACCGCCAATACTCTGGCCGCCGCATATGCCGGCGCGACTCACGTCAATACCACCGTCAACGGTTTGGGCGAACGGGCCGGCAATGCCGCTTTGGAAGAAGTGGTGGTGGGGTTGAAGCAGTTGTACGGATTCGAAACCGGAGTGGACTTGCGCAACTTCCCCGCTTTGTCCCGTCAAGTGGCGACCGCTTCTGGCGACACGATAGGCAGCCGCAAAAGCTTGATAGGCCGCGATGTGTTTAGCCACGAAGCCGGTATCCACGTCGACGGTTTGCTGAAAGATCCCAACAATTATCAAGGCGTCGACCCTGCCTTGGTCGGGCGCAGCCACCAACTGGTATTGGGCAAACATTCCGGCAGTCAAGGCGTGATGCATGCCTACAAGCAATTGGGTATCCAAATTAACCGCTGGCAGGCCGGCCGCCTGCTGCCGCTGATTCGCGAGTTTGTCAGTTTGCATAAACGCGCACCGCAATCGACCGATTTGAATCAATTTTTACACAGCCTATAGCGAGGTGTCAGATGAGTAGCAATCGTCAAAAACCAGCCGTGCCCAGCACCGCCAAAGTCGACGTACCACAGCAAACTGCGGCGCAGCACGAACTGCCTGATGACCGTTACCCCGGTTCGTTCTTCCGGGTGCCTGGCGTGCCGATGCCCGGCAAAACCACCTGGAGCTTGGCAAAATGATGTTTTTGTCGCCGTCGCGTCCCAGCGTTGCATCAGGACTCTGGCAAGACTGGCGCGACGATGTGGCTTGCGTGTTTGCCCGGGATCCGGCAGCACGCGGCTTACCGGAAGTATTGTTGGCTTACCCCGGCGTGCATGCGGTGTTGCTGCACCGAGTCACCCATCGCTTGTGGCACGCCGATTGGAAATTGACGGCGCGCTTGTTGGCGGCTTTTGCCCGCTGGCTGACCAACGTCGATATTCACCCCGGTGCCACCATTGGCAAACGCTTTTTTATCGATCACGGCGCCGGCGTAGTGATCGGCGAAACCGCTGAGATCGGCAACGACGTGACGATGTATCACGGTGTGACGTTGGGTGGCACTACCTGGAACAAGGAAAAACGCCATCCGACGCTAGGCAATAACGTGTTGATCGGTGCGGGTGCCAAGATCCTCGGCGCGATCAATCTGGGCGATAACGTGCGCGTCGGTGCCAACTCGGTGGTGATCAAAGACGTGCCACCTTGCTGCACCGTCATCGGTATTCCCGGCCGGATTATCCAGCAGAAAGGCATAAAAATTCAGGATCCACGCGGTATCGATCTGGACCACCATTTGGTTCCGGACCCGGTGGGCAAAGCCTTGAGTTGTTTGGTGGAACGTCTGGACGAGTTAGAAAGCAATCAAAAACGCTTTGTAGTCGCGGAAGAAACTTGCGGCAGCTGCGAAGCGGAAGGTGTCTGCCACGGCGAAGACGTGGTGGTACTGAAGCAAGCAGCAGGTGGCAAGTGATGGAAATGGATCTGTTGCAATTCGACGCCAAGGACTTGTACTACGAGAAAGCCGACAGCCAGGAAGTGGAGGACTTGATCCAATACGCTTCCGAACTGTACGCCACCGGTGAAGCGGAGCTGCCGTTATTACAGGCGTATTTGCGGGCACCGGAATCCTTGAATGTGCTGGTGTCTTTGAATCGGTTTTATTACTACCAGCATCGTTTACCGGAGGCCTTATTGATCTCCGAGCGGGCCTTGAACTTGATCCGGCCCGGCATCGATTTTCCGGAAGATTGGCGGCAGCTGGAAAGAACGCATATCAGCGAGGCGCCAAAGGACTTGCTGACTCGGATCAGGCTATATCTGTTTACGTTGAAATCCATCGGCTTCTTGAATATGCGCTTGGAAAACCTGGAACTAAGCAAGGCGATTTTCGAAAAGTTGGTGTCCTTGGATGACAAAGACAGGATAGGCGCGCAGGGGCTTTTGGAGCTGGTTGTGCGTCGGCAAGAGGCGGCGGAAGGGATTTTTCGCATGCCGCAAGCTTTCGGGTAGGCATCGCCCAACAATTGAATGCCCACGATAAGTGATGTTTGTTGTTCCGCGCTATTAACCTAAAGGTGATCGCCATGATGAAAAAACAAAAATCCGATCCATTTTTGGCCCAAACAGCTGTGATGCTGGTGGTTTTATTAGTGGTGTACGCATTGGGAGAACAACCTGCCAATCTCGATCACCTGATGATGAGGTAATGACGATGAGTTTAGAAGAAGATATGGAAGAGCTGGAAGCTGCGGAAGACTTTCTGCGCTATTTCGAGCTGGAATACGATACCACCGTCGTCCACGTCAACCGGCTGCATATCCTGCAGCGCTTCCACAATTATCTGAGTCAGGCCGGCGATAACATGCCGGAAGACGAAGATGCGCAACGTGAAGTTTACAAAAAGCTGCTGCAGCGCGCCTACAGCGATTTTGTGGACTCCGACGCACAGACCGAAAAAGTATTTAAGGTCTTTAAGATGATGGAACCGCAAACCGTGTTTGTTTCCCTAGCGGATATTAAAACATGATAGACGAACGTTACGACGAAGAGCGCTTCGAATTCGGCGAACGGGTTAGGCTGACGCGCAACGTTCGCAACGATGGCACCTATCCGGGTATGGATGTCGGCGACTTTTTGCTGCGCCGGGGCAGTGTCGGCAATGTCATCGAAGTCGGCACCTTTCTGCAAGACCAAGTGATTTACACCGTGCATTTTTTGGATGCCGGGCGGATGGTCGGCTGCCGCGCCGAAGAATTGATCCCGGCCGATGCACCCTGGAATCCAAGCCGTTTCGAATTTCGCGACCAGGTGGTGTGTACGATAGACATCCCCACCCAAGACGGTAATTACCCGGCCGGCACCCAAGGCGAAATCCTGAAAGTGTTGCGCGACAGCGATCCTTTGCTCTACCACGTGCGTTTTCCGGGTAAAACCATGCAGGTGCCGGAAAGTGTATTGGAGCCGGCGGATCCGGCCACCTTCAAAGAACCGGAGGCATAATGATGAGCCAGACGTCGATAGAGCCTTACACCCTGTTGCGCGCCGCCTTGAGCCTGTTCCAGAAAGCGCCGGCCGAATTGGAGCAACTGCAATTGCGCCAGGTGGAAGTGCAAGCCAAAAACGAATACGAAATCGAAGGCCGAGTCCTGAACTCGGCGGAAGCCACCGGTGTGGTGATTTCCGACACCGAATTGGATAGAGCCTTTAAGGAAGTGCGCGGCCGCTTTGAAGATGAAGACGCCTTTTTAGCGGCATTGAACGCCAACAGCCTGGATGTCGATATGCTGAAAGCGGCTTTGTATCGGCAGTGCAAAGTCGATGCGGTGATGGATAGAGTGGCCGCCCGCGCACCCAAGGTTAACGAGGTGGAAATCGGCATTTTCTACCACTCGCACCCGGAAAAATTTCATAAACCCGAGACGCGCCAGGCCAGACATATCTTGATCAGTATCAATCCGGATTACCCAGACAATACCCGCGAGGCGGCGTGGCGGCGGATTAACGAGATTCTCGGCACCTTGAAACGTAAGCCGCATAAATTTGCCGATTTGGCGCTGAAGCATTCGGAATGTCCCACGGCAGTGCAGGGCGGCGAAGTGGGGACAGTGGCCAAAGGCACCTTGTTTCCGGAACTGGATGCGGTATTGTTTAATTTGAAAGAAGACGCCATCAGTGATGTGGTGGAAACCGAGATGGGTTTTCATGTGATTCAATGCCTGAAAATAATCCCGGCCGAAACCATGTCGCTGAAAAAAGCGACACCGAAGATTCAGCAGATCATGCAGGATCGTTACCGCAGAAATTGCCAGCGCACGTGGCTGGCCAGTCTGCCCGCAGTCAACAGGAGTGCCTAACATGTTAAAAGAACCCAAACATTGTTCGTTTTGCGGTATCGAAGCGTCGGCGGCCGTGCCGATGATTGCCGGCACGGAAGGCTACATCTGCGAAGCCTGCGTGATGTTGGCCAGCCAGGTGGTATCCAGCTGGGGCAAGAAGAAAGAATTAGCCGATATGCAAGGCCCTTTGCCCAAGCCCGCCGAGATGAAAGCCATGCTCGATCAGTATGTGATCGGCCAGGATTTGGCTAAGGAAATTCTGTCGGTCGCGGTATACAACCACTACAAGCGCTTGAAAAACGTCAGCCGTAAAGTCGGTGGTTTGGGCGAGTCCGATGACAGCGTGGAAATCGGTAAATCCAATATTCTGATGATAGGCCCTTCCGGTACCGGCAAAACCTTGTTGGCCAGCACGCTGGCAAAAATCGTCGGCGTGCCGTTCGCGGTCGCTGATGCCACCACGTTGACCCAGGCCGGTTACGTCGGCGACGACGTGGAAAATATCCTGGTGCGCTTGCTGGATGTGGCCGACGGTCAGATCAGCAAAGCCGAATGGGGTATGGTGTATATCGACGAAGTGGACAAGATTGCCCGCAGCCCGGAACAGGCGTTCGGTACCCGCGATGTGTCCGGCGAAGGCGTGCAGCAAGCCTTGTTGCGGCTGGTCGAGGGTTCGCATGTCAAGGTTCCTTCCAAGGGCCGGCGCAAGGATCACAGCGGTAATGATTCGGTCATGGTGGATACCAGCAATATTCTGTTCATAGCCGGCGGCGCGTTTCCGGGCCTGGAAAAACACGTGGAAAAACGCTTGCTGCCGCCGAAAACCGCTATCGGTTTTCATGCCGAAGTCAGCAACCCGGACGACAAACCGACGCTGGAAGCGATGCTGAATGCCACACAGCCGGACGATTTGAAACGCTTCGGCTTGATCCCGGAATTTATCGGCCGCTTCCCCGTGTTGGCGCCGTTAGAGCCCTTGGATGTGGATGCCTTGATCCAAGTCTTGACCGAACCGAAGAACGCTTTGGTTAAACAATACCAACATCTGTTTGCCTTCGATGATGTGGAGCTGGAATTCACCCAGGATGCCTTGGTGGAAATCGCCGAAAAAGCCATCGCCCGCAACACCGGCGCCCGCGGTTTGCGCGGCATCATGGAGCACGTTTTGCGCCGCACCATGTTCGATTTACCTTCCAGACCGGACGTCGAGCGCTGCATTGTAAATGCCGAGGTGATACGCGGCGAAGCGGAAATTGAAGTGGTGCCGCGCGACAAACCCACTGACGGTGACGATTTGAAGCGGTTATCGGGCGGGGAATAATTTTCAAATGAGCGTAGGTTGGGTTAGCCGGTAGATGTAACCCAACTGTGTTGAGTCGCTATCGCGACAGATTGTTTGTGAGTCGGTTCGCGGACCGACAGCCGCGATACTTTTCTTTGCTTGTCCAAAGAAAAGTATCCAAAAGAAAAGACACCCGGATGCCGCTTTGACCCTGCGCTCCGTAGCGTTTATCGAGGGTCGGCAGAAGGGGCTTCCCAGCCCCTCCGCCGACGCGCCGCTTCCTTGCGGCGCCCCTTCGGGCTACTCACTCGGAACATCCGTGTGCCTCGCCCTTCGGGTGCTACGCATGCAAATCGGCTATCCTGCCGATTTGTCTCGATAAACGCTACGGTGCTCGGCGCGGCATACGGGAGAGAGTCTGTGTAGGATGGGCTGAACAGTGTGAAGCCCATCGGTCGTGCGGTGGGCATTTTATATTTCAGAATTTAATTTACTTGAGAAAACCTACTATGAGCGTTAAAGAAAAAATCTTGCAACAACTTGCCGAAAATCCGGTGATTATTTACATGAAAGGCGTGCCTAGCGCTCCGGAATGCGGGTTTTCCGCGAAGACTGTCGGCATCTTGAACGAAACCAAGATCCCTTACGCTTATGTCAACGTCTTGCAATCGCCGTTCATCCGCGAAAAGCTGCCGTCCATTTCCAAATGGCCCACTTTCCCGCAAGTGTTCATCAAAGGTGAACTGATCGGTGGCGCCGACATTGTCGAGGCCATGTACAAGGAGGGGACTTTGTTGCCGCTGTTGCAAGCGACCGTTCAGCCCGCCGAGAGTGCGGACGCCAGTCAAACCATTACCCATTCCGAAGTGGAAGCCTTGATTCTGGCGGCCTATCCGGGGGCGACCATCGGCATCGAAGGCGCCGGTTGCGATTTGAACATCACCGTGGTCAGCGAATTGTTCGCCGATCAACCCATGATCAAACAACATCAAGGCGTCATGGCCACATTGAGTGCGCCGCTGGCTTCCGGCCGTTTGCATGCCGTCACGCTAAAGACACATACGCCTGAAGCTTGGGCCGCTCAGCAACCGGCGGCAAATCCGGGCTTACTGCAAATTCAAATCTGATCTAGTTAACAAGGAGACAACACTATGGCAAAAGTAGGCATTTTTTTCGGTACCGATACCGGCAACACACGCAAAGTAGCCAAGACCATTGCGACGAAATTGGGCGATGCGGCCGACAAGCCGGTCAATATCAATAAAGCCTCCGTGGACGATTTGTTGGCCTACGATGTCTTGATCGTCGGTTCGCCGACTTACGGCGAGGGCGAACTGCCGGGCATGAGTGCCGGACACGATAACGAGAGCTGGGAAGAATTTCTGCCCACGTTGGCGGGCGCCGATTTCTCCGGCAAAACCGTGGCGATCTACGGTTTGGGCGACCAGGAAGGTTATCCCGGCAATTTCGTCGATGCCTTGGGCTTTTTATATGACGCCTTTGCCGACGCCGGTGCCACTATCGTCGGCATGACCAGCAGCGAAGGTTACACTTTTAAAAAATCCAAAGCCTTGCTGGGCGACCAATTTGTCGGTTTGGCCTTGGACGAAGACAACCAGAAAGAACTGAGCGAAGGCCGGCTCAGCGCTTGGCTGGATTCTATTTCCTCCGCCTGGGCTTGATAGGCTAGCTATGATCGAAGAAGCGGCCGTCGTTACCCGCGTTAGCGATGGCCGTACCTGGATCAAAAGTCTGCAAAGCAATGCCTGTAGCGGCTGTTTGCAACAACAATCCTGCGGCACGGCGACACTGGCGAAAGTGCTCCCCAAGCGCGAATTTCCAGTCGATTGCGACATAAACCTGCAAGCTGGCGACCATGTGATGGTGGCGATAGACGATGGTCAACTGCTGCTCACGTCGCTGTTACTCTATCTGGTGCCGTTGATTTTTATGCTGATCGGGGTGGGCTTGGCCGAAGCCTGGCTACCCGCTCCGTATAACACGGGTTACTTGCCCGAAGTGGCGTTAAGCACATTGCTGACCGGCTTTTGGTTGATAAACCGCTGTCAAAATCTGCTACTGCTCCATCTTTGTTTTAAGCCGCAAATCGTCAAGAAGCTGGGTAGCGATTGAGTTTTCGCTGGTTGACGCACTGGTTGTGTAAAGTCAGTCCGCTTCCGTTTGCTTGCGCTACGCCGGCAGACAAAGCTGCCATGTCGGTTTCAGGCGTGTAAATATTTCGATGCCTGCAAGTTGGCAGCGCAACATATTCCAACGGGCCAAATCAAATGAGTCCCGATACAAACACGCCACCCAATCCGCTAGCAACACGGCGGCATAGGTTTCTCGATTGTTGCTGTCGCAGGCGGTAAGGCCGGCGCTGTGTTGGTAGCCGGTGATAATGCTAGCCGCATCGTAGCCCCAGCGATGCAACGCCAGCGCCGCCAGGCCGGCATGAAAGGTCGTCTCCTCGGGCAGATGCGATTCCGCCGCCGAGGCCACCGCATTGAGTGTCGCCGGCAGTTCGGAAAAATGCATGTCGGCAAACAAGGTTTGAATATGTACGGCAAGTTCGGGGGTATTTGCCGCATGCCAGAAATTGAAAACCACGCTTTGTCGTGGCTGAATAGCCTCCGTGACGCCATGGTACGAATCGGCATGCAGTAAAAAACCGAAGGCTTTGTTATATTCCGGATTAACCCGAAAAACCGCGTCACTCTCCGGCGAGGCGAATAGTTCCAGCACCCCGCCATGTTCGGGTTGCCATTGCTTATTGAGTTGCACAACCAGTCGGGCAATCTCATACCCCACCAGCGGTCGGTCGCTGTGTATGCCAATCACTTGTCCGGGCAGCATGCGTTGGGCCGTGACTAACAAACGACTGGTCAGCGGCAATCCGGTAATCTCGCGCATTCTCGCCAGCACTTCGGTTTGAAACGCCGCTGGAATGTGCTCGGTAACGTCTCTAAGCGAACACCGATAAAACGCTCCATCCCGATGTTGCCACTCGGCATCCAGCAAAAATAAGCGCTCAAGCACCGTGCACTGTTCTTCGGAAAACGCCGAATTGTCGTAAAAAAAAGGGAACGGGCTATCGTACTGGATGGGCTGCGCGAGCAACGGTTAATTTCCTATTTGAATGACATGGCAACAGTGCTTAGCGGGCAGCAATCGAATTGACGCACAGCAGGTTTGTGTTGCCAAAATGACAAGCGGAGGCATTACGCTGATGCGGTTTGGGAATCTTTACTGTTTCGGATAAACCTGCACCCATTCGATGCGCGGTCCGTTCATTTCCTTCACAACGATTTCAAAATCGTTGAAGGCAATGCGCTCGCCGGCGTCGGGAATGTCGCGCAATTGCGCCAGAATCATGCCGCCCACCGAGTCGACATCGTCCAGATCCAGTTCTTCGTTTTCCACATCAATACCCAGAATCCGTTCCAGGGAGAAAATCGGCAAGCTGCCTTTACCCAGCAAGCTGCCGTCGTCTTGACGGGTCCAGTCGCTTTCGGTTTTTCGAAATTCGTCGCGGATTTCGCCGACCATGGCCGACAACAAATTGTCCAGCGTGATAAAGCCGTGCGGCTTGTGGCCTTTCTGGCCGATGACGGCAAAGTGCGGTGAGCCTTGGGTAAAGCGGCGGAATAATTCCAGAGCGGGCATATGCGCGGAGATATGTTGAATCGGCCGTAAATAGGGTTCCAAATCGTCGATTTGCTGGCCGTTTTGTTGCGCCAGGAATAAGTCTTTCAAGTGGATGACACCCAACACGTCGATGCCGTTGCCATCGAAATACGGGTAGCGGCTGAAGCAGCTTTTATACACCGTATCCAGCATTTGTTGTTGAGATTGCCCTTGGTACAGCGCGGTGATTTCGTGGATAGGCCGCATTAAATCGGATACTTCCAACTTGCCGAAATCCAGGGCCTTGGCCAGTACATTGCATTCGTCGCTGGTCAGGTTTTCACCAGCCCGGCTGGAGCGCAAAATCAGTTTCAATTCCTCGTTGGAATAATGGCTGTCTTGATTATGGCTGTTGCTCAAGCCCGCTATGCGCAACACCAGATTGGCGCTGCCGTTTAACAACCAAATCGCCGGATACATCAACCAATACATCGCATACAGCGGTCCGGCGCTCCATAAACCTATGCCTTCCGGATTACGGATCGCCAGCGATTTGGGCGCTTGTTCGCCCACCACGATATGCAGAAAGGAGATGGTGCAAAACGCAAAGCCAAACGAGATGTTGTGGATGATTTCGGGAGAGGTGATTTCGGCTTTGGCAAACAGCGGAACTAACAGGTCGGCAAAAGCCGGTTCGCCGATCCAGCCCAAACCCAGGGAGGCGAGGGTAATGCCGAGCTGGCAAGCGGATAAGTAGGCATCGAGTTGCCTGTGTACTTTGGCGAGTATCCTGCCTCGCCAACCTTCGGTTTGTTCAATGGCTTTAATCCGGGTTTGTCGCAATTTAACCAAACTGAACTCGACTGCGACAAAGAAGCCGTTGAGACATACCAGCAGCAAGGCGCAGGCGACCAGGACAAGATTACTCATAGATAAAGCATTGATTACAGCGGAAACAGCATTATACCGGTAATCCGGGTCTTTGCTTGTTACGTGATGCTGCTCAGCTCAGATCGCGCTTAATCGGGCGGGCCGGGTAGGCGTTCGACATTGGCGGCCATATGGCTCGGATACAGCGCCGGGCCGAATTGGGTAAAAATGGCCACATCCGCCGCATCGTGGCCGTAAGCGACGATGACCCGGCCGCCGCAAGGCTCGGCTTGAGTGGGATCGAAGGTGTACCAGCGCCCATCCACATAAGCCTCGAACCAGGCGTGAAAATCCATGGGCTGCAAACCGTATAAATAACCGACCACCATTCGCGCCGGAATGCATAAAGCCCGGCACAGGGCGATGCCCAAATGCGCCAGTTCGCGGCAGACGCCTTCGCCGGCCAGATTGGTTTCAACCGCCGAGAGCTGGAAATGCGGCGAATCCGGATTGAAGCGGATATTCTCGCGCAGCCAGCGGTGCACGGTGGCGACTTGGTCGTAGCCCGGGATGGCGTCGGCGACGATGTCCTGGGCCAGGTCGATAAACCGGTCGGATTCGCAATAGCGGGTGGGTGTCAAATAGGTCAGCACACTATCCGGCAAATGTTGCACTTCGGTGAACGGTGCGCCGGGGCAGACGTCGATATGCTCATGGGTGTGAATATCGGCGCTGGTGCGCACGGCAAACTCGCCGGGTGGGGCAATCAGGCGCTGGCAAAGATTACCGTAGTAGTCGGTAAACTCGAAGACCGGCACCGTCGGTGTCAAGGTATACGACTCCCGCGCCACCCATTGATTTGCGCCGCTACGCGGCCGCAGCATCAAAATAAAAGGGGTGTCGATGCTGACATCGAAGGTTATTTCGCAACTCGTGCGCAGCCACATATGAGGGTCCTGGTGTTGATTATCGAAAAATCAGCGTTGATGGCAAGCGCAGCCCGTTAGATGCCGATACCAACCGCTTAAGCCACTTGGTCTTGCGGGTTAAATCTTGGCTTTGCCTGAGCGGAGAGGCCAGAACGGGATCGACAGCACCAGTATACACAGCAACCACGCGACGAGCTGCTGATTGTAAAACGTATACCCCAGCGCCACCGGCAAACCGTCACTAAAGCCGGGATGCGCTTGGATGAAATCGTAGGCCGCCATAAACTCGTGGGTCTCGCCGATCACTACCGCCAAGGTGCCGGCGCTTAAAAAATAGGCCAGCAAGCGGTCGCGTGGCGTTTGCGAATCCCCGCCGGACAGGCTGTCAAAGCGCAGCATCTGCCGGTCAAAGCGCCGCTGGGCCAGGCATAGGCACACGATCAAACCGCAGACGCCGATGGCCGGAATCGCGAATTGTTCGACGGGAAAGCTTAGATACCGGCCGTTGAGCGCCAAGCTGTAAGTTTTGTACAGCGCCAAAATCCCGAAAAATAAATAGGCGCTTCTCAAGCGATGGGCCAGGGTCGGCGCTGCGGATTGCTCGGCTAAAATCACATAACTGCGTTGCAGCAGCAAAGCGCTCAACACGCCGTTGGCGGCGATAGTCAAGAGGGTGTAAGCCTGTTGCCATATGCTATAGCTGGTAAACCACGCAAAACTTGCCAGCGTGACCAGACAAACGCTAAATACTTGGGCCAGCGTCAAAAACACAATCTGGCGCGGCCAAGGCAACTGGGCCAATTTTTTAAAATAGACCGCAACCATTACCAGCCACAAACCCGTCGCCCAGGCAAAATGCCCTAGCCAGTCCGGGTTTTCGTAAACCGGGCCGGTCAGCGGAAACACCGGTTCGCGGTCGATAGTCAGCAAGCCCCAGTTGGCGCCGACCACGCCTTCGTTATGGCTTTTCCAGGGCTGGTTGAAGGCTTCGACGATGTTGTAATCCAAACCGTGCCGGTTTACTACGTCAATCAGGCTGCGTATGAAGCGGGTTTCGTTGACCACGCTGGGCACCGCTCGGCCGCGCTGGCGGCCAGCGGCCGGCCAGCCGGATTCGCCGATTAGAATCGGCTTGCTCAGGCCCATGCTGTGGGCTTTGGCTTCGATTTGTTGGACGATCTTCTCCACATGTCCGGCCGCCTCCTCAATCGCCACCGGCTCGTCTTCCCAATAGGGCAGAATGTGTACGGTAATAAAGTCGACTTCCTGCATCAGTTGCGGATATTTCAAGTAGATAGACCAGACATCGGCATACGACACCGGCTGTTTCACCGCCTGTTTAACCTGGCGGATATAGCCGATCAGCGTGTCTACATCCATGTCTTTACGCAGCAGCACTTCGTTACCGACCAGCACCCGTTTGATCACGTCCGGATGGGCGTTGACCGCTTCGATCAGCGCGGCGATTTCCTTTTTATTGCTGGCATGCCCATCGCCCAGCCAGCCGCCTTGGATCATTTCCACCCCGTGTTTGCGCGCAAATTCGGGCGTCGGCTGCATGCCGCCGAGGATGGAGTAAGTGCGGATGGTATGGGTTTTATCGGCAATCAAACCCAGGTCGGCGTCGATATGTTCGGGCAATGGAAACTTTTCTTCGATCGGACTGAATCCCTCGCGATAAGGGGCGAACGACAAACTGCGCAATTTACCAGAAGGCACATCGACACCGGCGTCCTGGGGGCGATTCAGGCTCCAGGCGATAGCGCCGTGAACGGCAAGGATGAAAATGAGGCAGAAAAACAGATGGGTGGTGCGCATGACTGGGGGATGGTTAAGCTGAGTGAATAAATATGTGGGATTGCCGGGATTATACAGTCTTGGCGCGCGCTAAAAATCAAAGTCGCTGAGTCTGGCGGCGATTCTCGATAAAACTATGTTATCTGCCGGTTATGCCGCAGGTTATTTGCCGCATTCGCGGGCGGCCCGCCACTAAGGAGCAAAGCAGGGCAGGACGCCGGGCGGGGCTTGCCGGCAATATTCGCCTTTGGTTCGATAATTGCACACGCTCTGACGCAGCTATGCGGTAAGGCTTTGGCGGGGTGCCGGCCGGCTGCTGTTTTTGATTGAAGCTTTGGATATTTCCGATACGCATGAGTGCACAGCCAATGACCGATATTTCCGCGTTCTGGACCGAGTCCTTGGCCGATGAGTTATTGCGCTTTTTAACCGGGCGCTTGAAATGCCCGGACATTGCCGCCGAATTAACCCATGACACCTACCTGGGACTGCGGCAAATAGCCGAGAAAACGCCGCCGGATAATGCGCGGGCCATGGCGTTTCGGATTGCGATTAATCTGACCATCGATCATCAGCGCAAAACCATGGTCAGGGACCGTTACGGTGCCGACGAAGATATTGATGCGCTGGTTGACACTCTTCCCGGTAACGCCGCGCCGCCGGAACAGGTGTTGATAGGTCAACAACGTCTGGCCGCGTTGCAGCATGCGCTGGGCGAGTTGCCGCAAGCCTGCCGCACTGTGTTTTTACTGCATGGGGTCGATGGCCTGACCTATACCCAAATCGCCGAACGTTTAGGGGTTTCTAAGTCCCAAGTCAATAAGCTGCTGGCCCAAGCCATGGCGCATTGCGCCCGGCAACTGGCCGATTAAGCAAAAAGCCCGCATTATTTTTCCACAACCCACTTCATCCCGATGCCGTTGACTGCCACCGCTTGCCCTGCTTGGTATGATCGCTTTCGCGCCTCGCACGTCTTTATCAATAACAGCCTTGCATAATGGGAGATTGCATGCCAGCGCCGTCCGACAAATCCGCTCACACCAGTCTGCAAGATCAGGCCATCGCCTGGTTGGTTTGTCTGCGCGACGACAGATTGAGCGATGCGGAACTAGAAGCCTTCGCCGATTGGTTGAGCCGCGACCCCTTGCATGCTCAGGCATTTACCGAGGCTGAGGCTTTGTTCAGCGATATGGTGCTGGCAGGCAGTTTGTCCAGTGCGAGCGAATCGCTGCAACCCGCGTCTCGACATGCGGTGGCGGAACAAAATCGTGCCGCTGGCCAGATTATTGACCCGGCCCTATCTATCAGAAGGATTACGTGTCAGCCGAGCTCGTCGAAGCCCAGGCTGGTGACCCCTCCGACAGGCTCAGGGCGAACGTTATTCAAGAGCCAGGCCGATAAACCAGTCAGCCGCCGGCCGTTGGCCAGGCCGCGCCGGCCCTGGTTTGCGGTCGGGCTGGCCGTCGCGGCGATGTGGCTGTTGGCGATTAGTCTGATCATGCCGCAACAAGCGCGCTTATTTAGCGATTATTTTAGCGACTACCGCACGCAAACCGGTGAAATTCGCGAGATTCAACTCAGCGACGGCAGCCGTTTGCTGCTGAACACCAATAGCGCGGTTTCGGTAGCGTTCACCGCCGCGGCCAGACGTATCGTCTTGCACCACGGCCAGGTGCAATTTACGGTGGCAAAGGATAGCCGGCGGCCTTTCGACGTAGTGGCCGACGATTTGACGGTCCGCGCCTTGGGCACGGTGTTTGAGGTGTATAAAACCGCGACCGGGCCTACCGAGGTGAGCGTCCAGGAGCATGCCGTAGCGGTCAGTATGGCGCGTCAGGACAGTGACGTTACCGTCGCCCAGGGGCAGGGCTTGGTCTATCAACCCGGCCTGCCGCTGCCGCTGCCGCATCCGCGGGCCGTGGGCGCGGAACAGTCCGCTTGGCGGCAGCATCGCCTGGTGATCAACGATAGACCTTTAGCTGACTTGATCAGCGAGTTGGAGCGCTATCGATTGGGACGGATATTTCTGGCGGATGCCGCACTTAAAAATCTGCGGGTAACCGGGGTGTTTTCTCTGGATGCGCCCGATGAGGCACTGTCCTCGGTGCGTAAAGCGCTGGCGTTGCAAGAAACCCGTATCGGTCCCTGGTGGGTGCTGCTGCATCGCTGATTTTTTGGGTGCTGTAAGCCACTCCGGGCAGCGCGCGCATGTCCAAAACGGTTTGGCGCATATTAGTCGAAAATTCCAGCCCACCGACTCAAGCCTTCAACGGCTGTTCCCTATTTACCCGCATTCAAGCAAAAGTCGTCCTTCCGCCGAAAACTTCCTCAGTCGCACAGCGCTGCGATTTTTTCAACGCGGTTTTGCCGGAATAGCGACGATTTTTTGCCAATCAGGAAATTTTTGTGATCGATTTTTGTGCTGAAACGACTTCTATGTTGAGAAACATTATTTTTCGGACAGGACGGATTTTGAAAGCACGGATTAACGATTTTCGCTACCCGCTGGCAGTCGGCGTATGGCATCGGCCAGCCGTATATCTGTGCTATGCGCTGAAAGGCAACCGCGTCGGTGTCGATACCTGGGTGTTGATCGGGCTGGTGGCGGCCGGCGGACAATTGAGCAGTAGCCAGGCGGTCGCTACGGAAGTGGTTCGCCACTTCAATATCGGCCGCCAGTCCTTAAACAACGCGCTGATTCAATTTGCCGCGCAAGCCGAGTTGGAATTGATTTTTTCAGCGGACATGTTGCGTGAGCTCGCCAGTCCGGAGCTGCGCGGGGACATGTCGGCAGAGCAGGCGTTGACACACTTGCTGCATGGCAGCGGTTTTACCTACCGTTTTATCGATACCGACACGGTGACTTTGGAACGCAGTCCGGCGGCAAAAGAGGTGTCTAGCCTGCCGCCCCCTGTTACCTTGGATGCCATGACTGTCGTGGGCTCGAAAACAGCGGAGGCCGGTGCGGAAATCGTCACCGAGCCGATGCTTGACGAGGCGCGGACCTATGCCGTCAGGCATATTGCCAGCGCTACCGGAACCGACACGCCAATCAAGCAAACCCCGCAGTCCGTGCACGCGCTTAACCGCCCCTTGTTAGACGACCAGCAAACGATCAACCTCAGCGAATCCTTAGTCAATGTCAGCGGCATAGTGGCGCGCAATACGCTCTATAGTCCGGTTATCGAAGGCACCTTAATTCGCGGTTTTCGTTCCGAACAACTGCTGGACGGCTTTACCCAGTACTACAACCCCGGTGACCGGGAAAGCACTATTAATATCGACAGAATCGAAGTGCTGAAGGGTTCCAACGCCTTGCTCTACAGCGGTGGCTCGGGCTCCCCGGTGGGCGGGGTGGTGAATCTGCTTGCCAAATTGCCGCAGGCCAAAGCCTTCGGCGAAGCGGGTTTTAGAATCGGCAGCCACAGCTTTTATCAGCCGTATTTCGATATCAATCAACCGCTAAACGCCAATATTTTGTTGCGCATGACCGGCGAATATACCAACGCCAGACATAACATCGACATAATCGAAACGCAGCGTTTTAACCTTAACCCGGCCCTGACGCTGACCGATAACGACCAAACCCGTTTGACGATCCAAGCCAAACTGTCGCGTTGGCAGCAACCGGAGTACCAGGGCTTGCCCGCCACCGGCAGCATCGCTGGTGATTTTGCTACCCGGCCCGATCTGTTCCCGGGGCCGGCCAATCTGTCCGATAGCCATTCAGATGCCGATGCGGTATGGGCTACTCTGGACCGGCAGCTCACCGGGAGCTGGCGCTTAAACCTGAAGGCGCGCTATGCGCAGGCTGAATTCGACGAGAAAATTCAGACCCTGTTCGGCAGCGATGGCCTGGTCGCGGACCGACCCTTGTTGCCGGCATCGCACTGGGCATTAGTGAACGCCGAATTGTTTCAACAACAGCATGAACGCAGCGTATTGGGCAATTTGCAGGGCAAATTTAAGCTGGGTCCCAGCGAAAATAATTTGTTACTGGGCGCGGATTACAGCCGTTTGCAAGATGCCGGCTTTATCGAGGGCGATTTCGGCGCCTTGGGTTTGGGAGTCGGTACGGTCGATCTGCGCGCACCGCTATTTGACTACCCTTATGCTGTACCCGGTCCGGGCCGGGAAAATCAGTTCATCGAAAACCTCACTTACGGCGCTTACCTGCAGTGGCAAAGCACGCTGTACCGGCGATTGCATTGGCTGTCCGGCCTTAGGTTGGGCAAGGTGGGTATCGATTTTAATAACGCGCAAACCGGGGTAAATGTCACAACGGATACGCTGAAATGGTTGCCGCGCCTCGGCGGCGTGATCGACCTAAACGACGAGGTTTCCTGGTTTATTTCCTATAGCGAAGGCATGCGCGGCCAACCGTTTGTCAATTTCGTCGATACGCCGGCGTCGGAATTGTCGAATCATCTGGAAACCGGTCTGAAATTCAATTTTGCGAATCAATTCAGCGGCCAACTGGCGTTGTACCAAATCGAGCGTAGCCAGGTCGCGGTCACCGACAGCAGCGATTTCCTGCGGCGTTCGGTCGCTGCAGGGCAGCAACGCTCGCGCGGTATCGAAATGGATTTGCTCTGGCAACCGGTCGAGGGCTTCAGCGTGCTGGCAAACTATGCGCATACCGACGCCCGCTTCATGGACGACAAAGCCGGGGTGGCTGCCGGCAATCGCTTGGCTCAAGTCCCGGAAGATGCCGGGCGGCTCTGGGCGCATTACCGTTTTCAGCAGACTGAGTTGCAAGGTTTTAGCTTGGGCTTCGGCGTGTACGCCCGCGCCGGCGCTTATTTATCCAATAACAATCGCTTTAAAACCGCCGGCTACCACAGCTTCGACGCGGCGTTGGCTTACGAAACCGGGCGTTTCCAATGGGCGGCCACGGTCAAAAATCTCAGCGATGAGGATTATTTTCAGCCCTACGGCTATTTCGAAGGCCGGGTAGCGCCGGCAGCCGGCCGCGCCGGGTTTCTAAGTTTTTCAATCAAGTACTGATGCCGTCGTTAACTATTTGCCACAGGAGTTTTTCAGGAGCACCTCACTCAGGGATTTAGAGTGATGTCGTAAGGACCGCGACAAACATGCCACATCCGCCGCGAGACGGAGCCGGAAAGCCACGGGTCTTGGAGATTAAGACAGCCGGGTTACCTGCCAGTTAAAGACCCTTAATTCGGGTTGGCGATTTGCAGATTAACTTTAACCGTAATTTATTAAGGAATAAAAAATGACAATCTTGCACTACAACCGCACTCAATGGGTAAGCGCCGGCCTGCTCGCCTTCAGCGCATTGACCGCCGTTTTGGCGCCTGCTACAGCCAGCGCCGCGCAAGTCAGCGGCGATGCCACCATTACCATCAACAATGCTGCTTTTGCGGCGGCATCGGTCAATGTTGGCAGTGGCTATCCGAATGGCTGGATTGTCGCGAAACATTGGGGTGCCAGCGATAATTTACTGGGTATCACCGGCGCAACCACCGGCGGAACGACGCTATCGGCAACCGCCAGCACAGCGATGTCGTTTGCGGTTAACGCCAACACCACGACCAACAGCTATCCGGCTGCCGGTCCCTATGGCCGTACCGAACAAGCCACGACGATGGACGCCGGCAATACCTCGGTCGGTCAAATCGGTTTGAGCGGCGCCTGGTTATTGACCAGCCAAGGCGGCAGCGGCATTTTGACGCCCTACGACTTTAGCCTGGTAAAAACCGGAAGCACCTGGAATATCAAAACCTACGATACCGGTTTTGGCTACCAAAATTTCTTGAAGCTGACCAACGTCTCCGAGTCGCTAAGCAGCAATGGCGAATTACTGCTGAGCGGCGATTTGCAATGGACCGGATTGTGGGCCGGTTTGGTTGGCGCCAATACCAATGCCGTGGTGGGTACGTTTAGTCTGGCGCCCAGTACGGCGCCATCGGCGGTACCGGTACCGGCGGCGGTCTGGATGTTCGGCAGCGGTCTGCTGGGCTTGCTGGGTGCAAGTCGCAGAAAAGCCTTGGTCGTAGCTTAACTTGCAAATTGGGCTTGGGGCGGTCGCCAAGATTCGCTTCGGGCCCGGACTTTCGGCAATAAATCCCTCTTCGTGCCTGCATGCTGCCGACTGCGGTCGCTTGTCTATTCCGGTTGGGAGAGGGTTTATGCTAACCATCCGCTGACAGGGACTTTATGAAGATCAATAGAAACCGCAGCTATCGCGTTTTGGCCATACTGGCTATCGGCATGGGGATGGCCTCAGCAAGCGCCGACGCCGCGACATTGAATGCGCCATCCGGCGGTACGTTTACGATGAACCTGGACCGGAATGCGCTGGCACCTTATGCCGGGGGCTATTACTTGTCGACGTTTTGGAGTACGGCAACGTCCAATGCTTATAATCCGGCCAATACCGGCGACCATTTGCTTAGCCAACTCAATACCACCGAGATTTCCGGACTCAATCAGGTGTTCGAGTTGACGGCTATCGGTAACGATCCTAGTCCGCAAGCCAGCCAGCGTTACGTCAAAGCCACGTCAGCCGAGTTTGCCATCGATACCGGCACACTGGCCGGCGTGGCCGGGGCACAAGTGGGCATGACAGGCGTGCAGGGTTTTTATGCGCCGAACTGGCCGCCGACTGGAGCCGGCTTGGTCAACGGCGATTTTTCGCTGCTTTACGATGCCAACCGGCAAACTTTGGGCCGCACCGGTTGGTACCTAGCTAATAACATTTATTTCACGATGGCGGTGTATGACTTAAACAACCTGAGCCTGAGCTTTAGCAACGCCGAAAACTGGCAGTTGAGTGGCGATTTACTCATGTCGCCGGAAAACGCCGGCATGTTGCAAGGCGCGCAACTGGTTGATGTCGGCAGTTTCTGTTTGGGCACGGGTGCCTATGCCGGTTGCGGACAGGTATCGGCGGTGCCGCTACCCGCTGCGGTCTGGTTATTCGCTAGCGGCTTTTTGGGCTTTATCGGCATAGGCCGTAGGCCATATCTTTCAAGGAGTGTGACATTATGAAAATCAATAATCATCGATCATCCGCCTGGCTATTAGCCGTTTTCAGTGTATTGTCGATCAGCCAAGCCCACGCCGCGACAGTAAACGGCGGTGCGCTGGTCCTTAACCTAAACCGCGATGTGCTAATCGCCAGCGTCGATGTGAATGACTATCCGGACACACCCACCGCCGACTTTCCGATTTGCTGCCGGCCTTCTATTTATCTGGAAGAGTTTTACGATGCTTCGGCCGCATCAAAAACCTTTGTACAGTTGCGGGACGGCAATGCTCCGGATTTATACGATCTGGTATCCGATGAAATTCCGGCGACCGGGCTGCAATTTAGTGTCAACGGGTTGAGTCCGATAGTTAATCCGGGCGGGCGGCAGAACAGAAATACCACTTTCCAGTTCGACCCCGGCAATTTGTTCGGCACTGCCAGCGGTAGTATCGGTCTGGGCGGCGTCATGCGTTTTAGAGTGGACGTCGAGCCACCAACTAATAGAGTGTTGTTGGGCGACATGACCTTGGAATACGATCCTGCTCTGGAAGCGGCTACGCCCGGGCGTTCCGGTTGGGTGATTACTAATCATATCGGTTTCGATGCAGGCGGTTTTGAGCTGTTTGATGTCACCACCGCAATAGTCGGGGATACTTTAACTCTCAACGGCAATCTGGGTTTAGGGTGGGGCTTCGATCATCTGGGCGCTCGCGACGCCCGCTTGCGCGATACCCGTATCGGTACCTTCAGCTTTCAAACCACTGTGGTGTCGGGAGAACTGCCGGCGGCAGTACCGGTGCCGATGACGGTATGGCTGTTTGCCAGCGGCTTGGCTGGGCTGTTTCTGAATGGCCGATCTAAAAGAGAGATCGTCTGATGAAACCGGATGAAGTTACAGGATTGACTCGGCCGCTAACTGCCGTTTACCCCAAGCCTGGCGAATGGCATACCCCCGTTTTTCGTAACGTCAGGCTGGTAAAAATTGCGGCGGGCTTAGGTGTCGGTTTGACATTGACGACAGCCGCGCAGGCAGGGCCTTCCCCGGTAATAAGCTTTGGACAGTATCGCAGTCATCAGGTCAATGTCGATGCCGACGGCCAAAACATCATCGGCGACAAAGGCAACGAACCGACGCTGGCCTTGAATCCGCTTAACCCCGCGAATATCGTTGTGGGCTGGCGTAGGTTCGACTCTCCGCCCACTGCTGTCAAACACGGCGGCTATGCCTATAGTTTCGACGGCGGCGTCAGTTGGGGCACCGGCATGCTGCCGGCCTTACCGCTGCAAACCCGCACCGATCCGGTGTTGGAGGTTGATGGTCAGGGGAATTTTTATTACCAGTCCCTGGCGATATCGGATAGCACGTCGGTGTTTAAATCCAGCGATGGCGGCGTGACCTGGTCGGAGCCGGTGTATCAGTTTAAAGGCGACAAGAACTGGCTGGCCATCGATAAAACCGGCGGTCCCAGCGACGGGCATATTTACAGCACCTGGCGGCGGCCGGCCGACACCAACCCCGATCCACATTATGTGCCCAAATATTTCAGCCGTTCCACGGATGGTGGTTTGAGTTACCAGGAGCCGGATGCGGCGTTGCCGGTGGCAAACTTCGGTTTCGGCCGGCTGGCCATCGGTCCGGAAGGCGAGGTTTATTTATTTGGCGTCGATGAAACGATTTTGTCCGTCAGTGCCTTAGGCATAGTGCGTAGTGGGCACTATTTCCTGAAATCGGTTGATGCCAAAGATCCTAATACCTCGCCCAGCTTTAGCGCGCAAAAAGTCGATATGGGCGGCCACAGCATGATGTTCCTGTCGCCGAGTTTGCAGTTACCCAATCCGTTGGGCGGCGACGGTGATGTGCAAATCGCTGCCGATCAATCGGCCGGGCCGTTGCGCGGCAATATTTACTTGCTGGCGCATGTCTCCCCCTATACCTGGCAAACCGGCGGCGATCCGCAGGATATTCATTTCGTGCGCAGCAGTGACGGCGGCGCTACCTGGTCGGCGCCGGTGCGGGTGAATGACGAACCACCCGCCGCCAACGCTTACCAATGGTTCCCGATGCTGGGCGTGGCGGCCAACTCCCGCCTCGACGCGGTGTGGTACGACACCCGCAACGGCAGCGGCAGCGCGCCGTACCGCTATTCGCAGCTTTACTACGCCTACTCCTGGGACGGCGGCGTAACCTGGAGCAAAAATCAGGCGGTCACGCCGGTGTTCAATACGCATCTGCCGTATAACATCGTGAACGGCGAAGAACGGCAAGGCGACAAAATGGGCGATTACACCCAGATAGTCTCCGACGCCAACGGCGCGCACATTGCTTACACCGCCACCTACCACGGCGAGCAAGATGTGTATTACCTGAACGTGTTTCCGGATTGCAATAACAATGGCAAATCGGACGTGCTGGATATTCAAAACCGGGTCAGCGGCGATACCAACTTCAATCATTTACCCGATAGCTGTGAAAGCATCAGCGTAAGAGGCGATCTGGACGGCGACCGCGATGTCGATCAACTGGATTTGAACCTGGTCATTGCGGCGCGCAACCAACCGGCTACCGGCGTGGACGATCCCCGTGATCTGGATAAAAACGGTGTGATCAATGTGTTGGATGTGCGCAAGCTGACTTTGCTGTGTACGCGCTCACGCTGTGCGATTTAAACGAGCTTGATTCAAGCGGCTGGTAGTCAGATTTCTCCAATCTGACGCACGCACCGAAATTACTCCGTCATTCCCGCGCACGCGGGAATCCAGGGTGCCGAATATAGGACTAACAACGATGATGAAACAACTAAAAGCCGGCCTGGTCGGTACAGCATTATTCGCCGCCAGCGGTGTGGCCGATGCGGCTATTGATTTACATTTCACGCCCCGTAGCCAAACCGTCGAAGCCATTGAAATCGGTTTGAACATTTCCGGTTTGGGCGGCGCTGCGTTAGCAACGTATGACTTTAATATTCAGTTTGACCCAACACGTTTGGCCTTTGCCGGTGTAGTTTTCGGCGATCCGGTGTTGGGTGACGAATTGGATGTGTTTGACTTGGGTGGCAACAGTACCGCCGCCGATGTGCTGGGGCCGGGAGTGCTGAACTTATTCGAGTCGTCCTTGGACGACGCGGCGGATTTACAAGTCCTGCAAGCTGATAGCTTTACTTTGGCGATCATCCGTTTCAATGTGCTGAGTAGCGGTAGCAGTCAGCTTGATTTACTGATTAACGGTCTGGCGGATGCCGGGGGTAACGCCTTATCGGCAAACGCAGCGCCGCTTAATATCAACACAGTGGCCGCCGTGCCGTTACCGGGGATGGTTTGGCCGATGGTTGGTGGGGCGTGGTTCGTATTGACGAGGCGGAGCAGGCAAGCAATTTAGCTTCGTCAGGGGGCGCGGTAGCATTACCTGATATATTTTAAGGCTGGTTTCAAATGTTGCATAGCGACTCAGTGGTATGTGGCCTACGGCTATCTTCCCTGCGTGTAAACTCTATGCCTCGGGTGCTCCACGGTATGGGTGAAGAGTGCAGGGGCAATGAATAGTCGCAGATTAATCCACCTCCCGATGATTGATAATGGAACTGCTTAGTTAAAAAGCCTCCTGGCAATTTTACATCTGACATAATTCAATCTAATTTTTAAGCATGAAATTCACCAAGTATTTTGAAAGCATGCGTCAACGGCCTGATCGAGGAGGAATCGACTTGAGGTGGATTGAAAGGGTCATCAATCAACCCATCAAGCAAGCGGTTCAACCGGACGGTAGAATAAGGCTGTGGGCGGCAATTGATGAAGCTGACGGGCGATATTTGCGCGTAGTACTTTTGGAAGACGGTGAAACGATTCATAACGCGTTTTTTGATAGGTCATTTACCCCATGAAAATCAAATATTTTGAAGAGACTGATACCTTATATATCGAGTTTCGTAATGCCGAGATTATGGAAACCCGAGATTATGACGATGACACCCTGATTGATATAGATGCCGCCGGGCAGGTTTGCGGCATCACCGTGGAACACGCCAGGCAGCGCGTCGATCTTCCGACGTTTTCTTTCGAGCAGATCGGAAGACAAGCCGCATAAGGACAATTCTGTTGTTTGGATATGCAGCCCTGTTGATGGTTAAAATTTATGGGAAATATTCGATGCAAGAACTTGATGTTACATTTAGCCGCACCGTACAAATATTTTGGTCATGGGCTTGGAGATCTACAATATATGGCTTACTTGTGGGTGCGGCCATCGGCTTTATCGCCTCATTAATCACAATGGTTTTTGGCTTCGACGCTCAAGTGACAAAGCCGGTTGCACACTATTTGAGCATTACCGCTGGTCTGTTTGTTTCCCTGTTGGTGCTATCAAAAGTGCTTAAAATGAAATTTTCATCTTTTCGTATCGCGCTTGTGCAGCAATAAGCCTTGTAAGTTAGGTTGAGCGGTAGCGCCCCCTGACATACGTATTGAAAGCCACGATCCAAGTTGGTTTCATGCGTGAAATGTTGTCGTTGGGAGGCTCAAATCAGTTTTAGACGGCTGTTGCACCTAGCAGGTGCCATTCTTGCAATTGCCTTGGGCGTTGGCTTGTGGAAGCAGTGGACATTAATCTGCAACGAAGCGTGTGCGCCCGGACGGGCGTTAACGATGATTTTGCTGAGTTTCATACTGCCGGCTTCTGCATATTGCACGCTGTTGCTATGGACAGCTGTGCGTCCCAGGCCCGTTGCCCGAGTTATATCCGCTGCTTTGACTTTAGCCAGTCTGATGGCGGCGATTTGGCTAAGTTTTTTTGCGTGAGGTAGCGCGGTTTGGGTTTATTTGCGTTCGCCGATTTTTGGCAGTCTATCCGCCAAGCCCATTGCATGCCGCGTCAGTAGTTTTTTCGCAAACGGCAGGTGGTCCAGCATGGTCAATCCGGCGTTGCGGACGGCGGCCAGCGGTAAATTGTCGTTGGAGAACAGCTTCACCACGTTATTGGTAAAACCGATGGTTTTGCCGTGATCTTGTTGGCGTTGCCGGCTGTAGTTTTTCAGCAGGCGGGCATCGCCCAAATCGCCATCGCGTTCGTGTTGATCGATCAGCATTTCCGCCAGTAAGGCCACATCGCGTATCCCTAAATTAAAACCTTGGCCGGCGACCGGATGCAGTTGATGCACCGCATTTCCGATGATGACGGTGCGGCCGGAGACCATGCTTTCGGCACGGATCAGGCTTAATGGAAACGCCCGGCGCGGTGCGGCCAATTTTAATTCGCCCAAGCGGTAGCCGAAGCAGTTTTGTAGCTCGGCAAGAAATTCGCGGTCGCTGACGTTAATCAGGGTTTCCGCTTGTTCGTGAGTGCGCGTCCATACCACCGCCGATTGTTTACCGGCGACCGGCAGCAAGGCTAGCGGACCGAATTCGGTAAAGCGTTCGAAGGCAATATTGCGATGTGGTAGCGCCGATTGCACGGTGGTGACTAAAGCGGTTTGGCCGTATTCGGTGACTTGCTGCGGAATTTCCAGCAGCTTGCGTACCGTGGAATTGCCGCCGTCGGCACCGATCAGCAATTGGGCGCTGACGTTTAAGGAGCTGCCGTCGTGCTGCTTCAAGCTGACGTTGACCGCATCCCGGCCGGACATTAAGCCGGCGACCCGGGTTTGATACAGGCAAACCGTGTCGGTTTTTTCCACCAGATCGGCCATGTGTTGTTCGATGTCGCGGGCGACGATCACATAACCCAACGCTTCCACGCCCTGATCCTCAGCAGTCAGTCGGGTTTTCCCGAAATGGCCGCGGTCCGAGACATGGATGTGTTTGATGGCGGTGGCTTTGTCCGCAACGCCGCGCCAAGCGCCCAAGTCGTTGAGCAATTCCACGGTGCCGGCAGCTAAGGCCAGCGCGCGGTCGCCGGCCGGCGAGTGGCGCAATTGTTCGCGGCTATTGGCTTCGACCAAGGCTATCTTCAAGCCGCTATTTTTCAGCGCCAGGGCCAGACAATTACCGGCCAGGCCGGCGCCGACGATGATCAGGTCGAAATCGTGTTGCATCTGCTTTAGCCCAGTGCTATGGATCGATCATAAAGCGTTTCCGGCGCGACATCTAGCTCACCCGGCCAACACACGGTGCCCAGTCCGACATAGGCTTGATCGAATAGTGAGCGGTCCTTAAGTTTAATGAAAACGCCTTTATTCAGATAAGGGGACATGTCGAACAAGCGGTGCTCGCCGTTATCGAACCAAAGTTCCAGTTTATAGTTGTCTTTAGGTTGCACTTGAATCACGGATTCCATAATGACCTTCCTTTAGCGTAAAGGATCGATAGGGAAGAGTTTTTCGCCATTGATCGCCAAGTTCCAATCGGCTAACAAAGATTCCCGATGAATTTCAATCCAAGCCTGCACCAGCCTGGATTTGGCAACCGGCAGGTCGCCGCTAAGTAATGCGCCGTCGGCTATGGAGAACGAGGCATTGTAGACTTGATATTTGGCTTGGATATGCGGAAGTTTATGGCGCTCATCGTCGAAGAAATACATACAAATGACGATGCCATAAAACATGCTGATGGTTGGCATATCGAATTTTTCCGTCACGCTAGCTCGATTGCATTAACGCTTCGATGGCTGCTATCGACTTTGGCACGCCGCCAGTCAGTATCTCATGACCGTCTTTCGTCACCAACACATCGTCTTCGATGCGAATGCCGATGCCGCGCCATTGTTTGTCTACGGTTTCGCAATCGGCCGGCACATACAGGCCGGGTTCCACGGTTAACACCATCCCCGGTTCCAACAGTCGCCATTCATCTTTGATTTTGTAATCACCTACGTCGTGCACGTCCATGCCCAGCCAATGGCCGATGCGATGCATGTAAAACTGTTTGTATTTTTCGTCTTTGATCAGTTTTTTGGGTTTGCCTTTTAACAAGCCCAGTTCGATCAGGCCTTTGGTCAGGGTTTCTACCGAGGCGTCGTGGGCTTTGTTCCAAGGATTGCCGGGTTTGATTTCGGCCAGCGCCGCGGCTTGGGCATCCAGCACCAATTGGTACAACAATCTTTGCGGTTCGCTGAATTTGCCTGACACCGGAAAGGTGCGGGTAATGTCGGCGGCGTAATGGTCGCATTCGACGCCGGCGTCGATCAGCAGCAAATCGCCTTTGTTGAGCTTGTCCTTGTTTTCCACGTAATGCAGCGTGCAGGCGTTTTTGCCGCCGGCGACGATGGACGGATAAGCCACCGCGCGCAGGCCGTCCTGAATAAATTCGTGGATCAATCCAGCTTCGATTTGATACTCGTACAAACCGGGTTTGCAGGCTTGCATGGCGCGAATATGGGCTTTGGCGGATACTTCACCGGCGCGGCGCATCAGTTTTAGTTCTTCCGCACTTTTGAATAAGCGCATTTCGTGGACGATGTGTTCCAACGACACCAGTTCGCCGGGTGCGGTGACGCCGGTACGCGACTGCTTGCGGATGTGATTAATCCATTCCAGCAGTTTGTGGTCCAGGTCGCTGTCCTTACCCATCGGGTAAAACACTTTGCTTTTGTTTTCCAGCATGCCTGGCAGGATGTCGTCCAGATCGTCTATCGGGAACGAATCGTCGGCTTCGTAATGTTTGGTGGCGCCTTCCAGGCCGGCGTGGGCGCCTTCCCATTGCGCTTTTTTCTCGTCGAATTCGCGGCAGAACAGAATATATTCGCCTTGCTCACGGCCGGGGATGAACACGGCCATCGATTCGGCTTCGTTAAAGCCGGTCAGATAATAAAAGTCGCTGTCCTGGCGGAAGGGGTAGTGGACGTCGCGGTTGCGGGTGCGCTGCGGGGCACTGGCAATGATGGCAATATTGCCGGTGCCGATTTGCTTCATCAGGCTGGCGCGGCGTTTTTTGAATTCGCTTTGTTTCATGGTCGATCTACTTAGATTAATGCGTTTGCGATGGGCCGAGTTCGGCAAATTGATCGCGCACGGTAAACACGGCGGCGCGCACATATTCGCGCAATTCGACCAAGGCATTTTCGTCGTCTTCATCGCCGACGTCGGTGTCGATTTTGGTGAGCTCTATCATGTCGCGCATCACTTCGGCGGTATCGCCCGGCCAGTCGGCGCCGGTTTGCGCATAACCCACGCCGAACAAAAAGCCCTGGCACCAACAGCGCAAGGCTTCCACTTGTTCGTCCAGCGGATCGTCGTCGTCCGGCATCAGTAAATCGAAGGCGAAGTCGTCGTTTTGATTTTCCAGCAATACTCGGGTTCTTTCGAACACACCATGCAGCAGCGCTTTGTCTTCGTCGATCAACTGTTGCTCGTCGTCAATGAGTTCCCTTAGCCAGTTTTCCGCATCGGCGCGGATTTCGACGCAGAGCATGCCGGTGGCGATACCGTGCGCCTCGGCAGCGCCGATGTCGGCGTCATGTTGCTCTAAAATTTCTTCAACCGAACGGTAGGTCATCTGGGCTGCGTTTCCTATATAAAGCTGTTTAATAACATGGCTTATGCTAACATTCTTAACCATCTACGATGATTATAACGTCATATCGGCCCATACTCTTGCTATGTCTCAAACAGAAAAAGATCCGTCAACCGAGCTGGAAGCATTGGAAGCGAAACTGGATACGCTCATTGCCCAGTTCAATCAAGTCAAAAGCGAGAATAAGTCCTTGAAAGTTAAACAGGATGCCTTGGTTAAGGAAAAAGCCAAGCTGCTGGAAAAAACTACGTTGGCCAAAACCCGGGTGGAAGCGATGATTGCCCGCTTGAAAGCCATGGAGCATGATTCGTGAGTAAAGCCGTCCAGCCCGTTTCACTGAATATCCTGGATAAGGAATATAAAATCGCCTGTGCCGCCGATGAAAAAGAGGGATTGATCAACTCTGCCCGGGAACTTGACCGGCAGATGCGCAAAATCCGTGACACCGGCAAAGTCAGCAGCACCGACCGCATCGCCGTGCTGGCCGCCTTGAACTTGGCTCACGACTTGACGGCATCCAACAAGAACGAAGCCAACGGCAGTTTGGATATTGGTCAACGCTTAGCCGATTTGCGCAGCAAAATAGAAAACGTTTTGGAAAATTCGTAAATCATCCGGTAGACTATCAGTCCAATCTCCTGCGGCGTTCGAGCAGTACTGGGTGTTTCCTGAACCTGTTTTTACCCCGGAAACTTTTTGCCATTCATGGTGCGCATGCCTGTTTATTCAGGAAGCCTGATTGACTGGATTTGGTTTCCACTTGAACCTTCGGTTCAAGGACGAAAGTATCAGACGGCGCAGGCGGGAGATCTCTTGATTTTGCTTGTCTCGGTTTCTCGTCTTCGTTCGAAGCCCCCCTCGTGTTTGTTGTTAGTCTGCTGGTAGGTGGCGCGCAGGGTGGCGTAAGGCCTGGCGACTGTAGTCGCGGCTTAAAATTCGTTTAGCTAGCGCTGTATAGACTATGATCCGTCCTCCAACACCTGTTGATAGCATGCCCCCTTTCTTTTCGCTCCGCTGGACAACGACGATTACGCGGCAATGAACATAAGCAACAGCAATGCTGGTGATTCCGGCAAAAGCTTCACAGAAAACTTCTTGGGCCTATTGGTTGATCAGGGCCTGATCGATGCGGAAAAACTGAAATACGCCTTGCGGGTGCAAGGCAAACTGGAGTCGCCAAAGCCGATTTTGTTGGTGCTTTGCGATCTGGGTTATGTCACCCACAACCAATTGGTCGAGTTGTTTCGTAACCACCCGGTCAAAGTCAAGTTAGGCCTGTTCCTGGTGGAGTTCGGGTACATCACCAACACCGACCTGGATTTGGCGCTGGCCGAGCAACGGCAAAAAGCAGGACGCAAACGCCTGGGCGAAATTCTGGTGGAACGTAATCTGATATCAGAAATGAAAATGCTCGAGGTTTTGGCGGACCTGATGGGCATTTCGGTTATCGATTTAAGTACTGCCGTGATCGATCAGACGCTGATGACCAAGCCGATGTTGAAGTCCGCCAACAAGCATTGTTTTTTGCCTATCGAAAAACAAATGGACGGCGTATTGGTGGCTTTCGGCGACCCGCTGGATCAAAACGCCATCGAGATGGCCCGGCACGTCTTGGGCGCCGAGATCATTCCGGCGGTGGGGCGGTATTCGCAGATCATGCGTTTTCTGCTCAATTACGAGCGTAATACCGGCGCCGAAAAGGTAGCCGTCGGTGAGCAGTCGGCCGTCGCGGTTGCCAACCGGATCTTTGAAGACGCGATACGCCAGGGAGCCAGCGATATACATATCGAACCGCTGGAGCATAAGGTCCGGGTGCGGCAACGGATCGACGGCGTAATGGTGCACTACCGGGACTTTCCGGTCGAAATTGCCCAGGCCTTGATTAGTAGGATTAAAGTGATGGCCGGCGCCGATATTGCCGAAAAGCGCCGGCATCAAGACGGTCGGGTCATGTTCGAACAGGCCAGCAGCAATCGCGTGATCGACATGCGCGCTTCGTTTTTCAGTACCATCAACGGCGAAAAAATCGTCTTGCGGCTATTGAACCGCAAGACAGAATTGCTGGATATTCACGAAGTAGGCATGGCGCCCTTGATGCTGGAACGCTTTGTTCAAGATTCGCTGGACGTGCCGACCGGCGTTGTCATTATCACCGGACCGACCGGTTCGGGTAAAACCACGACGCTGTATAGCGCAGTGGATTACCTGAACGCTCCGGAAGTCAGCATCGTTACCGCAGAAGACCCGGTCGAATACGTGATTGACGGCGTCGCGCAATGTTCGATCAATCCGAAGATCAATCTGACTTACGAAGAAACCCTGCGCCACATCGTGCGCCAGGACCCGGACATCATCGTACTCGGTGAAATCCGCGACAAATTTTCCGCGGATACCGCGATCCAGGCGGCCCTGACCGGCCACAAAGTGTTGACCACATTTCACACCGAGGACAGCATCGGCGGCCTGTTGCGGCTGCTGAACATGGAGATCGAGGCCTTTCTGATTTCTTCGACCGTGGTTTCGGTAGTCGCCCAGCGCCTGTTGCGCCGGGTGTGCCGGCATTGCGCCGAACCGTTCAAGCCCGATCCGGCCTTGCTGCGTCGGCTGAATGTGACGCCGGATGATATTGCCGGTGCTCAGTTTATGCTGGGCAAAGGCTGCGAAAAGTGCCGGTTTACCGGTTATTCCGGCCGGGTGTGTGTGTTCGAACTATTGTCGATGAACGAATTGGTCAAAGATGCGATATTGCAGCGCAAAACCTCCTATGAAATCCGGCGGGTGAGCCTGGAGACGGCGGGTTTGGTTACGCTGCTAGAGGATGGTTTGGTGAAAGCCGCCGCCGGTGCTACCTCGCTACAGGAAGTGATCCGCAATCTGCCGCGTTTTGGAAAACCCCGCCCTTTATACGAACTGCGCCGCTTGTTGGGCAGTCGATGAGCCAATAATACAACCCAATCTTATGAGTGAAAAATCGCTTTCCGAATTGATAGACGAGGCCATTACCTCGGGAGCCAGTGCCTTGCCGGTATTTCCGCGGGCGGTAACCGAGCTGCGTTTGGCCTTGCAAGACGAAAATCGCTCGCTGGACGCGATTGCCAAGCAATTGGCGATGGACGCCAGTTTAGCCAGCCAGATTTTGCGCGTTGCCAACTCGTCATTCTATGCCGGCTTGGGATCAATCAACACCGTCAAGGATGCTCTGGTCCGCTTGGGTTTGCCGCGCATCGTCCAGATTGCCACTTTGGTTACGCAGAAAGGCTTGTTTGCGGCAAAAGATGCCGCCACTCAGCAATACATGGTCAAACTTTGGCAGCATAGCGTTGCGGTGGCCTTTGGCGCCGAATGGCTGGCCAAGCGTTTGTCGTTCCAGACGATAGCGGAAGAAGCCTTCATGGCCGGCCTGTTTCACGACATTGGCGAACTATTGCTGCTGCGCTGCTTGGAAGATCTGGCGGCCAAGGACCTCAATCTAAATTTACCTGCCGATTTGCAGCGAGAACTGATCATCCGCCAGCACGAGAGCAAAGGCGCATGGTTGCTGCAAGAATGGAATTTACCGGAAACCTATCGTAAGGTTGCCGCCAATCATCATCAGCCGGCCACCGAACATACCGGCACAGTGGAACTGTTGGTGCGCGTAGCCGACATGGTCGCCTACAAACTGGGTATTGCGCCGCGGCCGCAGCCCGATCTGGTGATCTCCAGCAGCGAGGAAGCCGGCCGTCTTGGCCTGTCGGAGATTATGCTGGCCGAGCTGGAAATCGCGCTGGAAGATTCGCTGGCCTTGTCTGCCTGACACGCCAACCCTGTTCATACACCTGCGATGCAGGGCAACCCTGTTGCTACTGATTCCAACCGGCTCGACCAATTGCCTTCGCTAAAACGCGAGGCTTTGCTTTAGAATGGCCGTCAGCCGGCATGGCCGCTTTCCCAAACTTTGCATAATCACGTTGGAACAATGACCATCGAATTTTTGATCAATTTTCTGATTCTGTTGCTCGGCACTCTGGCCGCCGGGTTTTTGGCTTACCGCTCGTTTCAAAAGCGCCGAGTCCAGCTCGGAGCGGAACCGACCTTGCCGCAGTACTTTATCCGGCGCAGTACATACTGGAGCGGGATTGTCCTTTACTGCTCGTTGATGGCAGGATTGTTTTTATTGCTGACTTGGCAATGGCTGCCGCTGGAGCCGTTGGTAACGCTGATCGTTAGTCATTTACGCGCCGGTGAGCTGGTGAATCTGCTCTACGGTCTGGATGGTAACAAACTGTTCCCGCTAATTGCTGCCGGCATCATGCTGTTTTTCGTCGCTTGGGAAAGCCCATTTAATCCGTTGTTGATTTTACGGGATAGTATTCACGACGCTTTTGCGATTCCGACCAAAGCCGTCGAAGTGTATAACGCGCTGATCAAATCCCGGCTGTCGGCGGCGGACGACAAGATAAAAGCCCAAATCGCTGATCGGCTGTTGGTGCAAAGCATCGGCGCCGGCGATTTCGATAAATCCGGTGCCACGGTCGAATACAAATGGGCGCATAACAGCCTGCTGTTCGACCAAATCCAGCACTATGCCGATCAATCTTCGTACCGACGCTTGTTCAGCGAGCCTTCGCTGAAATGGGGCGAGATTTGCATCTCCTATAATGCAATGTCGGAAAAAGTGAATATTTGGAAAGAAGCCGAGCCGCATTACACCAAGACGGTCAACTTGCTGAAGGATTTGGACCGACTGACCGGACTGCTGTGCCGATTGCTGGCGGCGGCGGTGGTATTCGGCAGTCCCAGCGAAAACGACATGTGGGAGACGGTCAGAAAACTCGGCGGCAATGTGCACGAAGCGCGCTTGAAGCACACTTATAAATACCTGCTGATATTCGCCGCAGCGACGGCGTTTGGCGTGATTTTGGGGCGGGAAGTGTCGGTGGCGTTGCACAACGTGTTTCTGTTTCCGGACAAACCGTTACCGCACTTTAGCTATACCACCCTGCGCTGGATAGCCTATTCAATCGCCATTTACGTGGTGCCCATTACACTGGTTTTTGCTTTGCGGAGCATCGCATTCCGCCATCAACAGGAACCCGCCGAGCACAATTACGGCTTTTACATGGCGATCATGTTCGTCTGCTTCCTGGTCAGTACCACCATCTCGACCTTTATCCTGGAGTTAACCTTTTATCGCCGGGATGATTTCAATTTCCTGGATAGTTTCCTCGATCACGCCCGCTGGGGGATTATGCCGGCGCTGATTTGCGGTTTCGTCGCCTACCGGATGGACGCGCCGGCCAGCGAAGCCGAAGCCCTGAGTAAAACCATCCTCTCCGCCGTATTGGGCTTTCTGGCCTGGGGCGGGATTGCGGTGATTTTCATGCTGTACGCGACGGACGATTTGGCGATTGAGAAGCTGAATTTGCGTTTTACCTTGGTGGGGACGGCGTTTTTTGTTACCGGATTGCTGGGGGCGGCGGCGCGGTTTAAGACAGCTGGTGATTGAGGTTTGTTTTTTGTGTCGCTGGCGCGACGGCTGGTTTTAACGTCGGGTCTCGGCCCGACAGCCGAGGTACTTTTCTTTGCTTGTCCAAAGAAAAGTACCCAAAAGAAACGACACCCGGATGCCGCTTATTCCCTGCGCGCCGAAGCTTTTATCGAGGGTCGGCAGAAGGGGCTTCCCAGCCCCTCCGCCGACGTGCGGCATGCCCGAAAAAGCGGGGCAGGCTCTCCCTGCCGCACCCCTTCGGGCTGATCTCGATAAAAGCTCCGGTGCTCGGCGCGGCATACGGGAGAAACCCCGCGCCGAACTCGACAGATTATTTTGTATGAAATTTTGTAGGGCGCATTAGCGACAGCGTAATGCGCCGAATGATTTAAAGCCAACATACGGCGCAATACGGCTACGCCTATTGACGCCCTACCCATTGCAACTTACGGCCTTAATCGGACGGTCCTACATCACTAAGCTAAAGGTTTTACGTGAACATTCCATTTTTCGATGCGTTGGCAAATGGACAACGCTTTTTAATTGCTGGGGTTGGCGGCGGATTCGACATTGTCAGTGGCGTCCCCATTTACCTACATTTGCGCCGCCTTGGTAAACAAGTCACGATGGCTAATCTCTCTTTTACAGAGCTTGGCTTAACGAATTGCGAAGAAATTTGCCCTGGCGCTTTTCTTGTCAATAAACAATCTGCCGACTTGCCGTATTTTCCAGAGAGGTGCATTTTGGAGTGGTTGTCGTCTCGGGGAGAAGAGCCGGCAATGTATGCGTTTTCGAATGAAATTGGCGTCTTACCGTTGAGAAGTGCTTACGCCGAAATGGTCGAGCGTCATCAAATCGATACGCTGGTATTGGTTGATGGTGGCACCGATAGTCTGATTTTTGGGGATGAGCCGGGGATAGGCACGGTTGTTGAAGATGCATGTTCTATGATTGCTGCCAGCGGCGTAGCCGTAAAACAAAGCTTAATGGCGATGGTAGGTTTTGGAATAGATCATTTCCACGATGTTAATCACCACGCTTGTCTTGAAAACATTGCGACTCTTATCAAGGACGATGGCTATTTGGGCGCTTTTTCCTTAACCAAGGATATGTATGAGGGCAGAGGGTACCTGGAATTGGTTGATTACCTTAATAAAAATATGCGCGTTAGGCATTCTATTGTTACAAATTCGGTTGCTAGCGCGATAAAAGGTGAATTTGGGGATCATCAAGTGACATCTCGAACCAGCGGTAGCGAATTATTTATAAATCCGCTGATGAGTTTGTATTGGACTTTTTCCTTGCCTGCTGTAGTAGGGCGAATGGGGTTTGCTGCAAAAATTGAGAGCACTACCGAAATGGACGAAGTTGCTAAATTGATCCGTTCTTTCCGGATTGGAAGTAGGCTAAGGGATCGCAAACGTATTCCATTGTAAAAACTTATGGCTCTCACGCAAATCATGCATTGATATTCTGATCCCGAGAGGGCTTTACTCCCGTATGCCGCGCCGAGCACCGGAGCTTTTGGACGGAATAGCCCGAAGGGGTGCGGCAGGGATGCCGCACGTTGCCGAAGGGGCAGGAAGCCCCTTTCGGCGACCCCGTTCAAAAGCTTCGGAGCGCAGGGAACAAGCGGCGTTCGGGTGGCTTTTCTTTTGGTGACTTTTCTTTGGCCAAACAAAGAAAAGTTACTCGGCTGTCGGGCCGAGACCCGACATTAAAACAACCGTCGCGTTAGCGACACATAATCCCCTTCACCGCGTGGGCACAAAAAGCCGTGCCCACCCTACGCCCAGCAAGGACGACGGCCAATTCAACACCTCAAACGTTATACGGCGTAGAAATCCAATCCCTCAACACCGCCTCATCCCGCTCCGGCAAATAAGCAAAATCCCCGGAAATATCCTTGTAGACTGCATCGGCACTGTGAGTAGACACCAACTTGCCTTTGACCATATAAAAAAACCAGGCAAACGGATAGCCGGCTTGCCGGTCAAAGCGATTCAATACATTACTTAACGCACTGCCTTTCTTGCCGGCGAAGTCTTCCAGATGCGGCAGGTTGTTTTTGTGGGTGTTGACGATTTCCACGTTGACGATTTGTTCGCCAAAGCGGCCGGTATGGCGGTAAGGACGGATGATCCAATCTTCGGACATGCTGTGTTTTTGGCCGGCGCTGCTGCGGTTCCAGTCTTCCATGAAGCGTTGTACCGGGTGTTCGCCGGGATGGCGTTCGTTGATGACTTCCATGAACAGCTTGACATCGGTTTTGCGCCGATAGGTATATCGTGAATGCCCGAAGCCGAAGCTCTCGATGCAAAAGGGTTGCAGCGGGTCGATGAATTCTTCCAAATCGTCGGGCGGATTGTTTTCGTCCACCAGCATCCGGTCCGAAACCTCGTGGGTTTTATCGATTTCGATCAGCGTGAAATCTTCGGCTTTAGTGCCGGTCTGAACCACAAAGTACAGGGTCTTACCGGTCTGTTTGGTGGCGATCAGTTTTTGTTCCAGCGTGTAATCGATCAGGGTTTGCAGGTTTTGTCCGCATTCCAGATAGGTGCGTTCCACCCACTCGATTAAATCGTTGGCGATGCGTTTGCCGTCCATATCCACCACGCCGCCCAGCCGGTACCACTCGTCGCCGGTTAAGGCCAGGCGGATAGGGTGGTCGGGAATTAGTGCCTGGAGTTTGCTGAGCAGCAAATCGTCGGTTTGGCCGGGGATGATTTTTTTACAGCAATCGGTAATGTCTTGTCCGGCAAGATTGAGTCTTGATTCAGTCATGATCGGCTTCAGGTGTGGAGTTTGAATGTAAGCGTTGCCTTACCAGTTCGCGGACATCCGGTTCCGGATCCTCGGCGAGAGCGGCGAGTTGCGCGGGATCGACCTTTAGTGCCGCTGTGTAGCGCACAACCCAATCTTCGTCGTTTAACAGCATGGTTGCGTCTTCCGGCGCCATGCGTTCCGCGACGATGCGCCGCACATCCGGCGAACGGTCGTTAGCCATCAGCCCCAGGCTGACTTCCGGCAGCCGTTCGGCAACGCGCTTGCGTACTTGTAAGTCTTCGTCTTTGATGAAACGAAACAAGCGGCCCGGTGGTAGGCGTTTGGCGACCATCAAGCGCACGATATAGTCGGGGTCGTCGGCCAGCAACTCCAGGTGTTCCGGATCGATACGGTCCGCGACCGTCATGCGTACTTCGCGGTCCGGGTCGTCGATCAGGGCTTGTAACTGCTGGGCCGGCAGGCGAAACGCGACAGCGCGGCGCACCACTTCGTCTTCGTCGGTGATGAGCGCCGACAAGGCTTTTAGCGGTGCGTAGCGCACGGCGATGGCCCGGCGTTCCCAGAACGGGTCTTGCAAATAAAGCGTGGCGTAGGCCGGATTGACCCGAAAGAAACGGTCGATTTGCCGGCCGCTATTGATGAACACGCAGGTATCGCCGGGCATGCAACGGCCCATCAGCAGGGTTTTCCCCCGGAACGGGCAGAGGCTGCAATCGGCGACGGGCAGAGTAACAGGGCTGTCTTGTTCCGCCATATTATCGTCTTATTCGGGAATAACTTCGGCGATCACAATGCCCGAGGCATTTTCGTAATTATCGGTAATGCGTAAGCAATGTTCGCGGCCATCGACCAAGTAAAGATTGAAGCCTGCACCTTCCAATAACGGTTCATTGTTGGGCAGGTCGTCGTCCATGCAATAGGTGAAATGGACGCCGGGGTATTCGCCGCGCAGTCCACTGACGACGGTTTCGTTCAAGGCTTGGCCGTTAATTTTCTCGGCTATGGTTTGCAGTTGCTCTGGACTAATCATCGCTAGGATTCCTGTTCGAAACAAACGCGCTGCACGGGCTGGATGCCCATCGATTTAGCCAGCCACGGCGGCGGGGCATGCGCTAAAACGATTTGCAGTTGTTTGATAATTTGAGTGATGGCTTCGCCCTGGTCGGCTTTAACCGGATGAATGCCGTATTTGATAAGTTTTGCCGCCGCCGGGCCGCCGATAGAAGCAATATACAACACTCGGCAATCGGCGATCAGTTCTGCGCGATACACATTCTTATCGTCATGCTGCCGTTGCGCGTCGCTATCGATGCTGCGCACATCGACGAGCCGGGCGTCGTCCGCGGCAATCTGATAAATCAAAAACTGCCGGCACGAGCCAAAATGCCCGCTGATTAACTGCGGATCGTCGCTGCCGATGGCAATTCGGATCGAGCTGGCGGATGCAATTGTCTGGCAGGAATCGGCTATCGGCGCGGGCTCCTCGCTGTTTTGCAGAATGCGCAACGATTCTCGGATACTGTCGGCGTTGGCGACAATGCCGAAATTGTTCAAGGCTTGCTGGAACTGGGCTTTGCCGAGTTCGGCCAGGTTTTTGTCGTTTAATGCAGTGCCTATACAGGCACGCAGCACGGAGATAAACAGCTTGGGAGGGGTATCGGGCAGGGCGCGAGCCGCCAGCCCGATGCGCAGTGCCAGTTCCCGGGTTAAGGTAGACTGGCTCATGGCGTTAAGCCACTAAAGGCAGAATGCAGTTGTCGATTGGGCAAACCTTGACGCATTGCGGTTCGTCGTAATCGCCATTGCATTCCGTGCAGGTTTTTTTGTTGATTTCAAAAACAATCGCCCCTTCCTTGATGGAGTCGGTAGGGCACACCGGCAGGCAATCGCCGCAGGAAATGCATTCTTCGGCAACAATATACAGAGACATGGCTTTATTCCTCCGATAACCGTTTAGCTTGCAAAGTTGTAGGAATTTTAGGCGGAGGGGACAGCGGATCAAAGTAATATTTGGATCCGTCACCCAGAGTGACTTCACCGCCCCATTTATCGGCGCTGTCGAATTCCAAGGATTCGATGGTTTCTTCAAGATCTTTTTTAGCGATGTAGAACAGCAATTTGCCGTCTTCGCGTTTCCTGAGCATGACGCTAGGCATTGGGATTCTCCAGACAAGTGTAGGTCGGGTTAAGCCTGCGCTTTAACCCGACACGATATGATTGACTGGTGGGCACCGTGGCGGTGCCCACCCTACGCTTAACGAATCAAGTCGTAGTTGTAGTCAGTGGTTCCCATACCTTTGGTTTCTTTGTCCAACTGCTCCAACAAGGCGTTAACGATGGTGGTCAACATGTACATGCCGCCTTCGTAGCCCAATGTGGTCATACGGTGCAAGTGGTGACGATCGAAGATGGGGAAGCCGATACGGATCAACGGTACTTCGAACTCTTCGCCTTTGTAGAAGGTGTCACGTTGGATAAATTTGCCGTAGGAGTTACCGATCATGAAGTCCGGTTTGTTGGTGAACATCAATGAACGGAAGTGCCACAAATCTTTGCCGATATGTACCGTCGCTTCCTGGCCGTAAGGCGAGGCTTTCAACACTTCTTCAACCGCTTTTTTGTAGCGTTTGTTGGCGTGGTTAACCAACACATCGGTCACTTCAGCACCCATTTCCAGCAGGAATTTGGTCATGCCCAAAGCAAAGTCGGCGTCGCCGTACAGGGCAAACTTTTTGCCGTGTAACCAAGCGTGGGAGTCAGTCATCATGTCAACGTAGCGGCCGCGTTCCACTTCCAGTGATTTTGGAATCGGTTTGCCGGTCAGTTCGGAGATTTTCATCAGGAACTGGTCGGTCCATTCCAAGCCCATCGGGATGTTCAGTTTGGGCGCGTCGTGTTTCCAACTGGTTTCAACGAATTTTTTGGTTTTTTCCAATTGCCAAGGTTGCAGCAACACGGTAGTGATCGCGTTAGGCGCATCTGCAACTTCGGCGATCGTGGTGCCGCCGGCATACATGTTGAAGTGGCCATCAGCAGGCGTATCCAGTACTTCGGTAGGATCGCTCAACAAAGTGTGGTCAACGCCCATTTCGTTCAACATCCGGTGAATGACGCGGAAGTTGCCCAAATAGGTTTCAAAGCCGGGGACTAAGTTGATTTTGTTGTTACTGCCAACTTCGTATTTACCTTCAGGCAACATACCTTTTTCAAGGGTGAAGTAGCGAGCAATACCTTCGAACATATTGTCCCAACCGGTGGTATGGCTACCGACGAAGCTAGGCGTATGCGCAAATGGTACAGGGTAGTCTTGATCGACGTGACCTTCTTTTTTGGCATTGTTGATGAATGCGTTCAAGTCGTCACCGATCACTTCCGCCATACAGGTGGTTGATACTGCGATCATGGTGGGTTTGTAAAGGGCTTTGGCGTTTTCCAAACCGGCAAACATGTTTTTCTGACCGCCGAATACCGCCGCGTCTTCAGTCATCGAGTCAGATACGCAAGAGATAGGCTCTTTGAAATGACGGTTGAAGTAAGTCCGGAAGTAAGCCACGCAGCCTTGTGAGCCGTGTACGTAAGGCATGGTTTTTTCAAAACCCAGTGCGCAAAGTACCGCGCCCAGAGGTTGGCAAGCTTTGGCAGGGTTAACCGTGATCGCTTCACGTTGGAAGTTCAGTTCTTGATATTCCTTGGTAGTCGTCCATTGGAACACTTCATCAATGGTGTCTTGTGGATGACGTTCTTCGTACTGTTCGCGTTTGTTGGCCAAGCTTTCCTTGTACTCGTCATTTCTGAATAAAGGATAACTGGGTTCTATTTTATCGACATTTTGGCTCATGATAATCTCCTAACGCGCCACTAATCTGTGGTCCGGCGTTGATTGGATTTTGCCGGGAATGAAATCCCGACCGACATTTTGGCTCCTAGTAGGGTGGGCAGTTTGCCCACCTTTCCGGGAGTTAAGATGGGCAATGCCCACCCTACGGATTACGCAACCGCTTTGACAGGTTCGCTCTCGGTCGCTTCGGTTTTCCAAGGCGCTTTGAAGCTTTTCCAGCAAGGGTTGTTGATGGTCATGTCCATATCGCGGGCGAAGATGGCGAAACCGTCGTAGCCGTGATAAGGGCCTGAGTAATCCCAGGAGTGCATTTGGCGGAAAGGCACACCCATTTTTTGGAAAATGTATTTTTCCTTGATACCGGAGCCGACCAAGTCAGGTTGGACTTTTTTCACGAACTCTTCGAATTCGTAACCGGTGACGTCGTCATACAACAAGGTGGCGTTGCCCATTTCCTTGATGGTACGGTCGTAGTCGTCGTTGTGACCGAACTCGTAACCGGTACCCACCACTTCCATGCCCAAGTCTTCGTAGGCACCGATCACGTGGCGAGGACGCAGGCCGCCGATGTACAACATCACCCGTTTGCCTTCCAGGCGTGGTTTGTATTTAGCGATGACGGCGTCGTATTCGGCTTTGTAGCGTTCGATGACGCGCTCAGCACCTTCTTTGATAGTGTCATCGAAGTGAGCGGCGATTCTGCGCAAAGACTCGGCGATTTTAGTCGGGCCAAAGAAGTTGTACTCGATCCAAGGGATGTTGTACTTTTCTTCCATGTGCCGGGCGATGTAGTTCATCGAACGGTAGCAGTGAATCAGGTTCAGCTTCACTTTTGGGGTTTTTTCGATCTCGGCAATGGTACCGTCGCCAGACCATTGAGCCACAACGCGCAGACCCATTTCTTCCAACAAGGTACGTGAAGCCCAAGCATCACCACCAATGTTGTAGTCGCCGATCACGGCTACGTCGTAAGGGGTAGTTGGGAAGCTTTCATCGCCGTCGCGGTTTTCCAATACCCAGTCGCGAATCGCGTCGTTAGCGATATGGTGACCCAAAGATTGAGAGACGCCACGGAAACCTTCGCAGCGCACCGGCACGATGGTTTTGTTGTACTCTTTGTTTTTAACTTTAGAAACCGCTTCGATGTCGTCGCCGATCAAACCGATTGGGCACTCGGATTGAATGGAGATGCCTTTGTTGAGCGGGAACAAGGTTTCGATTTCGTCGATACATTTGGCCAGTTTTTTATCGCCGCCGAATACGATGTCTTTCTCGGTAAAATCCGAAGTAAAGTTCATGGTACCGAAGGTGTTGACGCCTGTAGTACCTACATAGTAGTTACGGCGACCGGCACGGGAATATTGACCACAGCCAACCGGGCCGTGTGAAATATGGATCATGTCCTTAATAGGACCCCAAACTACCCCTTTGGAACCCGCGTAGGCGCAACCACGAATGGTCATCACGCCGGGCAGGGATTTACGGTTGGAAGTGATACATTTGTTTGATTTTTCCAAGCTTTGATCGTTGATGGCCAAATGTTTGGCGCGATCAGCTTTAGCTTTTTCGGGATAGACTTCCAGCACTTCTTGAATAAGCGCTTCGGTCTCTTCTCTTGTCATGGCTGCCATGATGAAATCCTCCTGGTAGTCCTGGGTAATCCCCCACAGACTTGTTAGGAACTATGCGAAAGCAGGTTGGACAGGCTAACAGCCGGCCCAACCTACATACTGATTAAGCTTCGGCTGCTGCGGTTACACCGACAACGCTTTCGTCAACTTCTTCCATGACGCCGAATTCCATCAACAAGTCTTCCAACTCGTCCATAGTGATTGGCGTTGGGATCACCAAGTTGGTGTTGTTGATGATTTTTTGCGCCAAGTCGCGATACTCTTGTGCTTGTTTCGCGGTTGGTTCGTACTCGATTACTGTCATACGACGGATTTCGGCACGTTGGACAACGTTGTCACGTGGTACGAAGTGAATCATGTGTGTGCCCATTCTGGCAGCCAATTGCATGATCAGTTCGTCTTCGCGAGCGGTGTTACGGCTGTTGCAGATCAAACCGGCCAAACGCACGCCGCCTGAGTTAGCATATTTCACGATACCTTTAGCGATGTTGTTGGCAGCATACATAGCCATCATCTCGCCTGAGCATACGATGTAAATTTCTTGGGCTTTGTTTTCACGAATTGGCATCGCGAAACCACCGCAAACAACGTCACCCAATACATCGTAGAATACGAAGTCGAGGTCGTCGGTATAAGCACCTTCTTCTTCCAAGAAGTTGATCGCGGTGATAACACCACGGCCGGCGCAACCTACACCTGGCTCTGGACCGCCTGATTCAACGCATTTAACGTCGCGGTAACCCACTTTCAATACGTCTTCCAGTTCCAAATCTTCTACGCTACCGGCATCAGCTGCCATTTGCATGATAGAGTTTTGCGCTTTCGCATGCAGGATCAAACGAGTAGAATCGGCTTTAGGGTCGCAACCGACGATCATTACTTTTTTGCCCAGCTCTGCCAAGCCAGCAACCAGGTTTTGCGTGGTGGTAGATTTACCGATACCACCTTTACCGTAAATAGCACATTGACGTAATTTCGCCATGATCTTCTCCTCTTGAGTAGGTGTTGTTAATAACAACCTGATAATTGCAATGGCCGTGCCAAAGTTTTGATGTGTTTTAAGTAATTGAAAATAAAGGATTAAAAATAATGTTTCTAGCTTTTTCGATGGTCGGATTAGCAACATTCTTTGTAAGGCCTGTTATCTAACCAACATAAATCGCGGGGTTTTTATTTGAAGCGGGGGCTAGGTGCGTATTCGCCGCGGATTTTGGCCCCGGTCCTTTAGCGATCACGCTGTGTCTTGATTTGGCTTGCTGATAACGGGAGTTTGCTGCTTTGCCCGGACGACTTCGGTGAATAATCGCCTACACACTCTATAATTGATGCCAATCTTGGGCGCCGGGCATAAGCAGGCGTATATCCGGTTTTATCACGGTACCTGTAGGTGGCGGTTTGCAGCCACATTTTTTAGTTACTCATGCGGTATTTCTCGAATTTAATAATGATATTGTCTTTGTATGTTCTTTAAGAATTGGTGGCCTTTCCGCCGCAAGCTGAAAAGTCAGGCGAAGAAGGATGATTCCTTCGATGTCAATCAGCGCATCTACACGCCGGTTAGCCAGTTGACCGTCGGCATGTATGTCATCGAATTGGACCGGCCTTGGTTGGAGAGCCCGTTCTTATTTCAAGGGTTTGAACTGGAAACGGAAGCCGATATTCGCGCGGTAAAAGATGTTTGCCAGTACGTCTATATCGACGCCACCCGCAAAAGAAAACGCCCAGTCCAAGCTAAAACCACTCAAGACAGTTTGCTCAGCGAGAGCAATATTGATTTTGGTGCGCCGCCGCCGCCAAAGCTAAGTGTTTTCGAGAAAGAGTTTGCACGTGCCGAACATGTTCATAAAGAAGTGGGTCAGTTGGTATCCAACTTTATGGAGCGCATCGCCAATGGCGAAGGGATAGACACTCAAGCCGCCAAAGAAGCGGTCGCGCAATGCGTGAACAGTATTTTGCATTCGCCGGATGCTTTTTTGTGGCTGAACCAGCTCAAGAACAAAGACAAATACACCGCACAACATAGCTTGAACGTTTGCGCCTTAGCCATTGTGTTGGGCCGCTACCTGAATTTTTCCGTAGCCAACCTCAACAATGTCGGCTTGTGCGGGATGATGCACGACATGGGCAAAATGTTGGTGCCTTTGGATATTCTGAATAAGCCCGGCAAGTTGGAACCTGAGGAGCTGGCGATTATGCGCTCGCATGCCGCTCTGGGCTACGAACTGCTCAAATCCAGCGATCAAATGTATCCAGGGGCGATAGACACGGCCTATTCTCACCACGAAACCTTGGACGGCAAAGGTTATCCCCGGCGTATCGGCGAAAGAGGGATTTCGCTCTTCACCAGAATCGTTACCATCGTGGATATGTACGATGCCATCACCAGCGACCGGGTGTATCAGAAAGGCCGGACGCATCTGGAAGCGACCAATATCCTGGCCAATATGGCCGGCTCTCAGCTGGATGAGCGTTTGGTGATCAAATTTATAGAATGTCTGGGGGTTTATCCGCCCGGCAGCATCGTCATGATGACCAACGGTTACATCGCCATTGTGGTGGAGGTGAATGAATTGCAGAAGCTGCGGCCGAAAGTCATCCTGTTGCTCGATGCCAAGAAACAGCGGATTCAGGAAAGAATTGTCAATCTAGCGGATATGCTGCTGGACGATCGCGGCAAGGTGTTGACTATCAAAGGCATTGTCAAAGCCCAGGATTACAACATAGACATCAAAAAATATTACCAACAAGGTGTTTTGCAAAAGGGCTTTGCGAACGAAAAACGCTAGGGTACCCTACGAAACCGGACGTTTAGAGCAACTCTGCTAGAATAAGCAACCTGGCGATGGTCACGAAAGGGTTTGTGCGTGGGATTATCGTCCGTATGCTTTTGCTCAGCTTTGCCAAGCCAGGGCTGCAAATTTCTCGAGGCGTTTTGGAATCAAATGTACAGAAAAAACAGGGGAGGGCAAGGCTTTACGCTGATGGAGATGCTGTTGGCGGTCGCCATCATGGCGGTGTTGACGGCCATTGCGATACCTGCCTACAACGGTTATATCGATAAAAGTAAGAACGACCTTGCGATTAGCTATCTGCTAGCCATACAGACGGAAATCGAACGGTATTACACCCGCGAATTTCACTACCCGAATGCGCTTAGCGACATTACCTCTGCTCTGCCCAACAACGGCAAGGACCCCTGGGGTAGAGACTATGTCTATCTCAATATCATAGAGGGGGGGCCAGGCACCATGGGCTCAGTCCGAAAAGATCATGCGCTTAACCCCATCAACACCAAATACGATTTGTACAGCCTGGGTAAGAATGGCGTCACTAAAAAGCAGATCAGCCAGAAGGACAGTCTGGACGATATTATCCTGGCCCGAGATGGCGGTTTCGTCGGTTTGGCGGCGGATTTCTGAGAGAACCCCTTAGCAATGGAGCGCAAGCTGTCTTTTAGCCATAGCAAGGTTGCCCGCCGCATTCTGTTTTCTTTCGTGTTGGCCGCGTTGATCCCAATCGCTATATTGGGCGTCCTGTCATTCCAGCAAGTGAAGCAGCAGTTGCAAGCACAGACTGCCAAGGCATTGCAGAGAGGCTGTAAGGATTACGCCTACGGACTGGTCAGCCGTTTGTTGTTTGCCGAAAATTCTCTGCGGCTGGCGGCCTTGAAAATTCATAAATCCAACAAGGAGGATAAACCTGTGGCGCTGGCCGGCGAACAATGGCTGCAAGGCCAGTTCACCGGGTTGGCAGTGCTCCGCGCCGATGGTCAACCATCCGCATTGTCCCGAGACAATGCAGCGATTCCGACCCTGACGGCAGAAGAGCTTGCGCAGATTCTGGTCGGGAAAACGCTGATTAAACCGGTGAGTGGCCAGCGGCTTGAAGACAATCGCTTGTGGATGGCTATCAATCTGGTCGAAAACTCACCGAAAGCCGGTATCCTGATGGCCGAATTGAAACCCGACTTGTTATGGAATTCCGAAACTATCGATCCCAACAATCTGCTGTGGGTGATGGCTGCAGACTCGCTACAGATATTGTTCGCGCTGGAGCAAGATTTCGATCCGTCTCCGGAGCTCAGGGCGCAAGTCGCGCAAGCCAATAGCGGCCGCTTCTCGTGGCAAAGGGACGGCGAAGCCTACCTCGGCGCGTATTGGAAGCTGCCGGTCGCCACGCTATTTTTCGGTCCGGACCTGATCGTCGTGCAAAGCCTGCCTGAATCGTTGGCGTTTGCGGCAATTCGGCAATTTAGCGCGATTTACCCACCGGTGATTCTGCTGGCCGCGCTGATTGTCGTGTATTTGAGCAGCAGGTTGATTGCTAAATATTTAACGCCGCTCGAACGCTTAAAAATAGGCACTCAACGTGTTGCCGACGGCAATCTGGAATGTCGAGTAGATATTGATAGCCATGACGAATTTGAAGAGTTGGCGGATTCGTTCAACGAAATGACCCGCCGCCTGCGCAGCCAGTTCGATATTCTCGCCACCATGGCGGAAATCGACCGTCATATTCTCTCCGCCTTAAATGCCGAAGACATTATCGACACGGCGTTGAATCGCTTGCCCAGCATATTGTTTTGCGATTTGATTTCCATCGCCGCCGTCAATCCCGATACCGGTATCGCCGACGAGATTCGGGTTCGGCGTAGCGGGCGCGATGCCGAAATATTAGCCGAACCGGTGATTCTGAGCCAACAGGATGTAGCGGATTTGCGCACCATGCACAATGGCGCCCTGGAGATTGCTAACAATGACGAGCGGATGTCCGAGTATTTGCAGGTGCTCGGCGTGTCCGGTGCTTGGCGTTATTTGGTTGTTCCCGTTCATGTCAACGGTACACTGGCTTCGCTTATTTGCTTGGGTTATCAAGCGCCGAAACGGATTCCACCGGAATCGTGCAATGCGGCCATCAACTTTGGCGACCGCATCGCGGTCGCGCTGTCCAATGCCGCCTGGGAAGAGAAGCTATACCAGCACGCCCATTACGATTCCCTGACCGGCTTGCCCAATCGCTTGGTACTGCATGACAGGCTGGGGCAGGAAATCGCGCGGGCCCGGCGCGATGACGCGCAACTTGCCGTGTTTTTTATGGACTTGGATCGCTTCAAAAATGTCAACGACTCGCTGGGACACGCGGCCGGCGACGAATTGCTGCGGCAAGCGGCGCGGATTTTTCTCAATTGCGTCAGAGCGACCGATCTGGTTGTCAGACTGGGCGGCGACGAGTTCGTCATCGTGATCGGTGAATTGCATACTCAGCATAACCCGGCGGCCTTCGTCAGCGCGGTTGCCGAGAAAGTTCTGGCCGCGCTGAAGCAACCCGTGACGGTGGCCGGACTGCCCATGACCGTGACAACCAGTATCGGGATTGCACTGTTTCCCGACGATGCCGACAACGTGCCGGATTTACTGAAGAATGCCGATGCCGCCATGTACCACGCCAAGAGCGAGGGGCGCGCCAATTTCCGGTTTTATTCGCCGGAATTGAATGCAGCGGCATTGGAAAATATCAAGCTGGAACAAGAACTACGCGGCGCGATCGGCAGAAACGAATTGCTGGTGTTCTACCAGCCCAAGGTGGATTGGGATGGCCGCATTGTCGGCGCCGAAGCCTTGATCCGCTGGCGGCACACCGAGCTGGGCATGATTTCGCCGGCTAAATTCATTCCCTTGGCCGAACAGACCAGTTTAATCGTGGAGATCAGCGATTGGGTCTTGGAGCAAACCTGTTTGTGGGTAAACGCTTGCCATGCCCAAGGCCTGGGGCCCTTGCGGATTTCTGTGAATCTTTCAGCGGTTGATTTTAAGCATCCGGAATTAGTCGAGAAAATCGCGGCGGTGTTGAGCAAAACCGGCACGGACCCGAAGTTCATCGAATTGGAACTCACCGAATCGGTGGCTATCGGCAACATCAAAGCCTGCATCGAACGCATGCATCATTTAAAAGCGTTGGGACTAACCCTGTCCATGGACGACTTTGGTACCGGTTTCTCCTCGTTGTCCTACCTAAAAGAATTGCCGCTGGATGTGTTGAAGATCGATCAATCGTTTGTCCGGCAGCTGGAAAGCGACGACAGTAGCGCGGCTATCGTCCGCGCCATTCTGGCACTTGCCGACGGCTTGGGTATGGAAACCATCGCCGAGGGCGTCGAAACCGCAGCGCAGCTTGAGATATTGAAACAACATCACTGTGGCTTATTTCAAGGCTATTTATTCAGCCGGCCGGTGCCTAGCGACGAATTTTTAAGTTTGTTGCAGGCCGATGCTGCCAAGCGTGGCACAAATCTGCCGGCGATTAGTTCCAGTTAAACCAGCGGCGACCCCAGGCACTGACACCATCCAGATACAGATACACCACCGGCGTGGTGTACAAGGTCAGCAATTGACTGAAAATTAAGCCGCCGACGATGGAAATCCCCAAGGGCTGGCGCAGTTCCGCGCCATAACCCGATCCCAAAGCTAATGGCAATGCGCCCAGCATCGCCGCCAGCGTGGTCATCATGATCGGCCGAAAGCGCAATAAACAGGCTTGAAAGATGGCGTCCTCGGCGCTCAGCCCTTTGTGGCGTTCGGCGTCCAAGGCAAAATCGATCATCATGATCGCGTTTTTCTTGACGATGCCGATCAGCAAAATCACCCCGATCAAGGCGATGATGCTGAACTCGGTATCGCAAGCCAGCAAGGCCAGCAAGGCGCCGACCCCGGCCGAGGGCAGGGTGGACAAGATCGTCAGCGGATGGATATAGCTTTCATAGAGCATGCCCAGCACGATGTAAATACTCAGCAGTGCCGCCGCGATCAACCAGGGTTGGTTGCGTAGCGACTCCTGAAAAGCCTTGGCCGAGCCCTGGAAACTGCCGCGTACCGCAGCCGGCGTGCCGAGGTCTCGCAGGGTTTGTTCGATGAATTGGGTGGCTGTCGATAGCGAGGTGCCGGGCATCAGGTTAAAGGACACGGTGGCGGCGGCGAACTGGCCTTGATGGTTGACGGTCAGCGGCGCGTTGCTGGTCTGGAAGCTAGCCAGCGTCGCCAGCGGAATTTGGGTGCCGGTGTTGTTGCTGACGTAAAGCTGTTGCAGCGTGCGCGGGTTTTGCCAGTATTCCGGTGCCAGTTCCAGCACCACCCGGTATTGGTTCAACGGTTTATAGATCACCGACACTTGGCGTTGGCCAAAAGCGTTGTTCAAGGCGGTATCGATGGCGGCCTGACTGACGCTCAAGCTGGCGGCTTTGTCTCTATCGACTATCAGCGATATTTGTCGGCCCTTGTCTTGTTGATTGGTGTTGACATCGGTCAGTTCCGGCCGCTTGCGCAGCGCCGCGACGATTTTGGGTGTCCATTCGCGCAGCAGGCTCAAGTCTTCGGATTGCAAGGCAAACTCGTACATGGCCGCCGAGCCGCGGCCGCCGATGCGCAAATCCTGCACCGGCTGTAAAAACAGGCTGGCGCCGGGCTCGTCGGCCAGCTTTTCCCGCAACCGGCGGCTGATTTCGGCTATTGGCGCATCGCGCTGCTCGGGCGGCTTGAGTACCGCAAACATCAGGCCGGAGTTGGTGTTTTGCATGCCGCCGGCGAAGCCCACCACATTGGTCACTGCCGAATCTTGCCGCAAAATATCGACAAAATCATGCAGTTTGCTTTGCATGGCCTGGAAGGAAATGCTTTGATCGGCCTGGATGGTACCGCTGAGCCGGCCGTTGTCCTGCACCGGGAAAAAACCTTTCGGCACGATGATGTACAAATACACGTTCAAACCAATGCAAGCCAGCAACACCGCCAGCATCAGTTTGGGATGGTGCAGCGCCCAACTCAAACTGCGGCGGTAGCCGTTTTGCAGGCGCTGGAATTGGGCTTCCAGCCAAGCCGACCCCTTGCCGGGGGTATGATTTTCCGCCGGTTCCAGCCAACGCGCGCACAACATCGGCGTCACGGTCAAGGACACCACCAACGACACCAGTACCGCAGCCGATAAAGTCACGGCAAATTCGCGAAACAGCCGGCCGACGATGCCGCCCATCAATAATATCGGCGTGAAGACGGCGATCAGCGACAAACTCATTGCCAACACGGTAAATCCTACTTCGCCGGTACCACGTAAAGCGGCTTGGAACGGTGGCACGCCGTTTTCGATATGCCGGCTGGTGTTTTCCAAGACCACGATGGCGTCATCCACGACAAAGCCGGTGGCGATGGTCAAAGCCATCAACGACAGATTGTCCAGGCTGTAATCGCACAAATACATCACCGCGCAGGCGCCGATCAGCGATACCGGCACCGCGACGACCGGAATCAGCGTGGAGCGTAGCCGGCGCAGAAACAGCAACACCACCAGGATTACCAGCACCACCGCGATCAACAGGCTGCGCTCGACTTCATCAACCGAGGCGCGGATGGTTTGCGAACGGTCCGAGACTATCGATAATTCCATCGTCGCCGGCGTCAGCGCGCGCAATTGCGGCAGCATGGCTTTGACGTGTTCGACTGTGTCGATGATATTGGCGCCGGGTTGTTTATTGATGATCAATAACACCGCCGGTTGGCCGTTCTTCAGGCCGGTACTGCGCAAATCTTCCACCGAATCCACCGCAGTCCCCAGATCGGCGATGCGCACCGGCGCGCCGTTGCGGTAAGCGACGATCAGCGGCAGGTAGTCGGCGGCGTGTTCGGCCTGATCGTTGGCGTGAATTTGCCAATGCCGCTCGCCAGTTTCCAGCGCGCCTTTGGGGCGATTGGCGTTACTGGCGTTGATGGCTTGGGCGACCTGATCCAGGCCGATGCCGTATTGTGCTAACGCGCCGGGATTCAGTTCCACCCGGACAGCCGGCAGCGAGCTGCCGCCGACATTGACCTGACCGATGCCGGGCAACTGGCTGATTTTCTGCGCTAATATCGTTGACGCGGCGTCGTACATTTGGCCGCGGCTGAGGGTGGTGGAGGTGAGCGCCAGAATCAGAATAGGCGAATCAGCCGGATTGACTTTGCGGTAATTGGGCCGATTGGGCAGATTACTGGGCAGCAAACTGCTGGCGGCGTTGATCGCGGCTTGCACGTCGCGGGCCGCGCCGTCGATGTCGCGATTTAAATCAAACTGCAAGGTGATCCGAGTCGAACCCAGCGAACTGGCCGAAGTCATTTCACTGATGCCGGCGATGCGGCCCAGCGCCCGTTCCAGCGGCGTGGCGACCGTGGCGGCCATGGTCTCCGGACTGGCGCCGGGCAGGTTGGCGGACACCGAAATAGTCGGGAAGTCCACTTGCGGCAAGGGTGCGACCGGCAGTTGCAGGAAGGCTATGATGCCGGCCAATGCCACACCGAGCGTCAGCAGCGTGGTAGCAACCGGGCGGTAGATGAACAGCGCCGATATGTTCACGGCTGGCGGTCGCCGCTGTCGGCTAAAGGCGATTCGGCCGCGCCGCGCAAGCTTCGGGCCAGCCGGTCCAGGCTCAAGTAAATCACCGGTGTGGTGTACAAGGTCAGCAATTGGCTGAGCAATAAACCGCCGACCATACTGATGCCCAAGGGATGACGTAATTCCGAGCCAACGCCGCTGCCCAGCATCAAGGGCAGGGCGCCCAGCAAAGCCGCCAGCGTGGTCATCAGAATCGGCCTAAAGCGCAGCAGGCAGGCCTGGAAAATCGCTTCGCGCGGCGGCAGGCCTTGCTTGCGCTCGGCTTCCAGTGCAAAGTCTATCATCATGATCGCGTTCTTTTTGACGATGCCGATCAGCAGCACGATGCCGATTACCGCGATGATGCCCAAATCGTTGCCGGACAACTGCAAGGCCAGCAGCGCGCCGACCCCGGCCGAGGGCAACGTGGACAGAATGGTGATGGGATGAATATAGCTCTCGTACAGCACGCCGAGCACGATATACACCGTAACGATGGCGGCCAGGATCAACCACAGCGTGCCGCTGAGCGAGGCGTTAAACGCCAAGGCCGCGCCCTGATAATCGCTTTGCACCGCTAAAGGTAAACCGATGTCCTGCTTGGCCTGCTCGATGGCTTCAATGGCGTCGCCCAAGGCGGCGCCGGCGGGCAGGTTGAAGGAAATGGTCGCGGAGGGAAACTGATCCAGATGGTTGATAGCCAGCGCGGTCTGCCGTTCGGAAATGCTGGCCAGGGCCGACAGCGGCACCTGGCTGCCATTGCTGGAAGGAATCCGCAGTTCTTGCAAGCCTTCCGGGCCGCTCTGCTGCTTGGGGTCTACTTCCAACACCACCCGGTACTGATTGGACTGGGTGAAAATGGTCGACACCAAGCGCTGGCCGTAGGCGTTGTATAAGGCGTTATCGATGTCGGCGGTGCTGACGCCTAGCCGGCTGGCGCTGGCGCGGTCGATTTCGATATAGGCTTGCAGGCCTTGGTCCTGCACGTCGCTGGCGGCATCGGCGATAGCGGGCAGGGCGCGCATCCGCTCGACCAGACGTTGGGTCCAGCGGTTTAATGCCGTTAAATCCACGGTCTGCAAGGTAAATTGAAATTGAGTGCGGCTGACCCGGTTTTCCAAGGTCATGTCCTGCACCGGTTGCAGATAGACCGAGATACCCGGCACCTCGGCCAGGCGTGGCCGTAAGCGTTCGATCACTTTACTGGCGTTGTCGCGTTGGGCTTGCGGTTTCAGGTTGATTAAAAAGCGGCCGCTGTTCAGGGTCGGGTTACTGCCGTCCACGCCTATAAACGACGACAGGCTGGCCACGGCCGGATCGGCCAGGATCTGTTGAGCCATGGCTTGCTGGCGTTCGGCCATTGCCGCGAAGGAAATGCTGGGCGGTGCCTCGGTAATGCCTTGAATCAAGCCGGTGTCCTGGATTGGGAACAGGCCTTTGGGCATGGCTGCGTATAACAACACGGTCAACGCCAGCGTGGCGATAGCCACCAGTAGCGTCAGGCCTTGGCGCTTAAGCACCCATTCCAGGCTGCGGCCGTAAGCGGCGATGACTTTGTCGAGCAAGCCGGCGTGTGAGTCATGGCCGGCTGTGCTGGCCCTTAGCAGCCTAGCGCACATCATAGGTGTCAAGGTCAGCGACACCACCGCCGAGATCAGAATCGCCACCGCCAAGGTGATGGCAAATTCGCGAAACAGTCGGCCCACCACGTCGCCCATGAACAGCAGCGGAATCAGCACTGCCACCAGCGAGATGGTCAAGGAGATGATGGTAAAGCCGATTTGTTCCGAGCCTTTCAAGGCTGCTTGCAAGGGCGACTCGCCGCGTTCGCGGTAGCGGGAGATGTTTTCGATGACGACGATGGCGTCGTCCACCACAAAGCCGCTGGCGATGGTCAGCGCCATCAAGGTCAGATTATTGATACTAAAGCCGGCCAGGTGCATCACCCCAAAGGTGCCGACCAAGGACAGCGGCACCGCGACCGCCGGGATCAAGGTGGCCGGTAGATTGCGCAGAAACAGAAAAATCACCATCACCACCAGTGCCACGGCCAGCAGCAACTCGAATTGCACATCGTGTACCGAGGCGCGGATAGTGACGGTGCGGTCGGTCAAGGGCAGCACTTCGACCGCGGCCGGCAAGGTCGCCCGCAGTTGCGGCAGCAACTTATTGATGCGATCCACCACTTCAATGACATTGGCGCCGGGTTGGCGTTGGATATTGACGATGACGGCGGCTTTGTCGTTGGCCCAGGCCGCCAGTTTGACGTTTTCGGCGGCGTCGACCGCGTCGGCGACCGCGGATAGCCGCACCGGCGCGCCGTTGCGATAGGCCACCACCAAGTCGCGGTACTCAGCCGCCGAGCGCAGTTGGTCGTTGTTGTCGATGATGGCCGAGCGCTGCGGGCCGTCGAACATGCCTTTGGGTTGGTTGACATTGGCGGCTGCGATGGCGTTGCGCAGGTCTTCCAGGCTCAGGCCATAGGCGGCCAGCGCTTGGTGGTTGGCCTGGATTCTGACTGCCGGCCGTTGGCCGCCGCTGATGCTGACCAAGCCGACGCCGGGCAATTGGGCGATTTTCTGCGCCAAGCGGGTGTCGACCAAATCCTGGACTTTAGGCAAGGCCAGGCTGGATGAGGTGATCGCTAAGGTCAAAATCGGTGTGTCAGCCGGGTTGACCTTGTTGTAAATCGGCGGCAGCGGCAGGTCTTTGGGCAGGAAATTGTTGGCGGCGTTGATGGCGGCTTGCACGGTTTGTTCGGCAATGTCCAGATCCAATGCCAGATCGAATTGCAGCGTCACCACGGACGCGCCGCCGGAACTGGTCGAGGACATCTGCCGCAGGCCGGGCATCTGCCCGAACTGGCGTTCCAGCGGCGCGGTAATCGCCGAGGTTGTGACTTCCGGGCTGGCGCCGGGATAGAGCGTGGTGACCAGAATCGTCGGGTAATCGACTTGCGGCAATGCCGAGATCGGCAATAAGCGGTAAGTCAAAACCCCGGCCAGCAGCAGGGCCAGCATCAGCAAGGAGGTGGCGACCGGACGCAGGATAAAGTGTCGCGATGGGTTGAAACCGGGAAGCGGGTTTTGCGCGGCGGCCATGTTTAGTTGGCGGTCTTGCCGGAGGCGGCTGGTTGGGTTTTATCGATTACCTTGACTTGGCTGCCTTCGCGCAGTTTGTCGGCGCCATCGATCACCAGTTTTTCGTTCACGCCCAGACCTTCCGGAATCGCGACCGTTTCGCCGTCAGCCGGTCCGGCTTTTATCCGCTTTACGCTGATGGTGTTGTCGTCCTTCACCACGTACACGAATGCGCCATTGGCCCCGTGCTGAATGGCGGAGCTAGGGACTAAGGTGGCGGCACGCAAGGTGTCCAGACGCATTTTGATATTGACGAACTGGTTGGCGAACAGGGTGCGGTCTTCGTTATCGAATTGGGCTTTTAATTTCAGTGTGCCGGTGCTGGCGTCGATCTGATTGTCCACCGCCAGCAGCTTGCCGCTGGCCAGTTTTTGCCGGCCGGCCCGGTCGTAGGCGTCAATGACCAGCGTCTCGCCGGAACGCCAGCGCCGCATCACCTCGGGTATTACATCTTCCGGCAGCGTGAACACCACCGAGATCGGCTGAATTTGGGTGATGACCGCCAGGCCACTGACGTCGCTGGCGCGGACCATGTTGCCTTGATCCACCAGCCGCAAACCGATTCGGCCGGATACCGGCGCGGTGATGCGGGAATAACTCAGTTGCAGTTTGGCATTGTCGAGTTGGGCGCGGTCGATTTCGACGCTGCCGCGATATTGCTTGACCAGCGCGGCTTGGGTGGCGGTTTGCTGGGCGGCGATGGAGTCTTGCTCCAGCAAGGTTTGATAGCGGGCTTGGTCGATTTCGGCGTTTTTTAGCAGCGCTTCGTCGCGCAGCAATTGGCCTTCGGCTTGTTGCACGGCCACTTGATAAGGTCGGGGATCGATTTCGGCGAGCAGTTCGCCTTGTTTAACCGCTTGGCCCTCGGTAAACGCCACCCGGATCAGTTCGCCATCGACGCGCGAGCGCACTGTCACGGTGTGCAGTGGGGTGACGGTGCCCAAGCCGTTTAGGTAAATCGGCAAATCGCCTTGCCAGCTTGAGGCGACTGCGACGCTGATGGGAATGTTTTCGTTGGGATTGGCGTGCGCATCCTGGTTTTCCCGCGGATGCTGGCCGGCATGGTGCAAATAATAGCCGCCCGCCGCGACCGTTAATAGGAGAATAGTCGCCCAGCGCCAGCGCGACCTCGGCTTTAATGCGGAAAAATCCTGATCCTGGTTCATAGCCATGCGAATAACAATAAGTGGGAGCCGGCGTCATGCCGGCCAGTCGAGTCTAGCGGCACAACTAAAAAAGGCATCTTGAAGATGCCTTTTTCGGATTGTCTGCCGCTGTCGTGACGATCAATCGTAATGGTAGTGTTTGCGCAAAGGCTTGACCACTTCCCAATGGCTGTCCAGGCCTTCATGAAACATCACCAGGTCGCCAGGTAAAATCCGCACCGGCTCTCCGCCCACTGGAGTGACGATGATTTCGCCTTCCAACACATAAGCGGTTTCGGTTTCGTCGAAATCGATGGTGAATTTGGAAATTTCTTTTTCCCAGATCGGCCAGCTCGATACGCCCAGCTCTTTTAAACGTTCTTCGCTGGGGTTATGTTCAACGGTAATTTGGCTCATGGGTTTCCTGTTTGAATGAAGTTGATCGAGCGGCGGATTTTAGCATTGTTGCCGAGCCGCAGCTATGAATCGGTGGTTTCGTCCGGTAATTGCTTCAGATCGTCCGCGCGGCGCAGCCTGTTACGCCGTTCCGTCCCGACCGTGAGGTTGTCGGCATTGTTCTCCAACTTGGGCTCGCTTTGCTGGTAGATTTGAAATTCGGTGACGGAATTTATCGTGGTCAGCGTCGGCTCCTTGTTCAAATAATCGTTAAGCCAGACCACCAGTAACGCGATTGCCAGGCTGGCCGCGCCGGCGATGCCGGCGTCCCGGCCGTAATCGGGTTTCACCGGCTTATCGGGCAGCGAGGCCCAATCCACGACGTCCAGTTGCGGATTGCTTTGCCGTTGTTTGACGTCGATTTCCACTAGACGTTGTTTGGTTTGTTGCAATAATTCCTCCAACTTAAGCAGTTCTTCCTGCATGGCTTTGTGTTTGGCGAATTGATTGGTGTATTCGGCGGCTTTTTGTTTATGCTCGGCCATTTGCTTTTGAATGGTCAATACGGTGCGGTGCGCCGCACCGTAGGCGTTTTCGGCCTCTTGCGTGGCATAGCTCGAGCCGGCTTGTTCTTTGCTTGCAATTTTTTCATCCAGCTCGGCCAATTGGGTTTTTAAATTGCGCAGGCTGGGGTGAAATTCGATGTATTCGTCGGTGTATTGGCTCCTTTGCGCTTCCAGGCGTTCGCGTAGGCGTTCGGCTTGCTGGGTTAACGCCGCCAGACTTTGCGAATCGGCTTCCGGCACCACGGCTTTGCCTTCCGCGACGGCGGCATGAATGGCGTCCAGTTTGGCCTTGGCTTTCGCTTCTTCTTCCATGGCGGCATTCAAGGAAGTATTTAAACCTTGTAAGCGGGCGTGGGCCTCGTTATCGGTGCTCTCCAGGGAGAGGATGTCATGCTGCAAGCGGAACGATTCAATGTCCTGGCGTTTGTCGCGGACTTGTTGTTCCAGGCGAGTCAATTCCGATTTGATCGAGGTACTGGCTTTATCGGTGATTTCGGCAATGTACTCCGCGCGAATTTGCTGGTAGGTTTTGATCCAGGTATTTAAGGCCATTTGCAGGAATTGCGGATGACTGCCTTCAGCCGCCAATTGCACTAGATTGGTGTCCGCAACCGGTTTTACCTGGAACAGCTCTTTTAGCTGGTTGATATTGGGATGCTCGATACCAGCCTGCTGTTTTAGCGTCTCGGTGGTTTTTGCCAATACCGGTTGTCCCAGCAAGACCTGCTTTTGAATGTTGACATGCTCCAGATCCGCCTCTGCATGAGTTTGATCAATATCGGTTGCCGCAGTCGTCAATACCAAGGCTTGGCTTTCAAAAACCGCCGGCTGGAGAAAGACATAGGTTTCGGTAATCAGTAGCAAGGGCAGAAGTACCAGCAAAAATAAGGTCCGGCGCCGTAAACGGCGTGGCCAAGGCGTTGGATGGGAACGGTAAAAGTCGTCTCCGACGATCTGGAAATCATGGCGATAAGGAAACATCACGATTCTCTCCCTGGCGCTAAGTCCGCAGGTTATAGTTTTTGTTGTAATCCGCTTTGCGGAAAATTTTCTCAGCGATCCCTGTCGAGAAAATTTTTAACGCCCGGACCGAGTCTGTGCAAGTCGGCTTCGGTCAAGGGCGATTAAACGACTGTCTGGTTTTGTTGTTGTCGCTACTGACTGCTAACTTCAGTGGGAATTTTGATTGCTCAAGACTTAATTGATAGCCCATTTTCAGGCTTTAGAGCTCAAGATCCGCGCTGGCTGGTCTGCTCTGGTGCCTAAACAGTCAATATCGGCGAGCTGCCAGTTTAAACCAATACAAAAATCAAGCAATTCTTAATTTGCCAACGGCTATAAAGGCTGGGCTTCAGTTTGAGGTTATGTCGGGTCAATAATCGAAGGCGCCAAAGGCGGTGACTTGAACCGAAAGCGATTAGCAAATCGGTTGTAGGCGTGTCACTCAAATCCAAGATATTAGGCCACGATAAAATCTGCTTCGCCTATACTAAAAAGCCTATTGGATTTGTGATCCGCCGCCGGTTTGCGGGCTTTTTGTTCGGACAAGATCGGGTGAACTAGGTATGCTGGCTAACTGGCGTCCGAGGCCTGTCGGACACAATTTTCCTTGATGCCGTTTTGGCGGCTATTTTTCAAATTTTTGGATTTCTACAAATCCCCGATTGGATTGGTATGGCAGATAAAGAGGATGGAATACTCAGAATTCATGTATATGAGCTGAGAGTGGGTATGTGCGTAAGCCGTCTGGAAGCGCCAACGGCGGATTCACCTTTTTTATTGGATAGAATTGTGATTGAAAGTCATGCGGATATTCAAGCCATCCAGGCGATTTGTGATTATGTCTATATCGATGTCAAATACCAAAAATCCTTCTCCGGGGCGATTCCCACCAGAAATACCGAAGCGCGTAAACATCTGAGCTTTGCGCGATCTTTTAACCAAACCGCCAATACCTTTCAACGCACCGGTAATTTAATTAAAACGGTGATGGACGATATTCGTTTTGGGAATCAATTTAGTGTCAGTGAGGTTAAACAAGCTGTTTCCGAGTGCGTCGATAAGGTATTGGAAAACCCCGATACGATGCTGTTGCTGACCCAAATTAAAGATCAGGATCAATATACTGCGCAACATAGTATGAATGTTTGCATATTGTCTATTCTGTTGGGTCGGGAGTAGAATTTCTCGATGGAAGATCTGAATAAAGTGGGTTTTTGCGGCTTGATGCACGATGTCGGTAAAATGAAAGTGCCGCTGGAAATCCTTAATAAACCGGGCTCTTTAGAAGACTATGAAATGGACATCATGCGTAAGCACACGCTCTACGGACGCAACGTGTTAATGTCGGCTCGTAATGTCTATCCCGGCGCTGTTGACGTTGCCTACGATCATCACGAGCATTTGGCCGGCACCGGTTATCCGAGAGGTTTGAACAAAACCACACTATCGATATTTACCAAGCTGGTAGCGGTGGTCGATACCTACGATGCCATCACCAGTGACCGGGTGTATCAGCGTGGTAAGCCGCATCTTATGGCGTTGGGAATTTTGGTAAAAGGGATGGGACAGCAATTTGAAGCTAATTATGTGACGCAATTTATCAATTGCATCGGATTTTATCCGCAAGGTAATTTAGTGGAATTGAGCAGCGGTGAAGTCGGCTTAATAGTCGAGCAAAATAAGGCCGATAGGCTTAAGCCAAAAATATTGCTGATTCAAGATGGCAATAAAAATCCTATTGAAGAGAAGATACTCGATTTGTCCTTGAATATTGCCGATGCAAGCGGTAAGCGCTATGGTGTCAAACAGGTGATAAGGCCGCAGGATTGTGGTGTCGATTTAGCCAAGTATTATCAAGACGGCAAGTTTACGAAAGAATATGTGGTAGTTGGCTAAGGGTTTAGTTCTGTAAATTATCTTCCTTGGATATTGTTTTTCAACATGGTTAAAAAAATTAATATTAACCAGCTCAGAAAAGGTATGTTTGTTTGCGGCACCGATCGGAAGTGGCTAGATACCCCTTTTTTCAGAACTAAATTTCTGATTTCATCTGATAAACAAATTAATACCTTAAAAGAGTATTGCCAAACCGTTTCTATCGATACCGGCAAAGGTATCGACGTGGATAAGCCCGCTGAAACCGACATAATCGATTTCGGCAGCCCTGCGGCTGCGGAGATGCGCAGCTGCGCCGAGGAAAGCGATTCTGCTTACCCAGTGAATTGCATCGTCGAATTGCAGACCGATGAATTGGCGGTGGTGGTCCAGGAAAACTCACAATCGCCCTTGCAACCGTTAGTGAAGGTGATCACCAATCCGCAGAAACAACTGCTGTTTCATGAGCGCCTGCTTGATCTGGCGGATGAGCGGCAAAATCAGACCAAGATAATCAGGGTGTTGGCTAGTGACGAACCGATTGTCGAGTTACTGAAAATGTTTGTCGAACTGGAAAGGACTTAGGCAGCCAATCACTCAGGCGAGTTGTTGGGTCTTGCTTAACAGCTCATTACTCAGGGCAATGACAGCACGCGGGTCGATTTCGGCAATGGAAAAATCGTTTTTATCCAGCTTGAACGGATTGACCGGTGAAGGCGACTTCAAGGCTTTATTGATGGCGGTTTGATAAATTCGACTGATCGGCGTTGGCCCGAACAAGGTAATCGACGGCCGGTTTAAACCCCAGGCCATATGCGTCGGTCCGGTATCGTTACCGATCACTAAATCGGCCTTGGCCAGCGCCGCTTTCAAATCATTGAGGCTTAATTGCGGTAATACCCGCGCCAGGCTGCGTTCTGCCAGCCATTGCGCCATCCAGTGCTCCTTCTCGTTGCCCCAACTGATCAGAAAATTAGCTTCCAGGCCGAAGATGACCTGTAGAAATTTTTCTAATGGGTAGTTACGGCTGGGCCAAGTTGAGCCGATGACCAGAATGATGTTGGGTTGATCGGTTAGAAAATATTCATCCAAGGCCGTTTGCGGCGGCTGAAAAAACAAAAACGGCTGCTTTGCCTGGATTTGCTCAGTTGTTACATGCAGACCCAGCGGCTGGGTCAGCACGGCGACATTGCGATCGATGGTGTTGGCGTCGTAAGGGTAGGCGACATGCCGGCTATAGAACAACGCCGCCCATTTTTCCCGGATTGAGGCTTGATCGAAACCCACACAATTGGCCGACAGCAAGCGCGAGACTACTGCGGACTTAATCAAACCTTGGGCATCCAGCACTAAGTCGTAACCCTGCTCGGCATAAGTACGTATTTTGTTTATCTCGGCAAAGACACGCCATTTGTCGGTTTTCAGGGCTTTTAAATTCACACCCAAAATATTATCCAGGTGTGGATTGTCGGCCAGTACGCCGACGAAGCGTTCTTCAACTATCCAGTCGATTTGCGCCAGCGGTAAGGCGGCTTTGATGAATTGCAAGGCTGCCATCGCATGAACGATGTCGCCCAAAGCCGACAATTTGACGATGGCAATTTTCATCGCTCAGGCTTCCAACGCCGCCATTACCTGCTCCGGCCGAATTTCCGTTAAGCAGCGAGTATGGCCCAACGGACACTCTCGCTTAAAGCACGGCGAACAATCCAGGTTTAAATCCAGAATCTTCGCCTCGGGATGTAGCGGCGGGGTAAAGCCGGGGTCGGAAGAGCCATAAACTGCGATCAGTTTTTTATCCAGTGCCGCAGCGACGTGCATCAGGCCGGAATCGTTGCTGACGACCGCGTCAGCCAAGGACAACAAGTCCACCGCATCCGCCAACGAGGTAATGCCGGCGAAGTTACGGCAAATGCCGCCCGATAGGTCATTGATTTGTTCCGCAACGGCTTTGTCTTTGTCGGAACCGAATAACCAGACTTGCCAGCCTTGTTCTTCCATTTGCCTAGCTATAGCAGCGTAATGCTCGCTCGGCCAGCGCTTGGCCGGACCGTATTCCGCGCCGGGACACAGAGCCAGGATTTTACTGACAATAGGGCGCAACTCTTCCGAGCCCTCAAGCAGAGCGCTGGGGTGGGGGATTTCGATTAAATCCGCGCCGGTGATCTCGAATTTTTTGCAGACGCCTAATTGTTGCTCGATTGTGATCGCCAGCTTCGGAACCGGGTAAGTTGGTGGCTGCGGCGCCTCTTTCGGTAAACCCAGCGCCACGAAACGTTGCACGGTCATGGTCAGTACAGTCTTATCCAACGTGCGCACATCGTTCAATAGGCCGCGGCGCAGTTCGCCGAGAAAACCGGTGCGTTTGGGGATATGCGCAAAGAACGGAATAACGGCTGACTTCCAGGAATTGGGCAGTACAATCGCCTGATCGTAATGCTGGTTTTGTAGTTCCCGGCCTATGCGGATTCGCCCCCGCAAATCAAACTGCCCGTGGCCCAACGGCATCGTCAGGCCTTTATGCACTTCCGGCATGCGCTCCAATAGAGGCAAGGACCACGCCGGGGCCAGCACATCGATCAGGCAGTCGGGATGTTGTTGCTTTAGGGTGATGAACAGGCTTTGCGCCATCACCATGTCGCCGACCCAGGACGGGCCGACGACCAGGATTTTATAAGCTTGCTCCGCCACTTAGGAAACGAGCGTCAGCCATTCCTTGTGGTCCGCGCGGCGACCTTGCACGTAGTCGAAATACAGGGCTTGCAGTTTTTCGGTGATAGGTCCGCGGCTGCCGGAACCGATGTCGCGGTTGTCGTATTGGCGGATTGGCGTGACTTCGGCGGCGGAACCGGTGAAGAAGGCTTCGTCTGCCACATACACTTCGTCGCGGGTGATGCGTTTTTCGATCACTTCGTAGCCTTGTTCGCGGGCGATGGTGATCAAGGTGTCGCGGGTGATGCCTTCCAAAGCCGACGTCGTTTCCGGCGTATAGATTTTGCCGTTACGGACGATGAACAAGTTTTCTCCGCTGCCTTCCGCGCAGAAACCTTCGTGGTCCAACAGTAAGGCTTCGTCGTAACCGGTGGACAAGGCTTCCTGAAGGGCCAGGATGGAGTTGATGTAGTTGCCGTTGGCCTTGGCTTTGCACATCGTACTGTTGACGTGGTTGCGGGTGTACGACGAGGTACGGATGCGGATGCCTTTTTCCATGTTTTCCGCGCCCAAATAAGCGCCCCAAGTCCAGGCCGCGACCATGACGTGGACTTTCAGGTTATCGGCGCGCAAGCCCATGCCTTCGGAACCAAAGAACACCATGCTGCGGATATAAGCGCTGTCCAGATTGTTTTTGGCGACGGCGTCGCGATGCGCCTGATTGATCTCTTCCTTGGAAAACGGCATTTTCATGTTCATGATATGCGCGGAACGGAACAGACGGTCGGTGTGTTCGGCCAGTTTGAAAATCGCGGTGCCGGCATCGGTTTTATAAGCGCGCAAACCTTCGAAGACGCCACAGCCGTAATGCAGGGTATGAGTCAAGACGTGGACTTTTGCATCGCGCCAATCAACCCATTTTCCGTCTAGCCAAATCAACCCGTCTCTATCATCCATCGTTGCCATTATCTGAACCTGTTTTGTTTAGTGATTATTGCTGCGCCGCGTCGGCTTAAAAGTGACGGAAATTGTACTATAAAGCGCTCTCCGGCAATACCGGCTGCGCAGAAGTCCTGATTTTGGCGTGAGACTGCGTTTGGCAGGCCCAAGATGGATTGTGGGCACCGGTGAATTAATTCACTGATTCCACGTGGCATAGGTTACCGACGGCAAGCGCTGTTTGCGATAACTTAAACTCAGCGTCAATTTTTAGAAGTTGCCTAAATTTGGAAAAATCTTACAGCTATGATTTTTAAAGGCTTTTGTTAGTTGGCGTCACTTATGCTGGTCATTTAGTAGTCAAATCGGCAGATTCGGGAGAGCGTCATGGAAACAAGCAATGAAGTCAACGAAATTAGCACCCTGCGTATCGTGTTTATCGAAACGTTAAGCAGGCAGTTTATCGCCATTACCGGTTGCGGCATTTATGTATACCTCAATCCGCTGACGATTAACGAATTGTTCAACCGCTATTTAAGCAGCAGCGTGCCTATCAATGTGTTTGCCAGGCAATGCGTCAGAAATATAGTGGCTTAATGTTGCGTAGCCGACCCGGACGACTAGCGTCGTCCAGGACGTCTTTTAGCCAAATAGCGTCGTTAGGCTTTGGCAAAGCGCCGGCGTGAGAAGAAGAGCACCGCCAACAACAGCAAGGCCAGCGCCGCTTGTCCGGCAATCAAGCTTAGACAGGCTGCCGGATTTGCCGGATACGCAAAGGCAAAGCGCGGTTGGTCGTGGCTCAGTTCATCGCTCCAAGCGCTATCGCTCATGATCTTGGGGACGAAATAGTCGCGCCATTGATCTTCAAAGTGATTGACTGCCTGAATATATTCGGCATAGCGCGGCGCGTCGATGCCGGCCAGCCTATCCGCCATTTGCACGGCCGCCAGCGCCGGCGACAGCCAGGACCACGCTTCCAAAAACTCGAATTGCCCCTGGCGGGTGCTGTCGAAGCGGTACATCACCGGTCTGATCTGTTGATCCAGAACCAAACCGGCCGGCAAACCGGCGATTTCGCGCGGTAACTCTTTGCCGGTTTGCGGCAGCTGCAGATCGGGATGATTGCTATACCACTGCGTCAGCAGCGCTTGGCGTTGTTGATTGTTTTGCTCCTGGAACTGGCGGATGGCGATGATGCTATCCAGCCGGGAAGGCATCGGCGCATGTTGGTCGGCTGCCCAGGTCAGCAAGGCCGGGCCGGCAAAGGTCAAAACCAACCAGACGCCCAGCATGCCGATGGCCGCCGCCCCAGAGGAGAAGGGCAGCAGCAGGAACAAGCCGGCGATGCCAAACCACACCAGTGTGTACAGGCCGGCGAACGCCAGCCAATAAACCAGCGTTTCCAGGCTAAATGCCGGATCGAGCCATAGCGCCAACAGCGAACTGCTGAAAACCGCCAATACCACCACGCTATACCGCACGCTCAGCGCCGCACACACCAAGCGCCAGGGTGCCGACATTTGCGTGCAGACCAAACGCCAGACGCCGCTCTCCCGGTCTTCCTGCACCAGGCCGTAGCTCAAGGCAATCACCATCAGCGGGGTCAGTAACGCGAACACGGTGGCAAAGTCCAGCATGCCCAACTCATGCAGCATCGGGTTGAACAACTGATCGCTGTTACGGCCGTCGGTGTGGCGGCTGCGAGTGGAGATTTTGATGCCGGTACTTAAAAAATCCAGTTGCCGCACGCTCAAGGCCAAACCGCTCAGGGCCGGCAGCCGCAAAGGCGGCGCGGCGGCGCTGGCGGCAAATGCATTGGCTTTGGGGGTGTGGTCCGCCGCTTTCGGGGCGTCATGCATCTCCGCTTGATTGGACATCGCGTTGACGGTCTGCGGGGCTGCGGTGCCGTGTTGACGGAATTCGCGCGCAGCCAAACCCGACCAAACGGCGCTAGCCAGCATCACCAGCAGAAACAAACCTGTCACCCACAGATTTAAGCTGTTGCGTTTAAAACGCAGCCATTCGATGGCGATTAACTGCATCATGGCACCAGCCTCCGAGCGGAAAGACTCAATAAGCCCACCGATAAACCCAACCACAGCAATAGCACTAGTAGATCTAGCTCGGCGGTGCGCAAGGCAAAGCCGATGTCCGGGGCTTGATAGCTAAAGTCCGCCACGCTACGCCAATCGGCCTCAGCGCCGGTGGCCTTGCGCTCCGTGCCGCGGCTACGCTCGCGATCCCAGTCTTCGGTCAGGTTGATAAAATAGTGCCGATATTGTTCGGCGGCGTCCTCAAAATGCCGTTGATGTGCTAAATCCATGCCGGCTAAGGTCATAGACAATGAACGCAGCGCCAGGCTGGGGCCTAGCCAGGAAGCCAGATGGCTCAAGTGTTGTTGTTTAATAAAATTGTCGCGCAAGGCGTCGAAATGCAGCGCGTGCACCTTAACGGAATAGGCATCGTTGTGCTGGCGATTTAAGGACACGAAACCGACCGGCAAATCTTCCTTGCGGGAAACCCCGTACTGCGCCAACACTTGTGCTTCGAAGGCTTTGGCGCGTTGTTCATGGTCGCCGTCGTGGTCTAGACCGTGGTCGATGTCATCCTTGATCTCACGCCAGAATTCGCTGGCGCTGGGATTGGGCGCCAGCATTTCCGCAGTGACGGCGCCCAGGCGCGGGGCGATAAACACGCTGGCCAACCAAAAGCCCAGCAGGCAAAACAAAGTCGTGCGGCTGGTGTTGAAAGACGCGGAAGCGGCGATGGCGACTGCGGCGAAGACGCCGTAGTACAGATTCAACAGCAGCATCAAAACCAGCAGGCGCAGTACGTCGTCCAGCGTAAATGCGAAGTGGCCCAGCAGTATCACGGCGGCTACCAACAGCGCCGGTGCCAAGACCAGGGCAAACGCGCTCAGCAAGCCCAGCAATTTGCCGAACAACAACTGGCCGGCGTTAACCCCCAAACTGTGTAACATCCGCAACGTGCCGGATTCGCGTTCCTGGCTGACCGAGTTAAAAGTCAAGGCCACAATCAATAGCGGCAATAGCGCGGTCAACACAAAGCTGGTGGCGGCTTGGCCGAAGCGGCCGGCCAACACTTGGTCCGCTGCCGGGCTGAACCGGGTCAGATTGCGCTTATGCGGCTCCAGCCATAAAGACTGGCCGATATACGGCCGCAAACCCGGATCCAGAGCCGCCGCCGGCGTGTCCGGCTTAAACACGTAGATGCCGTAATGCGCGGCAGAGTGTGGGTTTTTCACGCTCTGAGTATTCCACTGTTCCTTGGCGGTGGTGCCGACGCGGTGTTTTTCCGCGCGCAATTGCTGCAATTCATAGGCTGACGCCAGGAAAAAGCCGACAAACAATAGCAATAGGGCAATGCCCAAAGTCAGCAAGCGGCCGTCGCGCAGTGTGGCGAGAAACTCCTTGCGAATGATGGTTTTGATCATGCCAGCCCCCGGGCATGCGCCAGATATTTTTGCTCCAGTTCGTCGTGTTGCACGGTGTGGGCGTCGAATTCTTCCACCAGTCGGCCGCTTTTCATGATGCCGATGCGGTCGGCGACTTGCTTGGCGTTGAACAAATCATGGGTGGCCATCAACACCGCCATGCCTTGATCGGCGGCGGCGCGGATGCGTTGGGCAAAGTCGTTGGCCGCGCTGGGATCCAGGCCGGAGGTCGGCTCGTCCAGCAACATGGCTTTGGCCTGTTTCGCCGAGGCAATCGCCAAGCCCACTTTTTGCCGCATGCCTTTGGAATACGCCGCCACCCGTTTACCGTGAGCATCCGCTTGCAGGCCGCTGTCCAGTAACAAACGACGGGCTTGCTCGTCATGCAAACGAATATTCGCCAGCGCGCAGAAATAAGTCAGATTTTCCAAGCCGCTCATTACCTCGTACAGCGCGACGTTTTCCGGTAAATAGGCCAGTTTCGTCCGCACCAGATCGGGATTGGCGTGCGGCGATTCGCCTTCGATCAGCACCTGTCCGCTACTGGGCTGGTTGAAGGTCAAAAACGTGCTGATGGTTGTCGACTTGCCGGCGCCATTGCCACCCAGCAGCGCGTAAACGCAGCCCTTGGGGATGTGTAAATTTAAATTATCGACCGCACGGTGTTGTCGGTACTCGACAACCAGGTTGCGGGCGGCCAATACGGGGGGCTCTGCGTTCATATAAGGTATTTGGGTTAAGGTGAATGATCTGCGACTGTCAGCTGGATTGGCTGCCGCCGCGCCCGGCATGTTTAGTATTTTAACGATAGACTGACGTAATAGGTGCGTTGTGCCAATGGGATATTTTCCTGGATATACTGAGCCAGGGTATTGGTGATAGCCAATTGTGCGCTATTTGATTTGTTTATGAATCGATAGTAAATGATCATTATCGACCCGTTGCGGACTATCGTTTGATCTGATTTAATGGCAGCAGCCTGGCTGTTAGCGGACATTATTTTCTCTGCCGAATGATATACAGAAAAGAAGATCATACCCAGGTCAAAAAATTATCGTGCCACAGATCATTTTTTGGCTGACATACCTAAACTATCTAATGGACCGCAAATGAAAATCCTGTTGAATGACGGATTGTATTTTAAATACGGAATAAGGCTATTTTAGTGAAGACCAAAAAAATCAAATCGAATGCCACATGGATGGTTGCTCTAATACTGATTAGCACCATATTTCTTTCAACGATGTTGATAACATATGGAGAAGATAAGGCAAAGGAATTGGGTTTTGAGATTGCTAAGCTTGTTGCCCAACTTACGCTTATCGGTATAACCGGTGGTATTGCAGTTCAAAATTATATATCTCAACAACGACAACACGAAGCTATGCGCGAACTACGCGCAAAATGTCAACAAAGCCTTGTTAGAGCATATGTAGGAGTAAAAAAAGCGAGACGTGAGCTTAGAGCGGGATTGAGCCGTAACGCAGCGTTTTCTGCTCCGGTCATAGACGCCTATGTGCCAAGGGAAGACTATATCGAACAAATGGGTGTAATTAATGACTTACAACTAGAGCTTGAGGTTTTGATTCTAGAAGGCAATGCTCTACCTGATTTGTTTAAAGCTTGGAGTGAAATACGTAAAGAGATTTCCAAAATGCGAGATTTTTTAAGCTCTATGATTACTGAGTACGAAGAAGTGTCTCGGAAGGAGGGGCATATTGATCATCTCTATTTAAAAAATCTTCCAAAACTAGCAGATATGTTACATGGGCCAAAAGACGAGAAATATAGAGAACGCTTTACAGAACCATTCCATAAAGCATTGCACAATATTCAAATTGAAAGAATTGATGGTTAAGTACAGTGATATTGATAAGTCTATTCGGCAACCGACCTGCGTAGGCTAGATCAATCTTTTTCGCTGCTTTCAGATAATCTATGCAGCAGCTAAGGTAACACGACACCATTCAGTCATTTGCAATACATGGACTGCATATTCTTCAGCCTTTTGACCGGAACCATTATAACGACGAATCGCTTCAGCTAAATTGCCTTTAGCATCATGAAGTTTACTGTCCATTTCTGTGATCAATCGTTTCAAACATTCAGAAAAGTTGTACCATTTCTTATCTCGAAAGAATTCTAAATCATCGACAATGTGCTGTAAGTCGTATTGAAAAATTCCATATCCTTTGTAAACCCATTCTTTATCCTGAAATTTTTTCAGCCTACGTGTAAGGTTTGCCTCGAAGATTAGTTGATCAGTAAGAACTTTGTTATAACGAGCACAAAAGGCTGCAGTGTTGATCGGAAATGCTTTACGGGTGGTATTGGGATAATCGCCACTGGCGTCAAATACGCAACGGGCAAGTATTTGTTCAGGCGGCATTTTATCGATCCAAGCTAGCCATTCTATTGCTGTTTCTTTGCACGCAATAGCGCATACGATGTCTACATCATACGCTTTTCCTGATATTGCTTTGGTAATCTCAGGGCCGAAGTTATTCATCAGCCAGGTTTTCACACGAAGGCATTGGTTTTGATTCAATGGAGGTGGCGTCTTTGCTGTATAGCTAAAGTTTTTAGGTATTTCTGGTAGTGCTTTTCTCGCAGCCAGGATATTTGCCGCAATCACATTTGTATTGCCAGTACTCCGAAAAAGTGCGGCCCAGGTTTTGGGACCAACGATGCCGTCTTCAGTTAGATTGTCCTCATCGGATATGATTTGACTATTAAAATATTTTTGAAAGCCTAGTACCGTCGCTTCTGTAGCGCTGCCAAAAATACCATCAGCAACGCCACAAGGTGGTTTAATTTGCAGCGTAATCAATGCTTGTTGCACCGCACGAACATCCTCGCCGCGAATTAACGGAAAGCGATACGATAAATAGCGAGTGAACTCCATGTTTAATCTCTCCGGCAGCTGTTGATTTGGTCAATAATTCGATTAGCGGCTGCCTGAGCACCACGTAAGCCGTCGGTAACCGCAACCGATGCGGATCCATCTGCTAGGCCTCGGCTGGTAAACTGCAGCGCCTTCTTTGCTGACTGACAACGGTCTGCAGCGCTTAATTGATCAGTCCCAGCTAGGAAAAGCTCGGCGGAGGCTGCTAGGTGATCCCTGCGAGGATTGGGCGGGAGCCCTGACAATTCAACAACTGCCTTTCGAGCCAATGGTACTCCTTCTGGTCGTGTACGGAAATTGGCACCACAATAAAGTGCACGAGCTTGGTGTTCGGAAAACTCGATAAGTTGGTCATTTGAAAAGTTTCCAGACCGTGCCTTGGCGTAGTCCGCAGCGGCACAATCCATTCGTTTCCGCGCTGATTCCGTGTATGGTGGACAAGCAGCTGTCTCAGACGTTTCTGCCCGAGCTAGTATCAAACACGCGCGGGCGTGGATGGCAAACAATTTCGGGCAAGCCTCGTTCATTTTGCCGTCTTGAGCAATGCATTCGGAATCGATAGCCTCGACTTCTATTTCATCGTATTGCTTAGCGTTTTCGAGGTCTTGCCAATCGCTGAGCTGCCAGACTGGGCCACAGCACCCGGACATAACCATTGTAATCACAGCAAATAGTAATAGTTTCATTACTTCAACTCCGAAAGAACCACAGGTAAGTCGATACCGTCTTGGCGAGCGTGGTGGACCAACGTAACTAAAGCGTCGAATGCGGCCTGTGCATCTTCATCTTCGGGCAGGGATTCTTTAGCAGAAGCCCGCGTGGCAGTCGAAATTAGCTGGTTGACCACCGTTGGAGTAATTGGACCAGGAATTCGCAATTCTGCGATTGAGGATTGATTGAGAGCATTCGCAATTTGACTTGGTACGTTCTCCGGTACATCGTTTAATGAGCGACTAGCTAATAATATTTGGCGGAACTGGTTCAAGCCGTCCACTAATTGCTGACGGCTTTCAAATAAGCCAAGCTTGGCGGGTGTGTCGTTACCGTATCGATCCCACAAGCGATCCAACGCATTGTCGCGCAAAACCGCGTCTGCCAAATCAACATCAAACCCCGGTTGGTCTTTTTGACTTGCTAAAACCTTATTAAATATTGATGCTTCCATAAGAACAGATCGCACTTCCTCTGGAGTCACGGTACCAAACTCAATTAGACCGGTTGCGATTGGCGCTGAAAGAACCCTGGCGCGCCACCTTTGGTACTGAGCAACGCCCAATTTAACGCCCAGCGACAACAATATACCCAGGCCAGCGAGCGGACCAAGTCCGACTCCCGCGATTTCCAACCCCGATAACATAGGAGTCGCTTTTTGAAGCAATCCACCCAGCCAGGAAGAGTCATCCTGCTTGTTGCCTATCAAAGCATTAGTAGCTTCTTCCAATAATTTGACATGATCGTCTGTCGCGGTATCGCCTGAAATTCCTTCAACGGCTGATAATGCATTTTTCGCTTTCTTGACTGTGTCGCGAAATCCTTTTGGTAATAAGTTTGGCGGTAGATGGGGCTCAATGACATCCAATACAGTGGATGCAAGCGCGAGATGGCGATTCAATTTTTCGAGTATGGTACTGAATTGACCTTTTCGCGTGGCACCGGCTGCGGCTACTTGACTGGCTGCGGCATCTGCTTGTGCAGCGTCACGTTGTTTTTCTGCTTCTTTCGTACGCGTTTGTGCATCTACCACCTGGTTTAATGCTTGACTGGGAGCTCCCCCCGTACGTGTACCAAAATAGAAGCCAAATACACCGGTGATGATTCCATTTAGGTACCCGGCAATTTCCGGTTTGAGACTTGTGGATCCAGAAAACATCAAAATGGGTATTCCTAACACTGCGACAATTAGTGCGAGAATAGCCCTTACAGATCCCTCGGGTAAACCCATCGGCAAGTCTTTCAACGAAGACGCTTGTTCTGGAGTGAGTTTGCCAGAGCTAATCAGAGTGAAAAAACGTTCTGACAACCACCATAACAGTGCGGCGAAGCAAATTCCAACCAGCAAAGCAATTAGTCCAAGTATCAGCGTGAGTAGACTCGATTTGTCCGCCAAACCGTTTAGGGCGCCACTTAAACCTAAACCAGAAAATATTTTAGTGGTCAGGAGAACCAATAACAAAATGGATCCGCCGAGGAAAAGTATCTGAAGCGGTAGCTTCACTACTGACCACAGAGCTAGTTGATAATTTAGATTTCTGTTAGACATTGATACGGCAGCCACTTTTTATCGAAGAAAGAACAAATACAACTAATCAAATTCGAGGGAAACTCTAGCAGACTAACTAAGTTTCGTAAATTGTTTGCCAAGTCTGACCTTTGCGTCATCATAAATCCATTTTACTTTGTAATGGTCAACAACAACCGGACACCTGTTCAGGCAGCGTTTCAATAAAATTCCTGCTCGAATTCGATCGGAGATTGATAGTCCAATGTCGATTGCGATCGAAAAAGCCAAATAGTCGATCACGCTCAGTTTTGCCGCCTCTTGGGTTTTGAATTTTTCGTAGTTGAGCTGTTCATGCTTCAAGCTACGGAAAAAGCGTTCCGTTTCGGCTCATGCTTTGCTCCATGCGCATCACGGCCAGATGTTGGCGATATTCCCGACTTGCAACTGACTACCACGATCCGAGTGATGCAGCAGACCAAGTAGCGGTTTACGACGCCAGAAGGCCATTTGTAAGGCCTTGACGTAGAGCGAAGTTTGCATGTGCTCATCAATCGCCCAGCCCACGACTTGCCGGGAGAACAGATCAATCACGACCGCGACATAAAGCCAGCCCTGTAGCGTCCAGACATAGGTAATATCCGTCGTCCACACTTGATTCGGCTGAGCGACTTTGAATTGGCGGTCCAGCCTATTGGGTGATATGGCCTCATTGTGGTTACTGTCCGTGGTCACTTTAACAGGCTGTTGAAATTTACCGATATACCTTCGGTTTCGGCGCCATTTCTCG